>CAZUOY010000055.1:0-12450 GCA_964622315.1 uncultured Oscillospiraceae bacterium | reverse complement strand
TGAACTGGTCTATCATAAGGTCTGTTACAACCGTGCCGAGCGCCGTGGGCTTAATGGATTTCTGGTCGCGCTCAACATAGCCGCGGTCAATTATCGTGGAAATTGTCGGCGCATAGGTCGAGGGTCTTCCTATTCCGTTCTCCTCAAGTGTTTTAATAAGCGTCGCCTCGGTAAACCGCATAGGCGGCTGTGTGAACCTCTGTGCGGGCTTAAGCTCTTTTTTTGTAAGCTCGCTTTGCTCGGTGAGCGCGGGAAGGTCGGTAAAGCTGTCGCCCTTCTCCTCCGCTACCTCGTAAAGCTTGGTGAAACCGTCGAACTCAACGCTGTGACCATTCGCACGGAAGCTATACTCGCCCACGTTTATTCCGACAACCATTGTATTGAGCAGCTGGTCGCTCATACGGCTTGCGATAAACCGCTCCCAAATTAGCTTATAAAGCTTGTACTGGTCGGCGGAAAGAGATTTTTTTGCCTTGTCGGGGGTAAGCTCCACCACCGTCGGACGAATGGCCTCATGGGCGTCTTGAACGGTGCTTGCGTTCTTGCGTTTATAAGAACGAGCGTAGCGGCAGACATACTTTTCACCGTATTCGCTCTCAATGTAATTGTTTGCGTCCGCAATGGCGTCATCGGATACGCGAAGCGAGTCGGTTCTCATATAGGTGATAAGACCGATTGAGCCGTAGCCCTCAACATCAATGCCTTCATATAGCTCCTGTGCGGCACGCATCGTCCTTCTTGCCGTGAAATTGAGTCGCTTTGACGCCTCCTGCTGAAGGGTGGAGGTAATGAACGGAGGCTCGGGCGCGCGCTTTCTCGTGCCGCGCTTTATGTCGCTGATAACATATTTTTCGTTCTCTATGTCGGCGAGTATCGCGTTTGCCGCCGCCTCGTTTTCTATTTTAAAATCGTCGGGCGCTATACCCTCCTTAGTGCGAAGACGCGCGGTAAAGGTTTTCTGGCTTCCCGACGCCTTTAACACCGCGTCGATTGTCCAAAATTCCTCGGGCACAAACGCCTCTATCTCGCGCTCGCGGTCAACAATCAGTCTTACCGCCACCGACTGCACACGACCGGCGGAAAGCCCGCGGCGCACCTTTCGCCAAAGGAACGGCGAAAGCTTATATCCGACAATTCTGTCAAGAACGCGGCGCGCTTGCTGAGAATTTACAAGGTCGAGGTCTATCGTCCTCGGCGCACTCATTCCCGCCTCAATGCCCTTTTTCGTTATCTCGCCGAAGGTGACCCTGTTTTTATCGTCAACGCTCAGCTTAAGAATATGCGCAAGATGCCACGAGATAGCCTCGCCCTCACGGTCAGGGTCGGTCGCAAGTAACACGCCGTCGCTTCCCTGAGCCGCGGCTTGAAGCTCCTTAATCAGCTTTTCCTTTCCGCTTATATTGAGATACTGGGGGCGAAATTCCTTATCCACGTTTACGCCCAGAGAATTCTGCGGAAGGTCACGGATATGACCCATTGACGCCATAACCTCATAGCCCTTTCCGAGATACTTTTTAATTGTTTTCGCCTTTGCGGGGGACTCGACAATTACAAGCTTTGACATAGTTCCATCCTTGAAATTTATTTTAGTCTGTAGCGTGAACCGAACGCCGCCTCGGCAATTCCGTCCACCTCTAATTCCGTTAGTACGGCAAACAGCTCATGCGGGGGCAGACCCGTTTTTGCAAGCAGCTCGTCCACCGTCATTTCGCCCTCGCGAAGACAGTCGCACAGCTTCTTCGCCGTTCCCGTGAGCTTGAGCGTCGGCTCGCTCTTTTTTTCGCCCATAAACCGCGCCGCGTCGGTCACTCCGAGATAATCAAAGATGTCACCGGCGTCGGTGATAGGCGTAGCGCCGCTTTTTATAAGATAGTTTGTGCCGTCGCTCTTTTCGGAAAATATACTGCCCGGCACGGCGAAAACGTCGCGTCCGTCGTCAAGAGCCCAGTTCGCTGTTATCATGGTGCCGCTCTTTTTTGCCGCTTCGAAAATTACTACTGCGCGGGATAGCCCTGAAATAATTCGGTTTCTTTGAGGGAACATAAAACGCTGTGAGCCCGCGTGTGGCGGATATTCGCTTACGACACAGCCGTTCTCCTCAATTTGTCTGCGAAGCTCCGCATTGGTTGACGGGTAGGTCTTGTTAATCTCGTTGCCGAGCACCGCCACGGTTTTTGCGCCGTTATCGAGCGCCGCCCTATGCACCTCTGAGTCTATACCCGTCGCAAGCCCGCTGACAAGGGTGATACCCGCGCGCGCCACCGGCGAAAAAATCCTTTTTACCGCGTCACGCCCATATTTTGTAGCAAGCCGCGCACCGACACCCGCCATCGCCGTTCCCGTCAGCGCTCTCACGTCACCAGTACAGAAAAGCACCGCGGGCGGCACCCTTGTGTTTCTAAGCGTTTCGGGGTATTCCTCGTCGCTGTAGCAAAGTATCTTAATGCCAAGAGCGTCACATTCGTTTGCCTGCGCCTCACAGCTTTCAAGCCGCACCGTGCGCGCGTTTTTAAGCTCCTGCGGAGATAAAAGCTTCACTATGTCGGAGCTGTTTCGTTTTTCGTAAAGCCTTTCGATATAGTCGAAATCTCTCACAAGCTTTATGCTCTTTTCGTTGCAGGCTCCCATTACCGCGTGAAGCCAAAGCCACAAAACTCTCGCGTCGCTCATCTTCTAAGCTCCCACATAGCCACGGCGCTCGCCGCCGCCGCGTTTAGACTTTCAACCGAGGCGCTTATCGGAATTACCGCCGTGACCGTGCAGACTTCAATTGTTTCACGCGTAAGTCCGCTTCCCTCGTTGCCCACGACAAGCGCAATTTGTTTTGTTTTATCTATCTGTGTAATCGGTACGCTTTCGGCTTTCAACGCCGTAGCGACACAACAAACACCATTGCTTTCAAGCTCGTTAATCTTATCTGATATCTTTTCGCTGACGCTTATGTTCACCGCAAACGCCGCGCCCATTGAAGCGCGAAGCGCCCGAGGTGAAAAAGCGTCCGCACAGCTATCGGACAGAATTACCTCGCGCCAGCCCAACGCCGCCGCCGAGCGTATAACAGCCCCGACGTTTACGGGGTCCTGTACGTTTTCAAGAATTATCGCCCTGTCAGGCGAAGTCACCGCATTTGCTCTCGGTATCTCCGCCACCGCAAAAACGCCCTGCGCAGTTTTTTGGTAGGAGAGCTTCTCGTCCACACCCACACTCATTCCCAGAGCTTCCTCGGCGCTGTCTATAAGCTTCTGTACCGCTTTCGGGCTTCTTGCATAAGCCTCGTCTGTGAACCACACCTCGCGAACTGCAGCGCCGAGCCGCAGTGCTTCAAGACACAGCTTTTCACCAAACAGAACGCACAGACCCTTTTCCGCTCTCGCGGCGGGGTCGGCGCAAAGCCGTCCTATCTCTTTGACGCGCTCGTTCGCGCGGCTCGTTATCTTTTCCACGGCGGCTCCTTTCTCGGCAAAGCCAATAACAGCCTATAATAGTGTAGTTTCTTAAATTACAATATGCGCCTTTTCGGCGCAAAATAAAGGTATCATAAATACGCGGAAAGCCCATACGCGCGTGTGCGCGTACGGGCAATTCTTTAAAATTTTAAAGCGCGGCCTTTGCCTGCTTCGCGATTGCCGCGAAGGCGGCGGGGTCGTTGATAGCAAGCTCGGAGAGCATCTTGCGGTTAAGGTCGATGTTCGACTTCTTAATTCCGTTCATAAGGGTGCTGTAGTTCATTCCGTTTATCTTCGCGGCGGCGGATATTCTTGTTATCCAAAGCCGTCTGAAATCACGCTTTTTAAGCTTTCTGCCGACATATGCGTAGTTGCCGGATTTATATACAGCCTGCTTCGCTGTTTTGAACAGCGTGCTTTTGCTGCCGAAATAACCCTTTGCGAGCTTTAATACTTTCTTTCTTCTTTTGCGCGTCATCATTGCGCCTTTTACGCGAGCCATTCTTCTTTACCTCCAAAAAATAGTAGCGGTTTCTGCTTATTTATAAGGCAGTAAAACCTTGATATTCGCCGCATTCGTCTTATCGACATAGGTCGCCGCACGCAGACCTCTCTTACGCTTCGTCGTCTTGCCGTGACCGTTAAGAAGGTGCGACTTATACGCATGAGCGCGCTTAATTTTTCCGTTCTTAGTGATTTTTGTAATACGTTTCTTTGTACCGCTGTGGGTTTTCATCTTAGGCATTTTACTGTTTTCCTTCCTAGTTATTTTGCCGGTTTCGGGGATAAGAACATCTGCATTGACCTGCCCTCGAGCTTAGCTTCCTTTTCAACCGTTCCCAATTCCTCAAGAGCCTCGGCAAAGCGTTTCATAACGTCTAAGCCCAAGGAGGCGTGCGCCATCTCGCGTCCGCGGAAGCGTATGCTTGCCTTGACCTTGTTTCCTTCCTCAAGGAACTTTTTGGCGTGGCCCAGTTTGGTATCAAAATCGTGGTCGCCTATGTTTATTGACAGGCGAATTTCCTTAATTTCGATAACCTTCTGATTCTTTTTTGCTTCCTTTTCGCGTTTTTGCTGCTCAAAGCGATACTTCCCGTAATCCATAATCTTGCATACGGGCGGCGTTGCCTGAGGGGCGATTTTCACAAGGTCGTAGCCTTGGTCTGCGGCAAGCTGAAGCGCGGCTGAGGACGACATTATGCCCAACTGGCTTCCGTCGTTTCCTACAACCCTTACCTCGCTGTCGCGAATCTGCTCATTGATTGCGTGGTCTGTTGCTCCTATTTGGATGCACCTCCATAAACCGATATAATACAAAAAGCGCGGAATATCCGCGCTAAAATACAAACCAACCGACGGAAAACGACCGTCGTTTTTATTGTATTGACCGCTTTGCCTCTAAAGCTTGCGGTGAGCACGGACCTTTGTGCTACTTTATTGTCGTCTGTAATAATAACAACAAAAATATGAAATGTCAAGCGCCGCAACAAATATCTTTACTTTGGTATGTTTAATATGTAAAATAAAACGTAGCTAAAACGAGATAAGGTGGGCAAGCATATGCTATCAAAGGCGAAAAAATGTGGAACCGTAAAAAAAGCGATACTCTTTACAGCGGCGGGTTATGTGATATGGAGTGCGGCGGCGATGATTTTTCTCGCAATGCCCGCTCTCGACACTTTAAAATTCCTGCTCTTTCAGATACTTGCCGTTGCGCTTCCGGGGCTTGCGGCATATAAGCTGTTAAATCTAAAGCTTTCCCCGCTTGAGGCGCTTACGGTCTCCTACGGTCTCGGAATAGCGGCGCTTTGCATTCTATACTTCTTCTTCGCACCGTTCGGCGCAATGGCTTATATTAAATTCGGCGTGCTCGCGCTTACGCTTGCGTCAGCCGCCGTGCTCTACTTAAAGCGCGGCTCAAGCTTCACAGCCCCTGAGCGAGCGGACAGCGGCGAGATGAGAATAGCTCTTATCTTCTGTGCCTTCGCGGCGCTTACAACCTTCGTTATTTTTTCCGCCGCCACACTTAACCCCGCTGTAGCCGGCGCAAGAACCTTCTTCCACGACACTACTAACGGCGTTACGCTCACCGTCTCCGCCTCGCGCGGTTTCCCAATGACCTTCCTTCAGATGAGCGGAACCGAAAACAGATACCACATCTCTTTCTTCTCCTACACCTCCATTATGAAGCTCTGTACCGGAATTTCGGCGTTCGAGATTGTGACAAAGCTTTCGCTTTTAACTATAAGCCCGTTCTTCGCCTCGGCTGTTATCTGTCTTGCAAAACGCTTCCTGAAGAAAAACCCGCTTGTTATTATAGCGGGCGTGCTCGTGCTGGTGTTACCCGAGAACGCTATGCTGCATTATTACTATCAGGACGTAATCGGCTTTCCTTTAGGCGCGGTGTTTTCGGTGCTGTGTGCACTGTTCTTCTTTGAAGCAGAAGAAAACGAAAAGAAGGGCATAAACAAGTTTCACCTTATTTCTTTGCTTTTCCTTATCGCCGCTTTGGGCGCGAAGGGACCCGTTTCGGTTACGATAGCGTTTGCTCTTTGTTTCTGCTTGCTGCTAAAGCTTATTCGCGAGAAGGACTGGAGCGTTATTCCGAAGGGGCTATTGTATGTTGTTCCGTTTTTTGTGGTTTACTTTTTAGTATATGCGCAAGGCGCTGGAGACAGTATGTCTTACAGCCCAATATACAGCGCTATTCGCACGGACTTTGCCCACTCGATTGAGGGCACGATGCCCGACCTTCTTTTTAGAATTATTAGCACCGTTTATTATACAATTACCTTCGATTACGTTATTACCCTTTCCTTTGTGGCTTTGGTGCTTTATCTTATCTTCTATAAAAAGAAGAACAGTCTCGTCGATTTTCTGTTCGGCGGTCTTCTCGTAGGGTATGTTCTTATTAACACAATGAAACAAACGGGCAGCAGCGAATGGTACTTCGTCCTTATCCTTGCGCCTTTTGCTGTGGTTGCGCTTATTTACTGTGTTTCAGCGCTCTTGGATAAGTTGAACCTCAAGGCGGCGCGAACCGTGAAGCTTTCGGTTTTCGCAGTTTTGGTCGCCGCTATTCTCTACGGCAATTCAGCCGCCGCCTTTGGTTACTATTACGGCGACCCGTCGTCCACCCTGCCTATGGGTGTCTACGCGGCTACCACATTCTCGCGGTTTAACGAGAACAAAATTCTTACCGACGAACAGCTGAACAGCCTGGATAAGCCCGATATGCGCCGCTCAATGATTACTCCTGAGGAGTATGAGGCAATGCTGTGGCTTCGCGATAACACCCCTGAGGACGCGGTTATCGCAGATTCACGCTATATACTGAGCAACAAGTATTTTAACGGCTGCGCCTTTTCCGAACGGAGCTTTTACCTTGAGGGCTTCGGCTTTGTTACAATGGAGGACGCCAACGACAATTATGAGGAGAAAGCAAGGCGCGAGGCTATTCTTCATGGACTCTACGACTATCTTGACGACGGCGTGTGTATTATTCTTTCAAGCGAGGGCTGTGACTATGTGATTATATCCGAGCTTGTGACTCCGGGCTTCTCGGTAGGCGAAAAGTACGGCACCCTCATGTATGAAAACAAGGACGTAAAGATATACAAGCTTGTCGAATACGGCGTATAACGCCCGCATTTTATTCCATAAAGTTATTTATATAAACTACGCCTCTTTTTCGACGTAATGTTTGTTGTTTCTCACTATTGAAAGCAGTCGTAAAATAGTATAAAATATAACTATCAATTGAATACAGCCGATATAATTTGGGTAATATGGACCCTAAAGTATCTACCGAGCCGCCGTAAACCGCTCGACTATTGGTTTTCTTGTTTATTGTACGCAGTCTTTCAAGTTATATCGGGCAGCATTTTTCTATGCTGTCCTTTTATTTTTTCTTACTTTTTGTCGAATTATGTCCGTTTAAAGCAGACCTTTCGACATTTTTTATTTCCCGCTCGCGGCAAGGCGGAGTTAAATTAGTTTCCATAAAGCAAACGCTTTATAAATAATTATAGGAGGAATAATGATTTATGGAAAAGCTCTTTAAGCTCAAAGAGAACGGCACAAAGGTTTCAACCGAAATCGTCGCCGGTCTGACCACCTTCTTCGCGATGGCGTACATCATCGCCGTTAACCCCTCTATCCTCAGCCAATCCGGAATGGAATGGGGCGCAGTTTTCCTTGCAACCATCATCTCGTCCGTAGTCGGAACCCTTATTATGGGTCTTGTGGCAAACGTTCCTTATGCTCAGGCTCCCGGCATGGGACTTAACGCGTTCTTCGTATACACCGTTTGCTTCGGTCTCGGCTTCACATGGCAGCAGGCGCTCTCGATGGTCTTTATCTGCGGTATTATAAACATCATCATCACCGTAACTAAGATTCGCAAGTACATCATTAAAGCTATACCCCGCAGCCTTCAGAACGCTATCGGCGGCGGCATTGGTATCTTCGTAGCTTATATCGGTCTTCTTAACGCGGGCGTTATCAACTTTGGCGCTGGCGTTCCCGCTCTTTCCACCCTTAATACCCCCGCGCTTTGGCTCTTCCTTATTGGTCTTATTCTCACAATAGTGCTTCTTCTCCTTAAGGTTAAGGGCGCTATCCTTATTAGCATAGTCGTAACGGCTCTTATCGGTATCCCCATGGGCGTTACAACCACGGCTGACACGGTAAGCTTCTCTGAGGCTTGCGCGGCTCTTCCCACAACCTTCGGCGCTATCTTCACAAGCGACGGTCTTGGCTCCCTCTTCTCCGATATGAGCAAGCTCCCGCTCGTTCTTATCACAATCTTCGCCTTCAGCCTTTCTGATACCTTCGACACAATCGGAACCTTTATCGGAACCGGTCGCCGCAGCGGTATCTTCAGCGATGAAGACGAGAAGGCTATGGAAACAAGCACCGGCTTTAAGTCAAAGATGGACAAGGCTCTCTTCGCGGACGCGACAGCTACCTCCATTGGCGCTATCTTCGGAACCTCCAACACAACAACCTATGTTGAGAGCGCGGCAGGCATCGGCGCGGGCGGACGCACTGGTCTTACCAGCGTTGTCGTAGCTATCTGCTTCGCAATAAGCGCCTTCCTCGCAACCTTCGTAAGCGCAATTCCGTTTGCCGCTACAGCTCCCGCTCTCGTAGTCGTCGGCGTTATGATGCTCGCGGCATTTAAGGAGATTGAGTGGACTGAGCTTTCCGAGGCTATTCCCGCTTTCTTCGCGGGAATCTTTATGGCTCTTTGCTACAGCATCTCCTATGGTATCGCCTTCGGCTTCATCTTCTACTGCCTCGTAAAGGTCTGCAAGAAGGAAGCTAAGGATATACACCCGATACTTTGGGTTTCCACCGCTCTCTTCGTACTTAACTTCGTACTTCTCGCGATTATCTAAGTCAATTATGGCTCAAAAAGAACGGCGTTTCGGCGCCGTTCTTTTTTATTTGCTATTTTTCGCATATTTGGTATAATTCTTACATATATATTATGAAAGAAGGACATCCATGTACTGCAACAAATGCGGCGCAAGCCTTCCGGACGGCACAAAGTTTTGTAATATGTGCGGGAGCGGCACCGAGAGCGGCGGTTTCGCTCAGGGAGCGGCGCCAAACTATTATAGCGGCGCAAGCGCCCCGCAGCCGCTTAACAACCCCTACGGCGGCGCACCTCAGGCTAACCCCTATGGTCAGCCCTACGGATATCAATACCCAGTAAAGAAAAAGGGCGGCTGTCTTAAGTGGATAATCATTGTCGGCTGTATCATTCTTGCGCTCACCTTGATAATTGTCTTTGTCGTAAATATGCTTGACAGCCGTTTCGGAGGCGGAAGCGGGCTTAGCGGCTACAACGCAAGCCAGAACGGCTACGCGAACGGCTTTAACTATTCGGTTAACTACGACTACACTCTCGGCGGCGTTGGAGGCGAGCCTGTTTCCATCAGCGGTCTTCGTGAAAAATACACCGACACCGAAGGCGCTGGAAGCGTGACCGTTATGATTTATATGGTCGCAAGCGACCTTGAATCTAACGGCGGCTTTGCGACAAGCGACCTCGGTGAAATGGAGGACGCAGTAATAGGCGGAAACTGTAATGTCGTTATTCAAACCGGCGGTACCTCATATTGGAACAACAGCCTTATGACAAACGGCACCTGCGAGCGCTGGCTTCTTCAAGACGACGGCTTTGTCCTTCTTGACGATATCGGTCAGCGCAACATGACGGCTCCCGAAAGCCTTGCTGAGTTTATACAGTATTCCGCGGCGGCTTATCCCGCGGACAGATATTGCTTAATTCTCTGGGACCACGGCGGCGGAACTATGTGGGGTTACGGCTATGACGAAAACTACCCGAACGACGCTATGGATATTCGCGAGCTGGACAACGCTCTCACAAGCGGCGGCGTAAAATTCGATTTTGTCGGTTTCGACGCCTGTCTTATGTCCACAGTGGAAGTGGCGTTCGTTATGGAAAACCACGCCGACTATCTTATTGCCAGCGAGGAGTCCGAGCCGGGTTGCGGCTGGCACTATTCCAACTGGCTCACCGCGCTCAGCGAGGACTCCAGCATAGACACCGTAGACCTCTCAAAAATACTTATTGACGATTTTGTGCGGGAGTGTTCCGCGCTGGATTACGAGGCGGAGGCGACCCTTGCGATAGTTGACCTTTGTGAGATTCCTTACACCTATGATATGCTCTGCAACTTCCTCGACGACTCGAAGAACGAGCTTAATAATTACCGTTACGACACCGTTTCGCGCGCCCGCAACGACGCGAGAGGCTATGGCGAGGGTAAATATCAGCAAATTGACATCGCAGACCTTGCCTATCGCTTGTCGGTGGATAACGCGGACGAATTAATTGCCGCTGTTAAGAGCGCCGTTAAGTACCGCAACCAAACCGACAATATGCGCGGAAGCCATGGACTTGCGATGTACTTCCCCTACACCGACTATGAGTATTACAACTATGTTTCCGACCTTGAGCGGTCGATAGGAATTGGCGACGAATACACAAGCTTTTTCGACCTATTTCTTAACGCCATGATGTCGGGCAATATTAATCAGGAAGCCGCTTCAAGCTACGATTGGTACGACAGCAACGTAATTGCCGAGCAGGAGACAGAGGACAGCTACGACGCGAGCGAGTACGAGGAGCTTGTTATTAACGAAAACGGCAACGGCGACTATGTGCTTGAGCTTTCCGACGAGCAGTGGAACAACCTCGTTTCAATCAACCTTGAAGCTCTGCTCGACGACGGCGAGGGCTATCTCGACCTCGGAACCGACAACGTTTGGAGCTGCGACGACAACGGCAACCTCATTGTGGAGTTCGACTACACATGGGTCACGATTAACGGGCAAACCGTGCCCTTCTTCACCGAGTATGAATATGATAACGGCGACGACGACTGGTACACCTACGGCAGAGTCCCTATAACCCTTAACGGAGAATACTGCGAGCTAATTGTTTATTGGGATAACAACAACCCAACGGGTTATGTCGCAGGATACAGACCCTATTACGACTCGGAAGGTATGGCTAACAAGGGAATTATTGAAATTCCCGTCGGTGCTGAAATTCAGGTCTACTTCTACTACTACGACAACTACAATTTTGACAATACCGACTTTGTCACTCTGTACGACCCGATTATAATGACCGAACAGCCGCTTGAGGTTTCCTACAGCGAGGTTGACAGTGCCTACGACGCGCTTATCTGGTACACCCTAACTGATATCTATCAAAACACCTTCTACACGGAATCGGTGGTTTATTCTGACTAAATAAACAAGAACCTCTCGGCAAAGCCGAGAGGTTCTTGTTATTGGAAATACTCGCATAGCGAGTATTTCTTTTAAAAAAACTAAGGTTTTACCAAACGGGCTTTGTTATTGGAAATACTCGCTTTGCGAGTATTTCTATAAATTTTGACTTTGCCGAGAGGTTCTTGTTATTGGAAATACTCGCTCTGCGAGTATTTCTTTTAAAAAACTAAGGTTTTACCAAACGAGCTTTGTTATTGGAAATGCTCGCTCTGCGAGTACTTCCATAAAGTTAAGCTTTGCCGAGAGGTTCTTGTTTATAAAAAAGAGCTACTCAAGGTCTGAGTAGCTCTTTCTAATTATGGAAATTTTTATAGGCTTCTTGTCGCGACGAAATCTATTCCACTGCCTAAAACGTCCTTTACTATAACGTCGCCGCAGCTGACAGGCGACTTGACGGTGACGCCGTCAAGCAGCTTCATAGCCTCAAAGATATCCTTCTTCAATATCGCGCCGTTCGTCTTAACGGGCAAGCGTCTATGCAGTGCGCCTTCAATTTTTACGGTAGAGGTTATAACCCTTTTCGGCGCGGTAATTTCGTTGGTGGCGTAGTTTAACCCGTTTTCACAGGTATATCCGCTTATCCTGCCGTCCTCGTCCACCTTAATGTGGCAACCCGCGGGACAAACGATGCAAACCAGCTCTCTTGCCATTACTCAATTACCTCCCTTACCGAAACGGTTATGTCACTCGTAAGCTGTTTCTTGGCGACGATAATCTTCTCCATCTCGCCCGGCGCCATATATTCGCGCGGCTTCTTCACAAGCTCCGTGCCGTCTGCCGCTGTAATTATTACCTCGGCTTTTCTCATTATTGCGTTCACGCGATAAAAGATTTCAACAAAGCCGTCAACATTATCGGGACGGATTTTTTGCGGCACGGTGTAGTTGACATGCTCACCGTTTGAAACTCTTAACGGCGTTTCTGTCGTGTCCTTGCCGCCGATATATTTTGCCGCCGCTCTACCCGCGCGCTCACCCTCAGCCGAAACGTAATCGACAAGGTCATGAACGTGTACGACGTTTCCGCAGGCAAAAACGCCCTTTTGTGAGGTTTCCATATTCTCGAAAACCACGGGGCCGTTCGTGCGGCGGTCTATCTCAATGCCCCCGCTTTTCGCAAGCTCGGTTTCGGGTATAAGCCCGACGGAAAGAAGAAGCGTATCGCACTC
>CAZUOY010000054.1:0-12607 GCA_964622315.1 uncultured Oscillospiraceae bacterium | reverse complement strand
CAAAAAACTATCGACCAAGACATAAGATTTTTGCGAAAACTCACCGTTTGAACTATCTAACAAACTAAGCAAAGACAACTATTGCTTACGCATAACCCACCGACCTTAGTCATTTATATCAAATTTGTCGCAAAAGCGTGAAAAAAACTATTTGAAAAAATGAATATTGTGTTATAATAAGATATATTATTATGTGGTACTATATATTGTGAGCATTTGATTAGGGGTATACAATATGGAAACGACATTGAAAAGGTACTTGAATGCGATTTGCGAAGTGAAGAATATGGACAATGAGCTGTTCTTTCAAGGACGGCTTAAGGCGGTCAGCCGTATACACCCCGCCGACCGAGAGGGCGAGGATATTTTAGCTATTGATATTTACCCTATTGAGGGAATGCGCCTGCCTATCTTTAGCTACGATGTTCCGCTGAAAATCAACATACTTAACACCAAGCACGGAACACTTACCGTGGGAGGACGAGTATACATAGCAAACGATGAGTTCTGGCGGGTAAGCAGTATTACCGCCTACAACAATTTTGAGAGAAGAAGCTTTTTCCGCGTGAATTTAAGCGTGGACGGAACGGTGGAGCGCGAGAGCGACGAGAACGGCTTTAAGGACATTTCCGACACCGAAAAGTTCCCCGTTAAAATGATAGATATAAGCCTTTCCGGCGTGTTTTTCGCGGCTAATACGCGTTTCAATTCGGGCGACAGAGTGCGCCTTTCCAACATATTTTTGATTGACGGCGAACCGCCTTTCAACTTTTCGTGCAGAATTATGCGCACGGGCGGCGAATCGCTTCACGGCACCCTTTACGGGTGCGAGTTTGAACAGATGGATTTGCGCGAGTCGGATAGACTCTGCCGCGCGGTGTTTACCTTACAGCGTGAGGCTGTAAAGAAGCGCAAAACAAGGCTTTAATTGGGAATGAAAGCCGATTTTGGGATGGGAGGAGAGACCTTTGAGCGACAAAACGGGAGATGAAAAAGCAGGGAAAAAAAGTCCGTTATCGAAGCTGGCGTTTATGCTCGGCGCGAAGGTGCCGGGCGACACGATAGAATCCTTTATCATTCCGGACGAAGACAGCACCAATGAGCAGCAATTGCGTTTTCTCGATACTATGGAACTGCAAGCAAGCGAGATAATTGCGGAAATTGAGCTTGCAAACGCGAGGATACTCGACAGATTGGCGCGCAAGGAGGCGCGCGAGGCGGAGATAGCCGCGAAGAAGGCGGCGGGTGAGGAGATACCCGAGGAGGAGGAAGAACCCGAGGATGAGCTTAAGGAGTTTTCGCAGGACGGCTGCTTCTATATCGGTACCGCGCGTATGGAGACCATCGCGTTCGGTATGCTCTTTCCACCCGTAAAAGAGGGTAATAAGCTTACTCTTTCCGACGTCACAACCATTATCAAGGAAAAGGGAATATCCTACGGAACCAATGCCGAGCTTATCGCCTCCGTGGTTGAAAAGGATAAGTATTTTAAGCTTTTCATAGTCGCGCGCGGCTCGCTGCCCAAGGACGGCGTGGACGGCGTACTTGAGGATTTTTATTCCCGCAAGAACGAGGCGCATTTCGTCAGCGACAGCAACGATATCGTCGATTACAAAAACCTAAACATAATTCAAAAGATAGAAAAGGGCGGCGTTATCTGCCGCTACACCCCCGCCGTGCCCGCCATAGACGGTGTTTCCGTAAAGGGCGAAATAATGAAGGGAAAAGACGGAAAAAGCGTCGAAATTCCCGCGGGGCAGAATACCGAATATAACAACGCGACCAACGAGCTTTTAGCGACAAGCGACGGAAACGTCTCCTTTACAGGCGGAAAGTTTAACGTTTTTAACGTTTATGAGGTAAAAGAAAACGTAGATAACACCACGGGAAACATTGAAATGAACGGCGACGTGGTGGTAAGGGGCAGCGTGCTTGAGGGCTTCGAGGTTACCGCCACGGGCAACATCACAGTGTACGGCTACTTAGAGGGCGCGATTATCCGTGCGGGCGGGAGCGTCCACCTCAACCACGGAATGAACGGAAACCTCAAAGGACAGATTTTCGCCGAGGGCGACGTGGAAAGCAAGTATCTTGAAAACTGCTCTGTGCACGCAAAAGGCAACGTCACCTCGGGCAGTATAGTTAACTGCCGCGTGAACGCAAGCTCTGTCACGGTTCAGGGTAAGCCCGGGGCGATTATCGGCGGCGAAATAAACGTTTATCACGACATATCCGCTCGCGTTATCGGTAACGATTCCACCCAGCAGACAAGGCTTTGCGTTGGCACTGACATTGAGCTGCTTAACCGCCAAAAGGAGCTTCGCTCAGAGATGACCGTTCTTTCAAAGAGCATAGAGGACTGCGAGAAGAATGTGAAGTATCTCGAGGGGCGAATCGACGAATTGACTGACGAGTACAGAAACCTGTTAAAGAATTTGAAGTATAAGGTTTCCGCGGAAAAGATAAGGCTTGCCAAAAGCGACAACGAGATGAAGAAGATTCAAGCTGAACAAAACAGCAGTGTAAGCATGATTACCGCCGACAAGATATTCCCCATTGTCCGAGTGGAGATTACCGGTGTTGTAGCGGTGATAACCGACACGTTGGTAGGAAGCCGAATATTTAAGCAGGACGGAGAAATCCAGTTCGGCTCAAAATAAAAAACAAACGCCCTTCCGAAAGGAAGGGCGCTTTTATGTTTGTCGTTAATGCTTTGGGTGAGAGCGTATCTGGATAACCGCCTTAATTAGAGCGTCCATAATGAGCTTTGAGGGAATTTCGCTTGAAATATTAGCGATATTCGCGGGGTTTGCCACGATGTATTTCGGCGGCAGATGGTTTAGCGCAAAGGCGGCGATATCGCAGCGGCATTTGTCGCAGCCGCAGGCGTTAAACTTTGTAATTACCGTGTCAAGGTTCTGCAAAACGAGGTTTTCCATTACGTTTATCGTCGCGACAGCCGCCTCGCTTGAACGGGCGAAAAGCTTGTCGCGCAGCGCTGAAAGCGAGTTGTAATCGGCGTCGGTTGCCATCTCCAGCTCGTTTTTTTGGAGGTTATCCACAGAGAAGGGGTTTTCGGCTATAGAGGGCATGATTTTTTTAAACATCATGTCCTTGTCGAGTTCTTTTTTTGATTTTGCCATATGGCTACAGGACCCCCCTTTCAAAAAGCTCGTCAACAAGAGCTATGTAATCAAGCACCGCGTTGTTGTCCGGCGCATAGTCGATAATATCACGCTGAAGTGAGGTCATGGCGGCGCTTATAACGTTGCTGTGGCGTATGCGGGTGTCGAGCAGCGGCAGATTAAGATGCTCTGAAAGCATTTCAGCCGCTCCCGCCGTGGTTTTGCTCAAATCCTCGCGCGGATAATAGCGAATTAAAAACATTCCGCCTATCGTTAGGTTTGGATTAAAAGCCTTTTTTATTCGGCAGATGGTTTCGTGTACGTTAATAATTCCCTGAAGGCTGTAGCCGTCGGAAAGACCGGGTATCAGCACCACGTTGGAGGCGACCACCGCGTTTGCTGAAAGAAGCCCCAGCTCGGGCGGAGAATCTATAAGAATATAGTCGTAAAGCGGCATTACGGGGCGAAGCACCTCTTTTAAAAGCCGCTCACTGCCAGCGGCGGTAAACTCGCGTTCTATGTTGCCAAGCCGACCGTCGGCAGGAATTACGTCGATAACGGGTGCGTGCTGTATAGCGTATTCGGGCTTTGCCGTACGGCGGATTACGTGGTAGACGGTGCGGGTATCGGTCGGCTCGGCTCCCACGCTAAACGAAAGATAGCCCTGCGGGTCGAAATCGACGCCGAGAACCTTGTAGCCTTTATGCTTTAAACAGACGGCGATGGCATTGGTGGAAGCGGTCTTGCCTGCGCCGCCTTTTTGGTTGATTAAAGAAACTACTTTTGCCATACGTACCCCCTATCTTTAAGTATAATACAAACGCGCGAAAATTCAAAGACCTTATTTAATAATTAATTACAAAAAAATGAGAAATTTCAAGAAAATTTATTTAACCGCTTTATTTTATCATAAAAGGGAGAATAATTACAGTAGGAGTATTGGTTAGGCGTAGAATGCCGACAAAAAGGCAACGCCTGCGCAAGCGTTTTTGTAAAGGAGAAGATAATGGATATTAAAGGAATTGGCGACATCTACAAGGCTACGTTCAACACGAGCGCAAGAAGCCGCACGGAAAAGGTAGATGACAAGGTTGCGGCGACCGATGTCGGACGCGACGTTGTAAAAATCAGCTCGGAAGCTTCCTTCCTGTCAAAGGTAGAGGGCGTGGGCAAATCCTTCGGCGCAGACCTCGACAAGGGAATTTCCTCTGAGCGCATGAGCGAGCTAAAAGCGCTCTACAAAGGTGACAACACGCCCGTTTCAGGAGAAAAGATAGCAAACGCCGTGTTTAACCGCATCTTCGGAGAATCGGTCTGACATAACTTACTTATGGGAGCCGCAGAATGACTAATGAGTTAAAAACCTTTATAGCGGCGTCAAGAGAATGCCTTAAGCAGTGCGAAAAGATGCTTGAGCAGGAGCGTGCTAAAAGAAAAGCGCTCGTAATCTCTGACGCGGAGAAAATCGAAGCGGCGCTAAAAATTCAGCAGGCGTCGTCCATGCAGCTTGAAAATCTCGAAAGAAAAAGAATAGACGCGCAGAACGCAGCGGGATACTCCAACAAAACAGCGTCCGAGATTATAAGCGAGCTTGGCGATACTGACGCCGCAAGGGAGCTTAACGATATCTACGTTAAGTGGAAAGCGACGGTAGAAGAAATAAAGGAATACAACGAGAAGTCAATGGAGCTTGCGGCGGCAAATCTTAAGCTATACGACGCTCTTGTGAACGGCACGGCGAACGAGACGAAGAAGCCGACCTACGGACCCAAGGGTCAAAAGGAAACGAATAGTACTATTTCGACATTCGAAGAAAAGATATAGGAGAATAACAGATGCGTCCAACTTTTATGGGGTTTGAAACCGCAAAAAGCGCGGTTTTTGCCAACCAAAAGTCTTTAGATATAGTCGGAAACAACCTCGCGAACACCGATACCAACGGCTACACCCGCCAAAGGGTTGAGCGCACCGCGCTCGCGCCTTCCTCCTACACGACGAAGGTTGCGTCCAACAGGGTAGGACTTATCGGACAGGGCGTAGACACAACGGGCGTTTCCCAAACGCGAGACGCGTTTCTTGATAAATGCTTCCGTGACGAATACTCGCAGATGAGCTATCACGGAATGGCATCGGAGGTTTTAAGCGACATTCAAACGGCGCTGGGCGACCCTAAAGATATAACCGACGAGGGCGGCCTTTACAGCGGAATAGCGGGCATATACACGGCGCTTAACGATTTTGTTCAAAGCCCCACCCTCGACACCGAGGCGAACCTTGTAATGTCCTCCTTTAAAAATATGGTTCAGGTGCTTAACCAGCTCGATTCAAAGCTGTCCGAGGTGGCTCAGCGGCAGACGGAAGACCTGCAGATAAACGTGGACCACGTAAACGACATCTTCCAGCAGATAGCGCACTTAAATAAGATTATCGGCGAGGATTTCACCTCGCTTAACACACAGACCGGCTACTACAGCCCGAACGAGCTTATGGACGAAAGAAACGTCCTGCTCGATGAGCTGTCGCAGTACGGCGATATAACGGTAACACAGCTTACACAAAACAAAATCAACGTCTCTATGGGCGGTCACCAGGTTGTAAGCGGCGACGAGTTCACAACGCTCGGTATGACCAAGAACGAGGACGACACAGTTTCGGTCAGATGGCGCTCCACGGGAGAATCAATAAAGACGACCGCGGGAAGCTTGCTTGCCAGTGTGGAATACATAAACGGACGCGGAAAGAACATTACGAGCAGCAACGAGACCACCGCTCAGGGTATTCTTTATTATCGCGACAGACTTGATACCTTTGCCAACACCCTCGCGCGGAAGGTCAACAGTACGATTCCAGTGCTTGACGACACCACAGGAAAGCCGAAGGTGGACGCGATAACCGGCAAGACCATATACAAAACCTTCCTTGCGGCGACAATGACTGACGGGCAGCTGAACTCGCAGATGCCCATAACGGCAAAGAACATCTCGATTAGCAACGAGTGGACACAGGAAGGTGCGGGTTACTTCATATATGACCGCAACGAGAACGTGGAAGACTTCGCGCAGAAGCTCGCCTCCTTCCTCGCCGAGGAAAACATAAGCTTTTCCTCAGTCGGCGAAAGCTTCACAGGCTCCTTCGCGGACTATGAGGTGGACTTTATCGGAAAGCTGGGCGCTGACCTTGCCTACCAGAACGGACGGCAGGAGGCGACGGCGCTTGTGACCGATTCCTTCAACGAAAGCCGCGATGAGGTAGCGGGCGTTTCACAGGACGAGGAAACGGCGGATATGATTAAATATCAACGCGCGTTTGAGGCGGCGGCACGAATGATGACGGTTCTTGACGACCTGCTCGAAGTGCTGATTAACCGTATGGGACGCGTAGGACTATAATTCTTAGGAGGACGATGAACAATGAGGGTAGCTGACAGAACAACGTCGAGAAACTATCTGAAATATCTTAATAAGGCAAAGTACGACCTCGCCGCCACTACACAGCGCATCGCCTCCGGAAAGAGATTTACGGAGATATCCGAGGACGTTTCGGCGGGCACAAAGGTTATGCGCACACGCATGGACCTTTATAAGGCGGAAAAGCAGCTGGATAACGTCCAGTCAATAAATGACGAGCTTACCACCACCGAAGCGACGCTCACAACCATGAACAATATCCTTACCGAAATTCATTCGACAAAGCTTGTCAAGGGTATGAGCGATTCTACGGGTGAGTCGGGAAGAACGGCGATAGCAAACGAGGTCAAAGCGCTTAAAGAACAGATTTTAAGCCTCGCGAACACGAAATACAGTAAAAAATTCATCTTCGGCGGAAGCAACGCGAGCTTCAGCGCGCCCTTCGCGTTAAATAACGCGGGCGAGCTTACCTACAACGGAATAAAGATAGAAGACATTCAGCAGGACGCAAACGGAAACTATTTCTATAACGACGGTGTCGCAGACAGACCAATTCCGCAGGACAGCGACGTGTTTATGGATATCGGACTCGGAATAAGAATGCAGGGTACCGATACCGACGGCGAAACGGCGTTCAAGATTTCCTATTCCGGTCTTCAGATACTCGGCTTCGGCAAGGACGGCGAGGGCAACTCAAACAATATTTATACTGTTCTTGACGAATTGGAAACATCACTCAGAAACGGCGATATGGAACGGCTCAGGAAGCTTGACTCCCAGATAGTCAAGCTATCTGATAGATTTCTCGGGAACATTACCGAGATAGGCGCAAAGACCAGCTATCTTGACGTAATGGAAACAAGACTTACCAACGAAACGGACGCCTACAAGTCGAGGATAGACAGACTTATGGGCACCGATGATGCCGAGGAGGCATCAAATCAAAGCATGAACGATTACGTACTAAAAGCGGTACTCCAAATGGGGGCGAACATCTTGCCTGTTTCCCTGTTGGATTACCTTCGCTAAGCTAAACGTCAGTTCAAACGAAAGAGGGCATAGGATATGCAATTGTTGAAAATTACAACAACTCCATTGCAATATGAACTTGAAGTTGAACACGCGCGCCTTGAGCATAACACCGCTCAGGACGTGCCGAGAGCTGATGTTCAAACTCAGCCGATGGAGTTGAAAATTGACACAAAGAACACGGAAGTTCATATCGACACCTACGAAGCAAGAAAATCAATAGGCTTGACCAACACGAAGGACAGTCTTACTATCCGCGCGCAGAAGGCTCAGCAGTCTGTAGACGAGGTTACACGCAACTACGTTGAGATTGGCAAACAGATGTCGAACACGGCGGACGGCGTGACAATCGGCAAGATAGTCAAACAGAAGATGATTGAGCAGCCCGAGATGTACACGGCGTTTCTGCCGAGCGCGAGCGCTGAAATCTCCTGGGAGCCAAGCTCCGTAAGCTATGACTTTAAGCCGCAGGAATCAAATTACAACTGGCAGCTCTCGGAAAATCAGTTCAATTACATTCCCGGCAGCGTGAAGATGACTATTCTTCAAAAAGCGAGCGTGGAAATTGAATATCTCGGCGGACCGCAGTACGTGCCTAAGAGCGCGTCACCGGAGTACAGCGCGGGAGAATAAACGGCAAAATAAAAAAGCCCCGAAACGGGCAGGGGGACACCAATGAAATACCAAACAAGAGATTTCGGCGAAGTGGAAATAGAAGAAGTTAAGGTAGTTGAGATGGTTCAGCCTATATTTGGCTTTGACGAATACAGGAAATACACGCTTATTCACGACGAGGAGATGGGCACAGAGATAACCTGGCTACAGTCGCTTGAGGAGCCCTCGCTCTGCTTTATTCTTCTTGACCCGATGTCCTTCGCGAAGGATTACGAGCCGTTTATTCCCGAGGCACTGTTAAAAACGCTCGGCGACGGCGAGCTTGCGCTTCGCGTAATCGCGGCAATACCGCAGGACTTTAAGAAAACAACGGTAAATATGAAAAGCCCTGTTATAATCAACATAGATACGCGAAAGGGAGCGCAGGTTATACTTGAACAGGATTATCCCGTTCGCTGTCCGTTAATGAAGGACGGTGAGTAGGGGTGCTCGTTATAACAAGAAAGCTCAACGATTCAATAATCATTGAGCTTGAAAACGAGGAAAAAATTGAAATCAAGGTGACCGAGATAGGCAGTCAGGTTCGACTCGGAATTACCGCGCCGAAGGGCTGCAACATTTGGCGCAACGAGCTTTATCAAACTATACTTGAGAACAAGCAGGCGGCGAAAGCCGCGGCTCCTCTTACAAGCATCAAGGATTTTGCCAGCAGCATTAAAAAAACGTCAGAATAGCTTGTTATTGGCGAGGTTGTAGGAGCGAAGGTAACATTTCAGCTCAAAGCGGGCGTCGCCGGAAAGCTCGGTAAATTCACACCGATAGCCTGAGGAAAGCCCCACCATAAGCGGCGCACATACGACAATTTCGGCGCCGTTAAGGAAACGAAGACCGCACTCCTTTATGGTAAAGCGGTCGGCAGTATCGAGGTCGGCGCGTATATCTCCCGTAAAAACAAGCCCCGTGCTGTTTAACGAAACAAGCCGAACGGAAAAGGTCTTTTGGCGCAGGCCCGCACGGCGGGTAAGCGTCAGCGGAAGGTCGAAACGGTCGCAGTAGATTTCCTCAGAGCCGGTAAGAAGCTCGTCCTCAACCGAGGTTATGCGAAGAAGGGTTTTACCCGAAAGATATACGGAGCCTGTAAAACGGTGTATTTCGTTTCCGTTAAAAACGCGAACGACGGTAAGGCTTTCTCCGAGAGGAAAAAGCGGAACAAAGTCGCAGGAGAAGTTAACGGCGCGCTTGGAAACAACGACGTTTGCCAGCCCCTTGGCGACGACAGAACCGTCCGGAAGCTTCAAGACGGCTTCAAACCAATCGTTATCGCGGTTAAACATTCGGGCGGCTCCTTTCCTAAAGATTAGCTTAATTATATCAAACGCAAAACGCTTAGACAAGCGACAGAGGTGTGCGAAATGGCGGATTTAAGTAAAATAGCTGTGCTGCTGTCTCAGCAGAAGGAAAAGCTGCGTGAGCTTGAGGAGGTAACCGACGCTATGGCGGGTGCCTCAGCGGACGAGATAACCGCCGCCATGGAGAAGCGTGAGGAGATATTCAAGCCACTCACCGAGATTAACGAGGAGCTAAAAAAAGCGGCGAAAAAGGACGGGCGGCTTCAGCAGGCGCTGAATAACGACGGCAACAGAAGCGAGGTTGTCGCGCCCTACGATGAAATTTACGACGCGTCTATGGAATCCCGCGCGATAGCAAACAGAATTATCAGAAACGAGGGCGTGGCGCGCGGCGCCATTGAAGCGGAGACAGAGCGGCTCAGAAAACAGATTGAAGAACTAAATTCCGCCGGCGGCTCGGTGGCAGACAGGTATCAAAAGAGCCTTCAGCTGGGAATTAACCACCAGCTTGGCACAGACAAAGACGAACTGATATAATATTTAAATAAGCTATTAACTACCGCCCGAAACGGGTGATAACTATAATAGAAAAAAGGAATTTTCACTAAAAGCCGCAAAGCGGCTGAAACAGGAGGTTTACCATGAACGTAAACGCAACAAATTCGACTAATTCGAGCGCATTCGGCTCGCTTTATTCGAGCAACGGTCTTTCGGGGCTTATGTCGGGCATCGACACTGAATCTATGGTAAAGAAGATGCTCGCCGGCACCCAGACGAAGATAGACAAGCAGAACGCGGTGAAGTCGCAGACCACATGGAAGCAGGAGCTTTACCAGTCTGTTATTTCTGACATAAACACATTTAAAAGCAAGTACATAGACTCAAGCTACGGCTCGACCCTTGCGACAAACATTACGAGCGGCAGTTTTTACAACTCTACCGTTTCAAAGGTAACGAGCGGTGACTCTGTCAGCGTAATAGGCAGTTCCACCGCGAGCATTGAGCCTATGGATATTGTGGTAAATCAGCTTGCAACGTCGGCAACCCTTTCAGCCGCGGACGTAAACTTCGGTATGAGCGGCAGCAGAACGATAGTCGGCGAGACAATGGACAGTACCTTAAAGCTTAAGGTCGGCGACACGGATGTTGAGGTTAATCTTAACGGCATAACAACCAAGGAGGCAATGCGCGAAGCGATAGACAATGCGCTTTCCACTGCCGCCCCGGGTGCGAGCGCCGCGATTACTGACGGCAAGCTTGTGCTTACAGCGGCGGATGACTCCACTATCTCCGTACAAAGTGATTCCTCCGCGCTCGCGCTTATGACTACCGGTCTTTCCGTTTCAGCGGAAGGCGCGGCTGCAGTTGAGGGAACGACTATCGGCGAGAACGCCGCTTTCGAGTTTACTATTACCCTTGACGGCGTGGCGAAAACCATTAATCTTAACATAGCGCCCATGGAAGGTGATGAGCTGATTACCGCCGATTCGCTCGGCGCGGCGTTGAGCGAAGGCGTTTCAAACGCTTTCGGCGGCTACCTTACCACCACCTATGACCCCGACGAAAGAAGCATTACCCTTGCGCATTCAAACGCAGCCGAAAAGGGACACAGCATTACCGTTACGGGTATAGGCACGAGCCTTTTCGGAATAGAGCCCGGCGCGACCTCCTCCTTTAGTACAGGCACAACGCTCGACGAGCTCGGCGTAACCGCTGACGAAAACGGAAAGGTTAATTTCTCGATAAACGGCAGAGATTTTGAATTCAACTCGACCGACGATATCTCCACCGTAATGAAGCAGATAAACAACAGCGAGGCGGGCGTAAAGCTCTCGTACTCCTCAATAAAAGACCAGTTTACCATGACCGCCACCTCCACAGGCGAAAAATACGGGATAAACATTCAAGGCGACGACGAGGGACTGTTTAACAAGCTGTTTGGAAACGGTACTATAACAGGCGGCGAGTTATCCGCCGGAAGACTTGCCGAGGGGCAAGACGCAAGCTTTACGGTTAACGGCGTTCAAACCACCCGTAGCTCAAACACCTTTGAAATCGAAGGCGTAACGCTGCAGCTGAACAAGACTGGCAATTCCACCGTGGAGACCGCCCGCGACACCGATAAGATAGTCGATACCTTCAAGAGCTTCGTTAAGGATTACAACGAGCTTATCGCGAAGCTAACGAAGTATGTCGAGGAGAAACCCGAATACAAGAAATATCCGCCGCTCACCGACGCCCAAAAGGACGAGATGACCGAGTCGGAGATAAAGAATTGGGAAGAGAAAACCAAGGTCGGCTTGCTCTATAACGATACCTACGTGAACAGCTTCCTTCAGGATATGCGCTCGGCTCTTTACACTAAGCCCGAGGGCAACACCTACGCGATATACGACATAGGCATTGAAACCGACACATGGGAGAAAAAGGGACAGCTCGTTATTGACGAGAGCGCCCTTCGCACCGCGCTTGAAAACGACCCCGATGCGGTATCGCGCCTCTTTACCGATTCCACCGACGGACTTGCGAAGAAGCTTGAGAAAATCATGGACGACACCGCTTCCACAAGCGCCGCGAACCCCGGTGCGCTTGTTGAATACGCGGGCACGACAAGTGCAACCTTCAAGACGAACAACACCATGTATAGAACGCTGCAGAGTCTTGAATTTAAGATTAGCGACCTAAAGGATAGATATGACAGGGAGAAGGAGCGTTATTGGAACCAGTTTACCGCTATGGAAACTGCGATGAGCAGCTATAATACACAGCTTTCCTTCCTTTCCTCCGCGTTCGGTTCCTCCTATTAAAAAAAGATATGAGGTTAATTGAGCTCTATGAATAACCCTTACAATACCTACAAACAGCAGTCTGTTATGACAATGACGGCGGCGGAGATGCTGCTGATGCTTTACGACGGACTGCTAAAAGAGCTTAATTTAGGTCTCGCCGCCTTTGAAACAAAGGATTACGGCGAGATTAACCGCGCTTTTCAGAAATCTCAGAAGATAGTTAATTACCTTTCCGCTTCGCTTGATTTTAAGTATGAGATTGCAAAAAATCTCGAAGCGTTGTATGATTATTT
>CAZUOY010000053.1:0-12912 GCA_964622315.1 uncultured Oscillospiraceae bacterium | reverse complement strand
AGTTCAAGGCGGGCGCAACCGAGAACCAGGCAAGAATTAACACGGGCTTTAATTTTGACAACCTGTTAATGACCGACTCTCCCTTACACGAGGGCTGATATGAGTGAACCCTCCCATAGAGGCAAGGTCTTTGAAAGTATTTATGAGGTCGTAAGACAAATACCTAAAGGTAAGGTCGCAACCTACGGACAAGTGGCACTTCTCGCGGGCAATCCCCGCTGGTCGCGTGTTGTGGGTTACGCGCTTCATGTTAACCCCGACCCTGCGAATATACCCTGCTTTAGGGTTGTGAATCGTCACGGAGAATGCTCCGGCTCCTTCGCCTTTGGCGGGCGCGGAGCGCAAGAAACGCTTCTTCGCGCCGACGGAGTCGTGTTTCTTCCCGACGGGCGGGTTGACCTAAAAGCTTCAATATGGCGTCCGTAAAATAAGAAGACCCTCTTACGAGGGTCTTCTTTTAGCATGAACGCGTCCCTTGTGAACGCGCCCCGCAGGGGGGCAGGTGAAGTGAGCTAAATTTCGGAAAGCTCCGAAACAGCCTCTGCGTAGGTGTCCGCTGAAAGGACGAAGTTCCCCATGCTGTCGTGCACCTCATAGTGGTCAAGCACCGAGATAATTTTGTAGCTCATTTTATTCTCCCTTCCTTTGATGATTGAATTATACTAAATAAGATGTACAAACAATCGTACAATGAACGGCTCGGGCGGTATTGTCAATTTCAGCTTTAAATGTTATGATTATAAAAACCAAGAAGCGGAGGAAGGAAGAATGGAGACTGCGGCAAAGGTATTTATAATATTTTCTGCGCTCTGCGCCCCACTGTATATCTTCCTTAAAATCCGTGAGGCGGGAGAAAAACGAAATCAGGCTCAAGAGGAGTTTTTTCAAGAAACCGTGAACAAAGAGACAAAGGACGATGTTACGGAAGACGGTGAGGAATGAAGAAGCTTGTTTCGCTCATTGCGCTCTTTCTCGCACTAATGCTTCTTCTTAACGGCTGTAGTTATTTACTGGTTCCGAAGGACGCGGTTGTGTTTTCAAAGGACGCGATTAAGAACACGCTGACAGAAATGGTGCGAAACGGTGAAACGGCGCGCGCTGTCTTAGTTACTGATGTTCCTGAGAATATTTCTGAAAGCATTTATAGTTTTATTGACGAACTGTATATGACCGACGGCGTTTTTTTGTACTACGTTTCTCAGGTCGCGAATACCGTTATCTCCAGCCCTTTGTACAGCGAAATATTGTTTAATATCGAATATAATTCCGCAACGGTGCCATATTCGGAAATACATATTGCTTACAGCGACCTTGACGTTGTTAACGCAATTATAACGAATTTAAGCAAGGGCTTAAGCGAAACGGTCATATCCTGTCCGTCGGGCGGTTATGACGGTAACGACGCCTTTATGTTTGGCGATTGCGCCGACCTCAACGCGAACCAACCCTGTTCAAGCGATGCGATAAACTATCAGGTGTTTCCCAACGCCGATATTCCAAACCAGCTGTTGATAATAAGCTACTCATATTCGGTAGACGAAATAACGAGAAACAGAATTTCAAGTGAGATAGATAAAGCGACGGCGACTCTCGCAGAAAAGATTTCCTTTGCAGACGTTTACAACACTGACGAGGAGCTTTACCGCGCCATTCACGACGCGGTTATTGAAAACGCCTACTATGATTACGAGCTTTACGATGGGCTGTCTTTCGGAGAGATAAGCGACGAACAAAAGATTGAAAAAAGTGCATACGGAGTGCTTGTTAACGGGAAATCCGTCTGCAGTGGTTATGCCTACGCATTTAAGGCGCTTTGCGATTACTTTGAATTGCCATGTTGGGTTTTAAGCTGTAGCTACGGCGAGGACGGACATATAGTAAATATCGTTTTATTAAACGGAAAGACCTACTATGTAGATTGCACCTTTGACGACACAGGCTATAGCTCAAGCGAGTATTTTCTCTTTAGCGAAGACGACTATCAGTATAATGAGTATGATTTTTCAAATAGGAACGTTATACCGTGGTAGAACGACCGTTATCGACAGCTTCAAACGCTCGACTCAGTATCCCCACGGCTCGCTTCTCGATTCTCGAAACATAAGAGCGCGATATTCTAAGACGTGCCGCAATTTCGTTTTGAGTCTGCGGCTCATTTCCAAAAAGCCCGAATCTAAGGATAACAATTTCCTTTTCGCGTGGTGAAAGGCGGCTGTCGATAACCGCTTTCAGTCTGTGAATGTCGTTTTTTAGTTCATATCCCGCCGCAATGTCATGCTCGTCGCTCATTACGTCCATAAGCGTCAGTGCGTTACCCTCGCTGTCCACGTCGAGCGGGTCGTTAATAAAGACCGTTCCCTGATTTTTTTTGCAGCGGCGAAAATGCATTAGTATCTCGTTTTCAATGCACCGCGAGGCGTAGGTGGAGAAACGGATATTCTTATCGCTTTTGAAAGAATCCACCGCCTTAATTAAGCCTATCGTACCGATTGAGATAAGGTCCTCCTGCTCGCACGGACTTGTGTTATACTTTTTTATCACGTGCGCCACAAGCCGCAGATTGTGATTTATGAGCTTTTCGCGGGCTTTACGGTCTTTGCGTCCAATCAGCTCAATACACTCTGCCTCAGCCTCCTTTGTCAGCGGGCGGGGAAAGCTGCTTCCCGAAAGATGCAGTATGAACGCGGCGAAATTTTGAGCAAGAAATGAGAGCAATTCAAAAAGCATATTATCACGCTTTCTATATTTATTTGAGGTGAAAAGCTATGTTCGGTTTCAGTGCGCTATTGTTACGAATGAACTATATTAACCGTTGGGGGCTTATGCGTAACAGCAGATATGAGACGCTTTCGGAGCATTCGCTGGTAGTGGCGAACCTTGCGCATATTCTCGCGTGTATAGCGCGTTCGGAGTTTGGCGCGGATGTCGAGCCCGACCGTGTTGCTTGCTGTGCTATGTATCACGACATAAGCGAGATAGTCACCGGCGACCTTCCCACTCCCGTAAAGTATAAAAACGAGCGAATCCGCCGCGAGTATAAAACCGTTGAACACGAAGCGGAGATAGAGATTACCGATATGCTGCCCGATTCCATTAAAGCCACGGTGCGCGAGAGCGTTACGGGCGCAAAGCTTAACGAGCGTGAAAAGAGGATAATCAAAAGCGCGGATAAGCTTTCGGCATTGATTAAATGTATAGAGGAGGAGAATAACGGCAACACGGAATTTAAAAGCGCGAAGAAAAGCACAGAGACGGCGCTTGAGGAGAATATGCTGCCTGAGGTTAAATTCTTTATTAAAAACTTCCTGCCTGCGTATGAGCTGACACTGGACGAGCTTTTGAGAAAATAAAAACACCCCGACGAAATTTAACGTCGGGGTGTGGTTTTGTAAATTTTATGCGATTTCGTTTTCTTTAAGAACAAGCGAGATAAATTCCTCAAGGTCTTTGAGAGATGAAAGCGAGAGTGCTTTTTTTCTTAGCGCAGACGCACCGCGAAAGCCCTTTGTAAACCAAGCGGCGTGTTTCCTTAGCTCCTGTGCGGCGACGCGTTCTGGCTTTATTTCGCATTCTGCAAGCGCGAGCGAATACAGTGCTTGCATTCTTTCGGAAATCCCCGCGCCTAACGGCGCGTCCGCCCCATTAAGGGCGGCGTTTATCTTGTCAAAGATAAACGGATTTCCGAGACAGCCGCGCCCGACCATAACCGCGTCGCAGCAGGTATAATCGAGCATTTTGAGTGCGTTCTCGGACGAGGCAATGTCACCGTTGCCGATTACAGGCACAGAGACGCTTTTTTTCACCTCTTTAATTACGTCGAGATTTACAGACGGGCGGTACATCTGAGCGCGGGTGCGTCCGTGTATAACTATCGCCGCCGCTCCCGCTTGCTCCAAGAGCGGCGCGAGATAAGGCGCGGTTATCTCGTCGTAGCCCGCACGCATTTTTACCGTGACGGGTAGACCTACCGCCTCGTTTACGGCGAAAACGATTGAGCACGCGAGCGACGCGTCCTTCATAAGCGCGCTGCCGGAGCCGTTGTTTACTATTTTAGGCGTAGGACAACCCATATTTATGTCAATAAAATCGGGCGTAAACCTTTCCTCGACAAGCTTTGCCGCCTCGGCGAGCGTTTTCGGTTCGTAGCCGAAAAGCTGTATGCCCAACGGACGCTCCGCTTCGGTAAAGCTGAGAAGAAGCGAGGTATTTTTATCCTTCATTGCAAGCGCCTTTGCGCTTATCATCTCGCTTACCGTCACCGCCGCGCCGTGTGCCTTACAAAGCGAGCGAAAGGGTGAATCTGTAACGCCCGCCATAGGCGCGAGCCACACGCCGTTAATATGTTTAAGTTCCTTTTTCACAAAATATCTCCGAATAAAACAGTTAAAGTTGTTCATCGGTATTGTACCATAAACGGAAGGGTTTGTGGTATACTATTATAGTCTATTCTATGACGAAAGGAAGAACGCAAGTGAAACTGCTTTGCCTTGACGGAAACAGTATTTTGAACCGCGCGTTTTATGCCATAAAGCTCTTAACTACGAAGAACGGGCAGTATACAAACGCCATACACGGATTTATGAGTGTTTTTATCAAACTAATTGATAAATATCAGCCCGATGCCGTAGCTGTGGCGTTTGACGAGCGGGCGAAAACCTTTCGCCATAAAATGTATGACGGCTATAAGGCAACTCGAAAGGGTATGCCAGAGGAGCTTGCGAGTCAGCTTCCTATACTAAAAGAACTGCTTTCCTATCTCGGCTACACCTATGTTTCCTGCGCCGGATATGAAGCGGACGATATTTTGGGCGCCTTCGCGCGAAGCTGTAAAGAAAGCGGCGACATCTGTCTTATCGCAACCGGCGACCGAGACAGTCTACAGCTTGTAAGCGAAACTACGACGGTGCTTCTTACAACCACTAAGGGCGGACACGGCGAAACGGACGAGATTACCCCAGCCGCCTTCGCGGAAAGGTATAATGGGCTAAAGCCCGAACAGCTTATAGAAATAAAAGCACTTATGGGTGACAGCTCGGACAATATCCCCGGAGTAGCGGGCGTCGGAGAAAAGACGGCGCTTGAGCTTATCTCGCGTTTCGGCTCGCTTGAGGGCGTATATGAGCATATCGAGGACGAAAGCATTAAAGCTGGCGTTCGCCAAAAGCTCGAAAAGGATAAGGAGATGGCTTATCTCAGTCGGGTGCTTGCCACGATTAACGATGAGACGCCGGTTGATACTAAACCTGAAAGCTACGTAAAAGGCGCGGGTGAGCCTGACAAAGCGGCGGCGCTTTTAGGCACGCTTGAAATGCACACCATGCTTTCTCGTCTAAAGCTTGATGCCGTGCCCTCGGCGGTTGTCTCGAAAGCACAGACAAAGCCGAATAAGGATATAAAAGGAATTGAGATAGCTAACGCCGATTTTTCGGAAATAGAGAAGCTGGACCGAGTTTTCTTAATTGAAAGAGCTGACGTTTTCTACGCCGTTCGCGACGAAGCGGCGTGGCGGCTTGATAAGCAAACGCTCGAAAAAACGTTAAAAAGCAGAATTCCAAAGTTTTTCTTTGATGTTAAGCTGTTTTGGCATATCGCGCTGGACGGCGACTATGAGATAAACAACCCTGTGTTTGATTTAAAGCTTGCGGCGTATCTTTTAAGCCCCGCGTCCTCGGGCTACGAGCCTTTAGCGCTTGCGGCTGAGTATTCTGCTGAAAAGAGCTTTACTTGCGACGTAGATGAGCTTTCGTATATCGAACCGCTCTGCGAGGCCACGGCGTTTTTGCTTGAAAAGCAGGGCATGAGACGGCTTCTCGACGAAATAGAGCTTCCCTTTGCGCGCGTGCTTGCCGAAATGGAGACAGCGGGCTTTGAGGTGGATTCGAGCGGAATTGCCGAGTTCGGTAAAGAGCTTACGGCGCTAATCGAACAAAAACAGAACGAGATTTACGAGCTCGTCGGAAAAAAGTTTAATATCAATTCACCAAAGCAGCTCGGTGAGGCGCTGTTCGACGATTTGAAGCTTCCAGCGCTCAAGATGAACAAGAGCGGTTACGCGACCGACGCTGAAACCCTCGATAAGCTGAGCGGGGAGCACCCCGTTATAAATAAAATATTGAACTACCGCACCTACCAGAAGCTTAACTCCACATACGTTGAGGGCCTTTTGAAAGCGGTAGACAAAAGCGGTCGAATACACACCGAGTTTATGCAGACGGAAACGAGAACGGGGCGAATAAGCTCTCGCGAGCCGAACCTTCAGAACATTCCCGTTCGAACAGAGCTCGGAAGCCGCTTCAGAAAATATTTCATAGCGCCGAAGGACAGGGTGCTTTGTGACGCGGACTATAGCCAGATTGAGCTTCGCGTGCTCGCAAGCATAAGCGACGATAAGCTTATGAGCGACGCGTTCTTGCAGGAACGCGATATCCATACGGAAACCGCGAGCGAAATATTCAAGGTCCCGCGCGAAAGCGTAACAAACGAGCTTCGCCGCCGAGCGAAGGCGGTGAACTTCGGCATTGTCTACGGAATCGGTGCTTTTTCGCTCGCGAAAGACGTGGGCGTCAGTGTTAAGGAAGCGAAGCAGTATATTGACGACTATCTTGCTACCTATTCGGGCGTTTCCGAATACCTCAAAAAGACGGTCGAGCAAGCGGGGAAGGACGGCTACGTTACCACCGCCTACGGAAGGCGCAGAATGCTGCCCGAGCTTATGAGCTCAAACAGAAACCTGCAAGCGCTCGGCAAGCGTCTCGCGATGAACACCCCGATACAGGGCACCGCCGCGGACATTATTAAAATCGCAATGATACGCGTAAGCGACAGACTTCGCGCCGAAAAGCTGGACGCAAGACTTGTCTTACAGGTTCACGATGAGCTTATTATAGAGACTTCCGAGAAGGATAAGGAAAAAGCGGCGCTGGTACTCAAAGAGGAGATGGAGAAGGCGGCTGAGCTTCGCACTCCGCTTGCCGTGGACGTAGGTATGGGCAGAACGTGGTACGAGGCGAAGCTATGATTTCGGTGCGGCTTGCAAAGGAAAACGATATAGCGGCGATTGCGGCTATAGAAAAAGAGGTTGCCGATACACCGTGGAGCGAAGCGCAGTTTTCAGAAGAACTGAAGCTTGAGCATGCACGGCTTCTTGTTGCTGAGGACGCTGAGGTCATAGGCTTTCTTGATATGCATATTGCGTCGGGCGACGCGCATATAAACGAGCTCGGTGTTACTCGCTCTCACCAAAGGCGCGGCGTGGGAGCCGCCCTTACAAAGCGGGCGATAGAGCTCGCAAACGAAGAAGGCTGTTTTGTAATCTCGCTTGAGGTGCGCGAAAGCAACGACGCGGCAATCAAGCTTTATGAAACACGCGGGCTTCGCGCGATAGGAAGAAGAAAAAGATTTTACACAGAGCCCGTTGAGGACGCTCTGATTATGTTAAAGGAACTATAAAAATGTGGGTTTTATTCTCTGTACTTACGGTGCTTCTCTGGGGCACCTCAGACGTTATCTTCAAAAGTGTTTCCGACAAAGGAACGGTAAATGACCTTCAGCTATTGGGTCTCAACGGAACGGTCTACGGCGTCGCCTGCCTCATTTATTGGGCAATTATTGGCGAGCAGTTCACCCTGCAAAGCTTAATTAAGTATCTTCCGATTGCGGCGCTGTATATTGCCTCAATGCTCTTTTACTATAAAATGCTTCCTCATATTAAGATTTCCATCGCCTCACCGATTGCAAACTCCTCTTGTGTGCTTACGACAATACTTTGTATCGTCGTTCTCGGTCAGTCCGTTTCGGCGCTTCAAGCGGTGGCTATACTCCTTATTGTTTCGGCGATTATAATCCTCTCGCTTGACCGCGAGCCGAAGCAGGACAAGGGCTTAAAGACGAAGGATTACCTCTTTGGTATCGGCTGTGCCATGATATACTTCGCGTTTGACGGCGTTGCGTCCTTTCTCGACGACTATATGCTTGACGAAACCCTTTCGGAAAGTGACGTTATCATCGCTTACGGAGTGTGTTATTTAATCGTCGGCATAATTGCGCTCGCCGTTGCCGCCTCAAAGGCGGGAAAGGACGGCAAGAAGCTCGATTTCAGCTTTGTGAAGTCTCCCAAAACCCTTGCGGGCTGTCTTATTGAAACGAGCGGTCAGTTTACTTATGTTTACGCTTACGCCGCGGGTGACGCCGCGATTGCTTCGCCGTTTATAGCGTCCTTCGCTATGGTGTCGGTGATACTATCCCGAATTTTCTTAAAAGAGAAGCTTAATTTAAAGCAGTATCTTCTTGTTTTTATGATGCTTGCGGGAATGTTTATTCTCGCCATAGAGTAGGTGAACTTATGCTGATTCTCGGAATTGAAAGCTCCTGCGACGAAACCTCGGCGGCGGTTGTTCGCGACGGTCGCGAGGTTCTGTCCTGCGCCGTTTCCTCGCAGATAGCTGAACACCGTCTGTATGGCGGCGTTGTACCGGAAATTGCCTCGCGGCGACATATAGAGAATATTGGCGGTGTTACCGAAAAGGCGCTGGCAGACGCTGGGCTTACCCTTTCGGTGATTGACGCCGTGGCGGTAACCTATGCGCCCGGGCTTATTGGAGCGTTGCTTTGCGGGGTCAGCTTTGCCAAGGGTTTAAGCTATGCCGCAAACAAGCCGCTCGTTCCCACCCACCACCTAAGGGGACACATTGCGGCGCTTTATCTCTCTGATTCAGAGCTAAAGCCGCCCTTTATTTCGCTTGTGGTTTCGGGCGGACACAGTCACCTTGTAAAGGTTGAAAGCTACACAAGCTTTTCCGTTATCGGGCGCGCGGTGGACGATGCCGCTGGCGAGGCTTTCGACAAGGTTGCACGCACGCTCGGGCTTCCTTATCCCGGCGGGCCGGAGATATCACGTCTTGCGAAAAGCGGCGACGCTAAGGCTTACCCGCTTCCCACACCGCACACCGAGCATGAGTACGACGTAAGCTTTTCGGGGCTCAAAACGGCGGTTATCAATATTGTCAACGCCGCGAAGATGAAGGGCGAGGAGATAAACAAGGAGAACCTCGCGGCGGCGTTCGAGGGAAAGGTAGTTGATATACTCACGAAGCGGCTGATTAGCTGCGCTAAGGAAACGGGGCTTTCGGCTTCCATCTGCGGCGGCGTTTCAATTAACGGTGCGCTTCAGCAAAGGGCGCGGGAGCTATGCGATAAAGAGGGAATAGAGCTTTATCTTCCAAAAAAAGAATTCTGCGGCGACAACGCGGCAATGATAGCCTCAGCGGGATACTACGAGTATCTGGACGGGCGGCGTGCGGGACTTGACCAGAACGCCTACGCCACAATGGATATATAAACCGCCAATCAAAATCGTCCGCATTTGTTAAAATGTATACAAAGTAACGAAAAAGACCTTTTCTATTGAAAAGGTCTTTTAATTTGGGGTATAATGTATGAGGTGGAAATTGGCTACAAGAGCTTAATTTTTATATTTTATTTAACCGAAAGGGGAAACAATATGACCACAAACAAGCAGGTTCTCAAGTGGGTTGACGAGTGCACAAAGCTCGTTAAGCCGGAAAAGGTTATGTGGATTGACGGAAGCGACGAACAGCTTGAGGCTCTTCGTGCCGAGGCTATGGGCACAGGCGAGCTTATTAAGCTTAACGAAAAAGAGCTTCCCGGCTGCTACCTTCACAGAAGCGCGGTAAACGACGTTGCGCGTGTAGAGGGAAGAACCTTTATCTGCACTAAGGATAAGGAGAACGCGGGTCCCACAAACAACTGGATGGACACCGACGAGGCTTATGCAAAGCTTTCTGAAATCTTCGACGGCTGCATGAAGGGCCGCACGATGTATATCATTCCTTATTCCATGGGTCCTATCGGCTCCGAGTTCTCTAAGATTGGTATCGAAATCACCGACTCTATCTACGTTGTTGTCAGCATGGATATCATGACAAGAATGGGTAAGGAAGCACTCGACGCGCTTGGCGATTCCAACGACTTCGTTCGCGGACTTCACTCCAAAGCGGAGCTCGACGAGGAAAAGAGATATATCTGCCACTTCCCCGACGACAACGCGATTTGGTCTGTTAACTCCGGCTACGGCGGAAACGTTCTTCTCGGCAAGAAGTGCTTCGCGCTTCGTATCGCCTCTAATCAGGGTCGCCGCGAGGGTTGGATGGCTGAGCATATGCTTATCCTCGGAATTGAAGCCCCCAACGGTGAGATTAACTATATTACCGCCGCTTTCCCATCCGCTTGCGGCAAGACCAACCTCGCTATGCTCATTCCCCCCGAGGTTTATGCGAAGCAGGGCTATAAGGTATGGACTGTCGGCGACGACATCGCGTGGCTGCGCATAGGCAAGGACGGACGTCTTTGGGCTATTAACCCCGAAAACGGCTTCTTCGGCGTTGCTCCCGGAACAAACGCCCATTCCAACTATAACGCGCTCGCTTCCACAAAGAAGAACGCTATTTTTACTAACGTAGTTGAAAACCTTGACAATGAAACCGTTTGGTGGGAGGGTCTCGATAAGAATCCGCCCAAGAACAGCCTCAACTGGAAGGGCGAGGTATGGAACGGTGACACAGAGGGCATGGGTAAGGGTGCGCATCCCAACAGCCGCTTCACAGCCCCCGCTATTAACTGCCCCTGCATAAGCAGCGAGTTTGACAGCGGCAAGGGTGTTCCCGTAACCGCTATCCTCTTTGGCGGACGTCGCGCAAAGACTGCTCCGCTCGTTTACCAGTCCTTCGACTGGGCGCACGGCGTATTCGTCGGCTCCATTATGGCTTCCGAGACAACGGCCGCCGCTACAGGTGCCGTAGGCGTTGTTCGCCGCGACCCGATGGCAATGCTTCCTTTCTGCGGTTACCACATGGGCGACTACTGGGCGCATTGGCTTGAGATGGGCGAGAAGCTCGGCGACAAGGCTCCTAAGATATTCAACGTTAACTGGTTCCGCACCGACGAGGAGGGTCACTTCATTTGGCCCGGCTTCGGCGACAATATGCGCGTACTCATGTGGATGATTAAGCGCTGCAAGGGAACGGTTGACGCTAATGAAACCGCTATAGGCTATGAGCCTAATCCCTCTGATATCAACACCGAGGGTCTTGAGGGTATCTCCACCGAGACGATTGCGGACCTTCTTTCTATCGACAAGGACCTCTGGCTTGAGGAAACAAAAGGAATTGAGGAATTCTACGCTAAGTTCGGCGCAAAGCTTCCCGCGAAGCTTCGTGAAGAGCTTGAAGGACTCAAGAGCCGCCTCAACAAGATGTAATAAATTCGGTTCTGTAAGCCCCACGCGAAAGCGTGGGGCTTTGACTTACGCGAAAGCGTGGGGCTTTGACTTAGGCGAAAGCGTGGGGCTTTGACTTACGCGAAAGCGTGGGGCTTTGACTTACGCGAAAGCGTGGGGCTTTGCTTTTTGCTTCGCAAAACGAATACATTACAGAAAAGCGCGCATATAATACTAACGCGGGGCGGGTTGACTTTTCCTGCGGGATGTGTTAATTTAAACTGACATTGAGGGAGTAGATGGCTCAGAAATGAGTGGCAAGTCAACAGACTGACGGTTCTTCCGTCTGGCTTGTCTTAAATGCCGAGACTCAAGTATGGCGACCGCTATACTTGGGCTGTTTTTTTGTTCAGGTATACGGTACCTGAATTTTTAATTTTAGGAGCTGTTTATGGGTATTATTGAGCTTATCTTCGTTGCCGTGGGGCTTTCTATGGACGCCTTTGCCGTGGCTGTCTGCAAGGGGCTTTCCCTTAGAGAATTAAAGCCGAAAAACTATCTTATCGTAGCCGCTTGGTTCGGCGGCTTTCAGGCACTAATGCCCGCAATAGGGTATTTTCTCGGCTCAACCTTTGAAACGTACATTGTCGCGTATGACCACTGGGCGGCGTTTATCCTTCTTGCTATTATCGGCGGAAATATGATAAAGGAGGGCGTGTCTAAAGACGGAGAATGCGGTGACGGCTCCTTTTCGTTCAAGGCTATGCTCCCCTTGGCTGTGGCTACGAGCATAGACGCCCTCGCCGTAGGCGTAACCTTCGCGCTTCTGCCCGACGTAAATCTGCCCGCAGCGTTGCTGATAATCGGCGTTACTACCTTCCTTCTTTCCGCGGTCGGTCTTAAGGTCGGCAATGTGTTCGGAATTAAGTATAAAAGCCGCGCAGAAATTGCAGGGGGAGTTATACTCGTTCTATTGGGAATAAAAATTCTTCTTGAACATCTCGGTATTATTAATATTTGAATTGTTCGCGGTACATTTTTACTATAATACATTCCGTTTATTTCCTATTTGCACAAAAAGAATGCTCTTATTATGTTGCTTTTGCAAAGAAAAATTTATTTTTCTCAAATATATTGACAAGGGTGAGAAAACTATGTATATAATAGGAAAAGAAATTCAGTCGTTATGACAAGGAGAAATATTTCGTATGGTATTTGAAAAAATACGCGCAATGCTTTGCGACCAGCTTGACCTCGCTGAGGATTCCGTTACGCCGGAATCGAGTATCGTTGACGACCTCGGCGCCGATTCTCTTGACGTAGTAGACCTTATTATGTCGCTTGAGGAGGAGTTCGATATCGAAATCCCCGACGAAGAAATAGAGAACATCAAGCTTGTTGACGACCTCGTTAAGTATATCGAGGCAAATATCTAAAAAATGAAAAAAAGACCTCAAGGGTCTTTTTTTTTGTGTTTGTTTATTCTATAATAAACAAACACGCATAAAAGCGTGATGGGAAAAAATTGAAAGGAAGCGGAATTATGGCAAACGAAAAAAAGCTTGTTGAGGCTATTACGCCTATCAACGAGGATTTTGCGCGTTGGTATACCGATATCGTTATTAACGCGGAAATGGTCGATTACTCTTCGGTGAAGGGATGCGTGATTCTGCGACCTT
>CAZUOY010000052.1:0-13235 GCA_964622315.1 uncultured Oscillospiraceae bacterium | reverse complement strand
TTGTTTGAAAGCACCGCGTCGCTCTTAGCGGCGTTTACGTTGGACGGTCCAAGCTGCCGCGCGTTAAAGCGTGCTATCTGATTCTTTTCATTTGTTAAGAAAGCGGCGAGCTTCATAGCCTCCACGGGGTTTGCGGTTAACTTGTTAATTCCGATAAGCTTGCTTCCCATAAAAGAGCTCATCTGTGCTTGCTCGCCGTCTACGGTGAAGGTCGGAAGCTTCGTGGCGGCAAAGTTTTGACCCAATACTTCGGATATCGCCGCTGCGTTCCATGTGCCGGAAATGCCTGCCGCGATAGTTGTGCCAATGCCTCCCGTAAGAACAGCGTCGTCTCCCGTGATAAACGCGGGGTCAGCGGTAAATTTCTTAATTGCCTCCGCCGCCGCGAGACCACGCTCGCTGTTAAAGTCGCAAACCTGCTTGCCGTTTTCGTCAACGGTAAGAGTGCAGCCCGCTCCTAAGAAAAACGAAACGATATAGTAGCCGTTAGAAACGTCCATAAATACCGACTTTCCCTTTTCGTTTGCCTTAGCCATAAGACCGTCAAGCGTCTTTACGTCCTCCTCGGAGAATACACTGCTGTCATAATAGAGAAAGTAACCGTTATCCGCCGTCATCGGAAAGCCGTAAAGCTTACCGCCCGAGGTCGCGGAGCCCACGGAGCCCTCTGTGTTTCCGCTCACCGCAGCGTCCTTGTAGCTGCCCGAGATTTCATACAGCGCGCCCGCTGAGACAAGGTCTTTCAGCTGGTCGTTGGAGAAGGCGAAGACATCTGCCGCCGCGGCGGGGTCTTCAAGGTAGCGGGATTTTGCGTCAGCTTCGCTCACCACTCCAAGCTCGATTGAATAGGTTGTCTCCGGGTTTGCCGCTTTGTAATCCTCCAGCATTGAAGTGAGCAGCTCGTTGTCCTCCTGTGCGCCCCACACCTTAAGCGTCACCTTCTCGCCGCTTGAGTTAGTTCCGTTTCCGTTGTTTTTCTTGCCGCATGCCGCAAACGAAAGCGTCAGCGTCAGAGCAAGTATTATTGCCGTTAGTCTTTTCATTGAATCCTCCAAAAATGTTTTGTAGGCGCAAACCGCGCCTGTCTTTTCTTATTGTTGCCGCTTTTTTTGTGTATTAGCCTTTGTTTGGCAAATAATTATTTGCCGAAAGCTGTAAAAATAATGATAGCTTTATCTTTTCGAGCAATAATAAGAAGTGAATAACGGCTTGCGCGAAAGCAAAATGACTGCTATGCTTATATCAACAAAGCGGAAGCTATAATTCAGTCTTAACAAAGGAAAAGGTTATGAATCGTTACAGCGGTATTCTTCTTCACATCTCATCGCTTCCCTCCTCCTACGGTATAGGCACCTTCGGAGCACAAGCGTACAGATTTGTCGATTTTTTGAAGAAAGCGAAACAGCGTTATTGGCAGATACTGCCTCTGGGTCCGACAAGCTACGCAGACTCTCCCTATCAATCCTTCTCGACCTTCGCGGGTAACGCTTTTTTTATTGACCTCGACCTTCTCGCCGCGGACGGACTACTTGAAGAAGATGAATACAAAAACGTTAGGTGGTGCGAAAGCTATACAGCGGTGAACTACGAGGCGCTCTACCAAAACCGATATACGATATTAAAGAAAGCATATAAACGTTTTATAAAGAACGCGCCGAGCGATTACTCTGCGTTTCTTGAAAAGAATTCCGCGTGGCTTGGTGATTACGCGCTTTTTATGTCGCTAAAGGACGCGAACGGGGGGCGTTCATGGCACGAGTGGAACGAAAAGCTTCGGCTTCGCGAGCAAGAAGCGCTTGACAGCGCAAGAAAAAAGTATAGCGACAGTATAGGGCTTTACTGTTTCATTCAGTATGAATTTTTCCTGCAATGGGGAAAGCTTAAAGCATATGCCAACCAAAACGGCGTGCAGTTTATCGGAGACTTACCCATATATGTCGCGGACGACAGCGCCGACGTGTGGGCAAATCCGAAGCTTTTTAATCTCGACAAAGACGGCTTACCGCGACGCGTGGCGGGCTGTCCTCCTGATTTCTTTTCGGCTGACGGTCAGCTCTGGGGAAACCCTGTATATAACTGGAAGGAACACAAGCGCACTGATTATGAGTGGTGGATAAGGCGGCTGAGCGCCTGCTTTTCTATGTATGATATCCTCAGAATAGACCATTTTCGCGGCTTTGCGGGCTTCTACTCTATACCCTACGGTTCAAAAAATGCGAAGCGGGGGCGTTGGGAGAAGGGTCCTGGAACAGACCTTTTCGACAAGGCTCGCGAACAGCTTTCCGACTTCCCCGTTATTGCCGAAAATCTGGGCTTCCTTACTCCCGACGTGTTCAAGCTTCTTGACGAATGCGGTTTCCCCGGCATGAATCTCTTGCAGTTCGCGTTCGGCGCGAAGGACAAGGAGAACACTAACCTACCCCACAACCTAAAGGAAAACTGCGTTGTTTACGCCGGCACTCACGACAATATGACCATCAAGGAATGGATAGAGACTATACCAAAGGCGGATAAAGCAAAGGTGCTCGCATATATGGGACAGTCGAACACAGACGACTTTGTGACGAAATTTATCAAGCTTACGCTATCCACCGTGGCAAAGCTTGCGGTAATCACCCTTCAAGATTATCTTGAGCTTGGAAAGGGCGCACGTATGAACGAGCCGTCCACCCTTTCCGGCAATTGGCAATGGCGTTGCCGCAAGGAAGACATAAACGACACACTCGCGAAAAAAATAGCGAAGCTCTGCCGCCTTTACGACAGACGTTTTAAATAGAAAGGTTATTTATGGACACGAAAACTATTTTCGACAGAACGAAGTCACTTCTTCTTTCCCGTTTCGGCGTCGCAATAAAGGACGCTAAGGCGTGGCAGCTGCACGAAGCGCTGAGTCTCACTGTTATGGACGAGATTTCACCCGCGTGGACTGCGCGGGAAAAAGAGCTTTCAGATAAGCGCCAAGCGCACTACCTTTCAGCGGAGTTTTTGGTCGGGCGGCTTGTAAACAACAATATACTATGTCTTGGCTTATACGATGAGCTGGAAAAGCTGTTTGCATCTGAGGGCGCATCTCTTAACGTTTTTGAAGAAATCGAGGACGCCGCCCTCGGAAACGGCGGGCTTGGACGGCTTGCGGCTTGTTATCTTGACAGCGCCGCGACCCTCGGTATCCCGCTCGACGGCTATGGTATACTCTATAAATATGGATTATTTAAGCAGAAAATCGAAAACGGTTTTCAAACCGAGTATGCCGACGACTGGCAGAGGTTCGGCGACCCGTGGTCGGTTCGCCGCTTTGATGAGGCTGTAAAAATTGATTTTGCGAAGTACAGCGTAATAGCCGTGCCTTATGATATGCCTGTGATTGGCTACGGCGGAAAAACTATTGGCACCCTTCGTCTTTGGCAGGCGGAGCCGACAAGTGAATTTGATTTTAAGCTTTTTGATGAAGGAAAGTATAACGCGGCTGTGGCGGCTAAAAACCGCGCCGAGGATATCTCCCGCGTGCTTTATCCGAACGACAACACCAGCGAGGGAAAGCTGCTTCGGCTTTGTCAGCAATACTTCTTTTCAAGCGCGTCCGTGAAAGATTTAATAAGAAAATACAAGCTTAATAATAACGACAATTTTGAAAATTTCGCTCGCTTAAACGCCGTTCAGCTTAACGACACACACCCTGTCATTGCAATACCCGAGCTTATCAGGATACTCACCGATGAGGAGGGGCTTTCTTTCGACAGCGCGTTTGATATTGCGCAAAAGACCTTTAACTATACAAACCACACTATTATGCAAGAGGCCCTCGAAAAGTGGACGAAGTCACAGCTTTTAGCTGTGGTTCCACGAATTTACAAAGTAATAGAATTGATTGAAAAGAAGCTATCCGCCTTTAAACGTGAAAAAAGAATCGACAAGGCAGAGGCAAAGAAGCTTTTTATTATCAAGGACAAAACTATCCACATGGCAAGCCTCGCCGTTTTTGCCTCCAGCTGCACAAACGGCGTCGCCGAGCTTCACTCACGGATAATAAAGGAACGTGTTTTTGCAGACTGGTACAGCGTTTTCCCCGAGAGATTTAAAAATGTGACGAACGGAATTACACAGCGCAGATGGCTCGCACTATGCAACCGTGAGCTTTCTAATATGATTACAGGGCTTTTAGGTGATAACGGCTGGATAACCGACCTTTCGCGGCTGCGCGGACTGGAGAAATACGCTGATAACGAGGATGTTGTTAGCAACTTTATGGCGATTAAGCGCAAAAAGCGCGAGCAGCTCGCAGAATACGTAAAAGCCCGTGACGGCGTAGTGCTTGACCCCGACAGTATCTTCGATATTCAGATTAAACGTCTGCACGAGTATAAGCGTCAGCTACTGAACGCGCTTGCAATACTTTGGCTCTACTATGAAATGGACGACGGCAAGCTACAAGACTTCACCAAAACCACCTTTATCTTCGGTGCAAAATCCGCGCCGGGTTACGCACGCGCCAAGGGAATAATTAAACTCATTAATGAGGTAGCGCGACTTGTCGACAAAAACCCGCGCGTCAAGGACAAGATTAAGGTCGTTTTCTTGGCGAATTACAATGTTTCATATGCTGAAAAACTCGTCGCGGCGGCGGACGTTTCCGAACAGATTTCCACGGCGAGCACCGAGGCAAGCGGAACGGGAAATATGAAGCTAATGCTTAACGGCGCGGTTACGCTCGGCACCTACGACGGCGCGAACATTGAAATAGTCGAGGAGGCGGGCGAAGAAAATAATTATATCTTCGGCGCACGGGTGGAGGAGCTTGAAAAGATAGCCGAAAGCTACGACCCGAAGGAAATTTACAACTCTGACGAAAAGATAAAGCGGGTTCTTGACGCTCTCGTAGACGGCACGCTGAACGACGGAAAAACCGGCGCATTCAAGGAGCTTTATACCTCAATTCTTGAGGGCGCAAGCTGGCATAAGCCCGATAATTACTACCTTCTCTACGACTTTAACGGCTACGTCGAAGCGCGGCTTAAGCTTAACGCCGACTTCAAGGATAGAAGGGCAATGGCAAGAAAAGGCTTCCTGAATATGTGCGGCGCCGGAAAGTTCAGTTCAGACCGCTCGGTCGCTGAATACGCAAAGGAAATTTGGAAAATAGAAAATTTAAACTAAACCCGTTTGGGAAACAAGTCGTCGTTTATTTAAATCTATTTCTTTGGCGGAGAAGAAACATAAAAGATATTTCTTCCAATGAAAAAGCCATCGTTTTAAAGTCAATTTTTTTTGAAGAAGAAATATCAAAGATATTTCTTCCAATGAAAAAGCCATCTTTTTTTCAAAAAGACGGCTTTTTCTATTTACTTATCGGAACAATTGTTCTATAATAAACGTATGTTCAAGGGGTGATTGTATGGACGTAATGGATAAGCTTCAAATACTCGCGGATGCGGCTAAATATGACGTTGCATGCACCAGCAGCGGCGCGGAGCGAACCAGTGAAGGTGGCTCTATGGGTAACGCCGTTGCCTGTGGAATATGCCACAGCTTTGCGGCGGACGGGCGTTGTATTTCACTATTGAAGGTTCTTCAAAGCAACGCCTGCGCTTACGACTGTAGCTATTGTCTAAACCGCCGAAGCAACGACACGAAACGCGCCACCTTTCAGCCACGCGAGCTTGCTGACCTTACAATAAGCTTTTATCGCCGAAACTATATAGAGGGACTGTTTCTAAGCTCTGGTATAGTTAAGAATCCCGATTATACCTGCGAGCAGATGATTGAGACGCTTCGTATACTTCGCGAGGATTATCGTTTCCGCGGGTATATCCACGCAAAGGCTATCCCGGGGGCGGACCCCGTGCTTATCGACAGACTCGGCGTTCTTGCGGACAGAATGAGCGTCAATATCGAGCTTCCGTCCAGCGAAAGCCTCGTTCGCCTTGCTCCCGACAAGAGCAAAACCTCCATTTTGAAGCCAATGGGTTATATCGCGAACAAGATAACGGAAAACAAGCAAGACCTAATAAAGTATAAGCACTCCCCAACGTTCGCGTCGGCGGGGCAAAGCACCCAGCTGATTGTCGGTGCAACGCCCGAAAGCGACAGAAAGATTATTACCCTTTCGGAGGCTATGTATAAGAAGTACTCGCTGAAACGCGTTTTCTATTCGGCATATATCCCTCTTGCAAGTAACCCCATGCTGCCGTCGCTCAATACCAAGCCGCCACTGCTACGTGAACACAGAATCTATCAAGCCGACTGGCTGTTGCGCTACTACGGCTTTGAGGCGAGTGAGCTTCTTGACGAGGAGCACGAGAATTTCAATCTTCTCGTTGACCCGAAATGCAACTGGGCTATAAACCATTTAGATTCCTTTCCTGTTGACGTTAACACCGCTCCACGCGAGGTTCTTTTGCGTATTCCGGGTGTCGGAGTAAAAAGCGTATATAAAATAATGACTGCGCGGCGTAACGGGCGCCTTACCTTCGAGACTCTCAGAAAGCTTGGCGTGGTTATGAAGCGCGCGCAATACTTTATTACCTGTGGCTCAGGTCTTATGGAGGGAATACGCTTTACGCCCGAAAGCGTGCTTCGCGGGCTTATCTCAGAGAACTGCAAGGAACTCGCAAACCAAGGTAAATACGAACAGCTGAGTCTATTTGCTCCTCAGCTTGTTTTGGAGGATAGGGTAAAATGCCTTACGGGACAGATTTAGTTCTCATTTACGACGGCACCTTTGAGGGGCTTATGTCCTGCGTCTTCGAGTGTTACTCAAAGAAGCTTAGTGCCCTTGAGGTCTTTACGCAGGAGAGCTTCACGCCTACGCTTTACGAAAGCTATGAGGTGGAAACCGACCTTACGCACGCAAAAAGGGTAATAAGCGGGCTTCGCGACAAGGTTTCCCCCGACGCGTTGTATCTTGCCGCGCAGTGCTTTCTCACTGACGAGCCACAAAAGGAGCTATTGATTATTGATTTCGTAAAGCTCGCTTTTAGGGAAGGAAGAAAGACTCCGTATCTGCTTGCAAACGATACTGTAAGAATTGTAACCGGCGCGGTTAAGCGTATGAACAGCGAAGCGCACCATTACAAGGGATTTGTCCGCTTCACCGACTGCGGCGAGGCGCTGGTGTCGGTAATTGAACCGCACAGCTTTGTTCTGCCACTGCTTGCCGAGCATTTCTGCGACCGCTTTCACAACGAAGCGCTGATGATTTTCGACAAGACTCACAAGGCGGCGCTCTTATATAAAGACGGAATGAGCAAGATAGTGGAGCTGGACGCTCTGCCCGCCGCTTTCATGGGCAGTGAGGAGATGGATTATCAGCGGCTTTGGAAGGGCTACTGCGAGGCTATAGCTATTCCCGAGCGGCGCAACCCCCGCTGTCAGATGACAATGATGCCCAAACGCTTTTGGAACCATATGATAGAGATGCAGGAGAAAAACGATTTTCTGTCGTCACCGTATAGGCTGGCTGATTAAGCATAGAAAAAGCCCGCGCGACTGCGCGGGCTCGTTTGCTTCTTATTTACCACTAAACGAAAAGCCTTTTAATAATCTCATCCTGCAGCTTCTTTTTTCGGTCAAGAACAAGCAGCATAACCGCTATTATCGTAAGTGAGCTTACTACGAAAAGCGACCACAGCAACACAAAGTCGTTACCGACGAAACGGTTGATAAAAAAGTCAACTGCCATACACATAAGGGAGAAGATTATCAAACCTATCGCCGCCTTTTTAAGACGTGAAAGCCGTGAGCGACGCGCGACGTAGATAAAAAGCGAAACCGCTATGCAGACGCTTAAAACTATCGGCATTCCGAGCTTGAAAAACCAGTTCATACCGCCCGAGGAATACGCTATAAGTGCGATGTAGCCGACGAGCACAAGGGTGTCTATTACAAGGTATAAATAGGGCTTTGGTATCTCGTAAAGCAGCGGGAACACGGCAAGAAAGAAGGCACAAACTACCCCGCCCACAACGTATGCTGACCATGTTATCTGATGACTTATAACTAAATTCGTAATAACGGGAATAATAGCGGGGATTAGAAGAAGCTCCGCTATTAGGGAAACGACGTACTTTCGGTTAACCTTCTTCATTATCTGCTCTACCCTGTTTGGGTAGGGCTTTATTTCGGGCTCACGCCATTTCTGCTTAGGGTTCTGCGCTTCTACACCGCAAAGCGGACAACACTTTTCCGAGGGCGCAAGCTCAACACCGCAGTTAACGCAATATGACATTTTACGAATACCTCCTGTTGCTTTCGACCTTAACGTGAAGCCCCAGCTTTACAAGATAACTGAAGAAGTTTTTTTCTACATCGGCTTCTCTAATCGTGCGCGTGAAATTTATACACATAAGGTCGCCCGTCGTAACGCACGCGCAGGCAAGTGGATTAATCTTACAAGGTCCGAGCATAAAATCCAAACGCTCAACATGTGCTTTCATAACCTCCGGAAGACGTACAACGCCGAGATTAGAAAGCGTTGAGGAGGAAATTCTGTCGCCCGCCATAAAAAAAACAAAATTCAAAACGGGGTTTTTTAAGAAAAGCGGAATTATACGCACCAAAAGATTTTGTTCGTCCCCCACGTTTGTTGACATCCGCGCGTTCATAAGCTTTTCGCTCGTTTCCAAGCCCATAAAGGATTTTACGTGCTTCAGCACTTCTTCAAAGGTGTATTCCCCGAAGCGAGGGTCAATGCCCGGAGTAACGTACGAAGAAAAATTGCGAAGCGTTTTCGTCGGATAGTAGTTGCGAAGATTAACGGGGACGCTGATTTTTACCGGAAGACTACGCTGCTTTTCGCTGTGCTCGGTTTGCTGAACACCGTAAATCGCCATAATCAGCGCCGAAACAAGAAACTCCGTTACCGTCACCCCGTAACTCTTAGCTTTAGTTTTTACCTCGGCGGCGGAAAGCATGCCAGTGATTATATTTAGTTTCGTCGTGTCTCGGTCGCTGCCTTTAACGCGATAAGCGATAGCCTCTGAACGTGACATAGTCATCTTGCGCGAGTATCTGCCGAAGCTGTCCTCATGTTCCTCATCACACGGCTCCTCATTGCAATCAAGCACGCTGTCGCTTCTCGGAACCTTTTCGTGATACTTCTCCTCTATATACTCAGCGACAAGGGTCTTTAAAAAGCACATACCGCCTGTTCCGTCGCACAGAACGTGAAAATACTCGACAGCTATTCGGTTTTCGTGATAGCGCACGCGGAACATCGCGGCGTCCTTCTCGTCTACGTCAATTCGTATCAGCGGGTTCGCCACGTCCTTTTGTATTCGCGGTGTCTGTTCGAGCTGTTCAAGATAGTACCAAAAAAGTCCGCGCTTAAGCTTCATATTAAGCCACGGAAAACGCCGCACCGTTCTTTCCAGCGCCGCTTGAAGACAGACCGGGTCTATCCTTTCGGTTAGCGACGCCGAAACACGGAACATAGCCGTCCACTTTTTTGACATTGTGGCAGGGTATATCTTTGCCGCATTGTCGAGCTTTATCCATCTTTTTCGAAGTTCGTCCTTCTTTTCGTCCATAAAGTCGCCTTATCTCAGAAATGCTTTAATTTTGTTTAGCGCGGTCTTTGCCTCGGGTATTCCGAAAAGCACATAGACATGCCACATACCCTGTTCAATATGCGTTTCACAATCTACGCCGGAAACGCGAAGACGGGTGGTAAGTACCGCCGTGTCGTCAAGCAAAAGCTCATCGGAGCCAGCAATAATGAGGGTCTGCGGAAGACCCGAAAGGTCGCCGTAAACGGGAGATACCAGCGGGTTCTTCAGGTCGCTTTTAGCATACAGTCTCGCAGAATACTTTAAGGAATCCCAACCGAGGCTGGGGTCAACCTTACTGTTTGTAATGTATGAGGGATATGAACAGGTGAGGTCAGCCCACGGCGAAAGCGCCACCAACGCCGAAGGTAAAGGCAGCTTCGCTTCCTTTAGCCGTTGCATCAAGCAGAAGATAAGACCTCCGCCAGCCGATTCGCCAACAACAGCTATCTCGGACGCATCAAAGGATTTAAGCATTCGAAGGTATGCCTCAAATGAATCGTCCACTGCGGCGGGAAAAGGACTTTCAGGGGCGAGGCGATAACCTACGCACAAAACGCTTCTTCCGGTAAGCTCAGCGAGCACCCCACCGAAGCCCTTAGCGTAGGAGACCGTGCCGCACGTATAAGCGCCGCCGTGAAGATATAGTATAGCTTTATTTCGTTTAGCTATTGGCAGTGCCCATTCAGCCTCAAATTTATCGAAGGGTTCTATGGCGTATTCAACCTTGCTTGAAAGCGCGCTCGCGCCGAGAAGCCCCACTGCGTCCTGAGCCCTTCGCTCGTTTTTTAGGTCCATCTTCTTAACAAAGGGACGAAGCAGTTTAATTTGCGCCTTCATCGCGTTGCTTAAAACACTTGCCATATACACCTCTTTTTCATTGCCGCATTCTTATTTCTATTTTAGCACATTTTTCAGTCGTTTAATACACCTTTCTAAAACTAAGCCGCCAAAATATGCTTCTTAGTGGCTAAAAAACGCAGCTTGAGCAAAAACAGTTGAAACCACACGACATTTCTCATAGAATAAGCTTGTAGCTACGAAAGACAAGCGAGGTGAAGCAAATTGAAGATATCAATTAACGAAAACCCCCTATTCGAGGAGATCGAGATTGTTGTCAACTGCAAACAGGCGGATAAGCAGATTATGGACATGCTCGCAACCCTTCGCGCCTATGACAGAAAGCTTACTGGGGTGCTTGACGGGCAAACGGTAATAATGAACTCGTCCGACATAATTTACATAGATACCGTTGATAAGCGTACATTTTTTTACACGGCTGATAACGTTTACGAAACGCCACTTCGGCTGTACGAGCTTGAGGAACTGCTTACACCTGACGATTTTATCAGGATTTCGAAGTCCTCGATAATTAATTTCGCGCATGTTCAATCCCTTCGCCCTGAGATGGGCGGACGGCTTATTCTTACAATGAGCAACAAGGAAAGAATATTCGCAAGCCGTCAATATGCGTCGGTTATAAAACAAAAATTAGGTCTTTAAGGAGATTTTGCAATGAAAAAATTTATGGACAGTGTAGTAAAATGGAAGATAAGCGCCTCTTTTATGTTCACAGGTTCAATGCTCGTATATCTGCTCGCGGCATTTATCTGGAACACCGAGATAACTAAACTCACCGTGGTTTCTATCCTTGTTCTTACCGTTGTCGGCTCGTTTTTACAGTACCTTGCCTTTACGGACGATATTATAAAAAACGTTAAATACTCATGGCGTCTTGTTATCTTTACCGTGCCGTTTCTCGCGCTTATACTCGCTTGCGCGTATTTCTTCAAGTGGGTGCCGACCGACCTTGGCATGTCCCCTTGGCTCATCTTCGGCGGAGTGTTTATCTTCATTCTTATCGTTATGACGCTCGGCTTTGAGGTTTACTACAAAGTAACGGGGAAAAAGTATGACGGCCTTTTAGGTCAGTATAAAAAGACGCATGAGAAGACAGAGTAACCATTAAAAATACTTCTTCTATTTAAATGCAACTATTTTTAAGGCGCATTCTAAGCACGGTGCATGTAACTGCACCGTGCTGTTTTTTTGGTTTTCTTCTCCTCTCTTAGTAGTTTTTAAGTGAAATAGTCACCGTAAGAATGCAAAAGTCACGTACAAAAAAATGCAATTGTCTTAACCTTTTAAACTCAAGCCATTAACTGACGTATTTCGTTGAAAAGCTCTGTTTGCTTACATATACTTTTTTTATAAGGTTGTTTTTACAGAACACCTGATAAATAAACAGCGAGGAGAGTAAATATGCGAAAGATAATATCGTTTTTTGTTTCGGTGTTCCTTACGGCGGGAATCCTGTTGAATGCGGCGGCGCCCGCGTTTGCAGCACCGTCCAACAAAAACTTGAACGCCACCTTTTCAATAACATGCGATAAGAGCGAGGTGAATGTGGGCGAAACCTACTACTTCACCTTAACAGCACATAATCTTGAGGAAATGTATGCATATGATTGCAGGGTAAGCTTTGATTCCACAAAAGCAGACTTTGAAATTGACCTTTGCAGTTCAGCTATAAGAGGTTTTTTCTATCCAAAACTTGCTTTAAATAACGATAATGAGGCGGCTCTAATTTTCACTTTATTGGGTGCCGCAACACCTATTTCCGGTGATAAGGAGCTTTGCACCTTTGCGTTTACCGCAAAAGAGGCGGGTAATCTGACTTTTACTACCCAATGGGTACAGATGGTTGACGACAGCGTTTGTGACCATACTTTTAGGGATAACTTACCGTCAATTTCGATGCTTCAAAAGGCTGTTATTCCGCCCGAGCCGACGGTGACATCTGTTATCGTCTCCCCTTCAACCGCAAGCGTTGAGATAGGCCATTCTCAGCAGTTCAGTGCGGTTGTAAACGGCGAGAACAACCCACCGCAGACGGTAACTTGGGATGTTGAGGGAGAAAACAGCGTAAACACTGTTATTTCCGAAAGCGGCGAGCTTTCCATAGCAGGTGACGAAACCGCGGAAGCGTTAACAGTCAAAGCAACCTCGACATTAGACACAAGCATTAGCGGTACGGCGAGCGTGACAGTAACACAGCCCGAGCCGACGGTGACATCTGTTACAGTCTCCCCTTCAACCGCAAGCGTTGAGATAGGCCATTCTCAGCAGTTCAGCGCGGTTGTAAACGGCGAGAACAATCCCGCGCAGACGGTAACTTGGGATGTTGAGGGAGAAAACAGCGTAAACACTGTTATTTCCGAAAGCGGCGAGCTTTCCATAGCAGGTGACGAAACCGCGGAAGCGTTAACAGTCAAAGCAACCTCGACATTAGACACAAGCATTAGCGGTACGGCGAGCGTGACAGTAACACAGCCCGAGCCGACGGTGACATCTGTTACAGTCTCCCCTTCAACCGCAAGCGTTGAGATAGGCCATTCTCAGCAGTTCAGCGCGGTTGTAAACGGCGAGAACAATCCCGCGCAGACGGTAACTTGGGAGGTTGAGGGAGAAGAAAGCAGTAAAACCGTCATAACAGAGGAAGGCATACTAAGCGTAGGCGTCGACGAGACAGCGGCAACACTGAGCGTTAAAGCAACCTCAACCGTCGACACAACCATGATTGGTATGTCTGACGTAACAGTAACAAGAACCGTCCCCTCCACCAAAGTAGCGGTAAGCATAGACAACTCGTCGCTCCTTGTCAGTGAGATGGCGCAGCTGAGCACAACGCTC
>CAZUOY010000051.1:9745-13509 GCA_964622315.1 uncultured Oscillospiraceae bacterium | reverse complement strand
GAAAAAATAAGAGCATAGCCGCGCTATGCTCTTTTCTGTTATTCTGTTGTCATTAATTCATTACAATCGGCGCAAATAATGTTAACGTCTTTAGTTGCTCTTACGCTTTTACCGCAACACGGGCATACATATTTTCTTGTGCTAGATGGTTTCTTTGTAGCCTTTCTTACCTTGCCACGCTTCATAAAGTGTGTAATGTCCGTAAGCCTTGCGGCTAGACTGTATAGTTATCATAACGCTTGAAAGTGTATTATCAAAGTATTCTTTGTTTAGTGCTTTGTGCGCGTTCTCTAAAAATTTTGTGGCTTCCGATACTGTCATAACTTCTCACTTTCTACCCGTATAGCCGCTAGTACAGCTTAATATTTTATTTAATCAAAGTATCTGCTTATTGTTCCTTCACCGCACCATATGCCAAAACCTGTGTCGTAGCTGTTAAATTGATATTGCTTACTTCTTACTTCAAACATTATGTATGTTCTGTCGTACGATGCTTCAAGTAGAATTATGTCTTTTTTGTGTGGGGCAAATCCATATTCAACTTTTAATGCTTCGATTACTGTATCTTTGATTTGGCTAATGCTAGGTAAATTCATTTTCATTTCTCCTTTTAATTATTGTTTCGGCGTTCTTATTATGGTTGAAAGCGTGAGCGCGCCGCCGCTTACGCTTTCATATCCGTCAGGCAAAATAAAAAAGTCGCGTATGTCAAGCCCTTTAGAGCAATAAAAATTTTTTCTCCCGTGTGTTAAGAAAAAAATTTTATGCGTGGCTTGAACTCGCGACCTTTTTTATGTTATAAATTGCTGAATTGTGGCTCTCGTAGTAAAAAGCAACGCTTTTTGCTACAGCGTAAAGGATAGTTTCTTTATCAATCAAAAAGAAAAGCTACAGCATAGCTGTAGCCTTATTATATAGCGAAAAAAAATAATTTAAATTTTTTTGCAATTTATGCTTGACTTTTCACGAAAAAAAGAATTTTTTGAGACTGTTATATTTTGTCCTCTTTGCAGTGATACTCCACGCCGCAGTCGTATCGCACCTTATCAGGCGGAAGCTCAAGCTTTTCGGGGTTTTTAAGCATATCGTTAAGTACCGCGAAGGCCATTGAATAAACAGCGCCCGCGCAGACGCGCTCGTCAATTGTGCACGCTATTGGATATACGTTTTTCACCTCGACCGTGCCGTCGCGCTTCAGCGTTGTGCGAGCTTCCTTGCGGCCCAGCCCCATAAACGCCGTGGAGGTGCCGAAGTTGTAGATATGGTGATGCAGCTTATTCATTTTAATAGACGCCATATTCGTTATCCAAAGACTCGAATGGAAGGGGGACGCGTCTATAACGGCACGGGGCATAAGACCTATTCGGTCGAGCCATTTAAGGAACGCCACGCCCACCGTGAGAAGCCCCGGAATGGAAATAAGGACATTCGCAAGCTTGTCGGTTTTGTTCTCGTTCGACAAGACGCGGTTCTTCTCTATGGCGTCGTCTATCTTTCGCGCCACGTCGAAAACAGTGTCGGTCGGGTCAAAGTATACCTTAGCGGTGGTTTCGAGAAAGTCGGTGGCGCTGTTAATCTTGAGCATGGCAAAGGAAACGCAAAGCTCGTTTCGGGCATAAAGCTTCTTTCCCACAACGAAGCGGTTTACCTCTGGATACTGAGACACCGCGCGGACATAAGCGGCGAGAATTACCGCCATCTTTGAAAATTTAAGCCCCTCGGCATGTTTCTTTCTGACGTACGAATCAAGAATCTCGCAGTCGGCGTACTGGGTGGTGTAGCAAAGCGCGTCAACACGCGTTGGCATAATGTACGGCGTTATTCTTGTTATTGGGTCTACGCCGCTTCCGACGGCGCGACCGTCGCTTCTTCTTCCGAACATATACATTCCTCCTGTAGGCCGTAAGCGCATAAGCCGCGCGCTCTTGGCAGATACGAATAAAATAGCACTTTTACTCGTATTATGTCAATTTACATATAACATAAATATTTTTATGTATTTTGGCTATTTTTCAATATTTCGCGTCGGGAGCGAACCGCTCGAAAATAACGGCGTCCTCGGTCTTCTTCAATTCGCTTAAGCGTTCCTCTGTGCGCACGGTCCACATAACGGTGAGCGCACCGAGCTTTTGAACAAGCCTGAGCGAGCCGTTTACGTCCTCCTCGTGGTAGGCGACGAAGTTCGGGCGAGCCAAAACATTCGACAATTGTTTATCTATTGCGAGCGCCGCAACCGTGGGAATTGATTTTTTCCACCGCCGCCAGCCGTTCACAAGCTGACCGCGCACTACGTCGGGCGCGTTCTTCTTAAACCAGCGCACAACCATAGGGTGAAAGCTTTCAACGCAGAAGTCGCCCTTATATTCACGAAGCAGCTTTAGTGTCGCCTCGCACACCTCGTAATACCACTCGCAATTCACACCCTCAGCCTTTATTTCCACAATGAGCGGAGCGCGACCCGCGACGGTTTTAAGCACCTCGCTGAATAGCGGAACGGTCTCATCGCTTCCGAAAAGCTTTATCTGCTTCGCCTCGTCGTAACTTACCTCCCAAACCTTTCTATCGACGCCGCTTGAGCGTTTATAGTCGTTGTCGTGAAAGACGATAAGCTTTTTGTCAGACGTGAACTGAACATCAAGCTCACAGCCATAGCCCCTTTGCATAGCCGCCTCAAAGGCGGGCAGAGTGTTTTCGGGACGCTCCGTTTCGTTATCGTAGAAGCCGCGGTGGGCGTAGTTTCGCCCTGCAAAGGTTTCGCGAGCCGCTTTGCTTGCGGGAGAGGGAAAAACCATAAAGAAATAGATTAAAACAAGCGCTAAAAGAACAATCAGTGCAATAACCATAACACACCTCGAAAATTAAAGAAGTTTGTCTGCGATAAGAAGAAGCGCCTGGGTTTTGCCGTCGGATATTTCGCCCGACAGAACCCGCCTTGCCGCTTCCGCCAAGGGCAGCTTGTAGCAGTTAAGAAATTCGTCCTCGTCAAGCCTTTGCTCGCCCGCCGTAAGCCCCGTAGCGAGGTAGAGATAAAGAATCTCGCTGCAATAGCCGGGCGTCGGATAATTTTCCGCGACGCGGACAAGGCTTTTAGCCGTAAAGCCCGTTTCCTCTTTAAGCTCGCGCGCGGCGGCGAGGTCGGGGTTTTCGCCCCTTTCAAGCTTGCCCGCGGGAAGCTCCGTGACGGTCTTCATAAACGGGTAGCGAAACTGGTCCACCAAGTATACGTTTCTGTTTTCGTCCACCGCCGCGATACACACGCCGCCCGTGTGTACCACCACCTCGCGAGCGGCAAGCTTTCCGTTATGAAGCCTTGCAACGTCGCGCTTCGCGGTGAAAACCTTTCCCTCGAAAACCGTTTCGCTCGAATAGGTTTCTTCCGTATATTCCATCTAAACACCTCGTTTTATAGGGCAAGTATACCACAAATCGAATTATTGTTGAATACGAGCCATATTATTTACAGTGGCAATAAAAGGAGTGAGCGTATGGCGAGTATATACGACAACCCCGAGCGGGCGGGCGAGGCAAGAATAAACGAGAGGATTTTCGCAATTCAGAAGCGATACCCATTCGTGAGAATTACGCAGGCGGGCTGCTCGGTCTGCGAAAGACCGATTTTCGCGCTGACGATAGGCGCGATGAATTCACCCGCTATGTTCGTGGGCGGCACGCATGGAATGGAATGGGCGTCGGTGCTGACGGTGCTGCGGTTATGTGAGGATATGGCGGCGCTATATTCAAAGCGGGGCGCGTACTTATACGGC
>CAZUOY010000051.1:0-9735 GCA_964622315.1 uncultured Oscillospiraceae bacterium | reverse complement strand
ATAACCGTCTCGGAGGCGCTCTTACAAAGCGGAGTCGTTTTTCTTCCGCTGCTCAACCCCGACGGGTATGAGCTAAGGCGGCGCGGACGGGCGGCTTGCGCCGCCCGCGCGCGAACGCTCGCGCACTTCCCCGACAGCGACTTCCCCTATTGGCAGAGCAACGCGCGCGGCGTGGACCTTAACCGAAACTTCAATGCCGCGTTTTGGGAAGCGCGCCGCGCCGCCGCCGAATACGGCGTAGTGCGCCCCTCGCCCACAAGATACGGCGGCTTGTTCCCGTTTAGCGAGCCTGAAACCCGCGCCGTCAAAAAGCTAATTGAGATGACGCGGCCGCGCTCGCTCTTTTCGCTTCATTCGCAGGGCGAGGAGATTTACTGGCGGTACGGCGAAAGAACACCCGAAAAGAGCGAATACATAGCGAAAACACTCGCCTCGCTCACGGGCTACAGGCTTTGCGAACCCGCGGCGGTGGCGCTGAAGGCGGGACTGAAAGACTGGTTTATGAAAAAATATAACCGCCCCGGCTTCACGCTGGAGCTTGGGCGCGGCACAAACCCCTTGCCCTACTCGGACTTTGAGGAAATCTACGCAAAGGTGAAGCGCGCGCTCCTCGTCGCGGCAATAATGTAAAATTCGCGGAAATATGCAAAATTATGTCAACAGTCACAAATATTAATCCCGCTTGCAGTGCAATAAAGAGAATTGAGACCAAAAGTGTACTTTTCAGTAAATTTATGGTATAATACTTCCACTAAGAAGTTGTTTGACCTGTCCGCGGGCGAAAAGGGCATAGCGAGCCAGCCCGCAACGGAGGAAGTGAAATGAAAAAGCTTCTCGCCATACTGTTAACGGTTTCACTGGCGCTTACCCTCGCCGCCTGCGGCTTGAAGGTGGGCGATTTAAACCTGCCCGCGGCGCTAAGCGAAATCGTCCTTGAAAAGGGCGAAGCCAAAACGGTTGACCTTATAAACGAGTTCGCCACGGATAAATACGCCACAGAGGAAATCACCGCCGAGGAGATAGCCGAGGTCTTGAGCAAGCTGAGCATAACGTGGGCTTCGAGCGACATAACCGTCGCGGTGGTTAAGGACGGAACAATCACGGCGGTCGGCGCGGGGAGCGCGAGCGTAACCGCCTCGGTGGACGAATACAGCCTAACGATACCCGTCAAGGTTATAGTCACCCCGACCGATATGACGGTGAGCGAGAGCGTTAAGCTCTACATAAACGGCGGTAACACGGCAAAGTTAGAAATCAACTTTACTCCGACCGACGCCACCGAAACCACAGCGGCGTTCGCTTCAAGCGACGGGTCGATAGCCACCGTTTCCGCCGACGGAACAGTAACGGCGGTCGGCGCGGGCGGCTGTGAGGTGACGGTAAGCTGCGGCGGTCTGACAAAAACGGTGAAGGTCGAAACGGCGGTCAAAGCCACTGAGCTTAACCTTAAGTACAAATCGGGTTCGCTTTATGTCGGCGGTTCGCTGACACTGAAGCCCTATCTTCTGCCCGAAAACGCCGAGGCTGAAACGCTAAGCTTCGCTTCGAGCAACACGGGCGTAGCCACTGTGAATGAAAAGGGCACGGTTTACGGCGCGGGCGCAGGCGTTGCGACCATAACGGTGACCTCGGCGAACGGTCTCACGGCGCAGTACAAAATAACCGTCTCCGAAAAGCCTGTCGTCTCCACGCCTTCAAGTCAAGCAACCGACGGAACGCCGTCGGGCGGCGGTAATTCGGCTAATGAACCTTATGAAGACTGGGTGCCTATTGGCGAGGGCGGCTCAGACGGCGGATATTGACAAATTATGTCGAATATGCAATAATAATGTAGTCATCCTTGGTTTAGCCGCCGCAGGGCGGCTTTTCCTTTGCCCAAAAACGAGTGTTTGCTAAGATGCCCCGCCGCTTAAAACGGCGCAGATAAAAGCGGAAGACCCGCTTTTGCTTAATACCGAAAAGAAGAGAAAGAACAAAGAGCAATTCAATAAAGAAGTGCAAGGTTCTGTGTCTTCGTCGGAAAGTCAAAAGTAAATCTTCCGTGGTAATAGTATATGCAGACCGCCGCCGCGCAATTCCTGCGCGGCGGCGGAAACTTTTTCCTTATTCGTTTCTGTTAAGAAGGTCGTGCTTAATGTTCCAAAGCTTCATTGAAAGGTCAACGTAGTAGTTGTGGGGGTTTTCAAAACGCTTTACCTCGTCCCAAAGCATGTCGAGCTGTTCGGCGCAGTAGCCGCGTATCTCCTTTACGCTCGGCTCATTATATACAAGCTCGCCGTTTTTGAAGATAGGCACCAAAAGCTCCCTCGCGGTAAAGTCGGTGACCGTCTTCTTCTTCCAGGTGTAGACGGGGTCAAAGAGAATAAGCGGCTTGGAGGTGTCCAGCACCTCGTCATGCACACAGATATAGTCCGCTATCGCCTTGCCCGTCGCGTTCTCGTAAAGGCGGTAGACCTTCTTGAAGTGCGGCGTCGTTATCTTCTGAACGTTCTCGCTTATCTTTATCTTAGGTATAATGTTGCCCTTGTCGTCCTCTACAGCCACGAGCTTGTAAACGCCGCCGAAAACGGGGTCGCTCTTAGCGGTTATTAGCCGCTCGCCCACGCCAAAGGAATCCACCGCGCCCTTTTGGTTAATTACGTCGCGGATAATGTTCTCGTCCAGCGAGTTGCTCGCGACTATCTTGCAGTCGGTAAGCCCCGCTTCGTCGAGCATCTTTCTTGCCCGTTGCGAGAGGTAGGCGATGTCGCCCGAATCTATGCGGATACTGCATTTTGTAATTCCAAGCTCCTTGAAAACGCGAATTGCGTTCGGAACGCCGCTTTTCAGCACGTTGTAGGTGTCCACGAGGAGCGAGGCGTTACCGGGGTAGATTTCGCAGAAGGTCTTGAAGGCGGTGTATTCGTCGTCGAAAAGCTGTATCCACGAGTGCGCCATTGTGCCAAGAGCGGGTATGTCGTAGAACTTGTCGGTGAGGGTGCAAGAGGTGCCGGCACAGCCCGCTATATAAGCCGCGCGCGCTCCGTAGAAGGCGGCGTCGGAGTTTTGGGCGCGGCGCGCGCCGAACTCCATTATCGCGCGGCCCTCGGCGGCGCGGACTATTCGGCTCGCCTTGGTCGCGATGAGCGACTGGTGGTTTAGACACAACAGCACAAAGGTCTCGGCAATCTGCGCTTGCTCAGCGTCGGCGCGAACGGTCAGAATCGGCTCGCCCGGAAAGATTGGTGTGCCCTCGGGCATTGCCCAAACGTCGCCGTCAAAATGAAAGCTCTCTAAGCTTTTCAGCCACTGCTCGCTAAAGGCGTTCTTCGAGCGAAGATACGCTATGTCGTCCTCGTCAAAGCGCAGATTTTTGATGTAATCTATTACCTGCGTTAAGCCCGCCGCAATCGCGAAGCCGCCGTTGTCGGGAACGGTGCGGAAGAAAACGTCGAAATAGACCTTCTTCTTACCGTAGCCCGAAAGGTGGTAGCCGTTAGCCATGGTATATTCATAGTAGTCGCAAAGAAGCGTAAGGTTATTCTTGTCCATTAATTAATACCTTCTGTTTTATGTTAGATTATACCTTATTATCACACAAAGCGTGACAATATGCAAATAAATGAAGCCGAAACGCAAAACGAAGGGGGGGTGCTTATCGACCGAGGGTTAGCGCTGTAAATAATAGATAACAAAAGTATTACATTTTAATATGTACTTCGTCAAATAAATGTGTTAAAATGATAAAAATGGCGCTTAAGATAAGCGACGTAATAAACGACGGTGACGACTATGAATATTCTTGAAAAAATCAAAGACGCGGAGCAGCAAGCGGCGAAGATAAAGAGCGACGCCGTGGCAAAAGCACGCGCAAGGTCACGCGAGGCAGCGCTTGAAGCCGAAAAGGCGGCGAAGGAGATTACCGACAAGGCGAACGAAAACGCCGAAAAGCTGCGCGCCGAGGCGAACAGGAAGGCCGCCGAAAAAACGGTGGAGTTTATCGCCGAGGAGGGTAAAAAGGACAGCGCAGCCGTTTTAGCCGCAAGCGAAAACTGCGGCAAGGCGGTGCGGTATATTGTCGGCGAGGTGCAAAAGCTATGATTGTTCCTATGAAAAAGGCAACAATTTATGCGCTCAGACGCGACCGCGGCGCGATACTTTCCGCCCTTCAAAAGGCGTCGATAATGATGATTCGCGAAAGCGACGGAACGGTGAAAGACGAGGCGCTCGAAAGGGTGCAGTCCTCGCTGTCCGACGCGAAGGAATCGCTCGGCTTTGTAAATAAGTATCGCGGCAAGAAGGGCATGTTCGGTGAAACGCCCAAAGCCTCCTATGAGGAGCTTACGGCAAGCAAGGAAGAAGAAACCGAGCTTTGCGAAAAGGCGCGGCAGATAAGAAACGATATGGCTCGCATAGAAAGCGACATCTCGGTTCTGAAAAGCCGCGTTGAACAGCTTGCCCCGTGGCTTCCTCTGAGGATAGCCATAAGCGAGCTTTGCGACACAAAAACCTCGCGAGTGCGCACGGGCTATATCCCCTTTCAGGGGACTGCCGCCTTCACCGACGGCATAGAGGAGATAGGCGCGTACGCAGAGCTTCTCGGAACGTCGGCGGGAACCAACGCCGCGCTTGTGGTTTACCATAAGAGCGACGAGGAGCAGGTAACGGCGCTTGAAAAGTCGCTGGGCTTCATCGAGGCCGCGCCGCCCTCCGAGAAGGGCACGGCGGCGGACGAGACCGCGCGGCTTGAAAAGGAGATAGAGGCTCAGAAGGATAAGCTTGCGACTCTCGCCGCAGACGCGAAGGCGTTGAGCGAAAGCGCCGAGTCGATAGAGCTTCTTTACGACAAGCTCGGTACCGACGTCGAAAGGCTTGCGGCTCCCTACGGTCAGACCGAGGCGACCTTCTATATTGAGGGCTGGGTCGAGGAGGACCGCGAAAAGGAGCTTGACGAAATACTGCAAAGCACAAACGCGGTTTATGAGCTTCTTCTTACGGAACCCGACAAGGACGAGCTGGCGCCGACGCAAACGAAGAACAAGCGGCTCATAACTCCGTTCGAGACGCTGACCGATATGTACAGCCGCCCGAACCCGATTGAGGGGGTTGACCCGACGCCCGTTATGGCGCCGTGGTATTGGCTCATCTTCGGTATGATGATGGCGGACGCTGGCTACGGCGTGGTAATGGCGCTTCTCTTTTGGGCGTTTCTTAAGCTTAAAAAGCCGAAGGGCGAGTTCGGAAAGCTCGTAAAAGTATTAATGTATGCGAGCGTGACGACGGCGTTCTGGGGAGTAATGTTCGGTAGCTATTTCGGCGCAGAATGGTTCAAGCCCATTCTCTTTACCCCGCTTTACAACCCTATACCGATGATGATAATGTGTTTTGTTATCGGCGCGGTGCATATCTTCGTCGGGCTTGTAATGAACGCGATTAAGTCATTTAAAACGGGCGACGTAGTCGGAGGAATTTTCGACAATATCAGCTGGATAGTTCTAATAACGGGCGCGGGGCTTCTTTTCCTTCCCGCGACGGCGACTGTCGGCAAGATAATGGCTATTGTGGGCGCGGCGATGATTGTGCTTATGAGTAAGCGCGACACATGGAACCCGGTAAAACGCTTGAGCGGCGGCCTGCTTTCGCTTTATAACGTGACGGGCTATGTCAGCGATATCCTCTCCTATTCACGAATACTCGCGCTGATGATGTCCTCGGCGGTGGTCGCTATGGTTATGAATATGCTTGCGGGAATGGTTCAGTCTACCGCCTCACCGGTTATGACGGTGCTTACCTTTATCCCGTCGCTTGCGATATATATTGTGGGACACGTTTTCAACCTCGCGATGGGCTTGCTTTCAGCCTACGTCCACGCGAGCCGCCTACAGTATATCGAGTTTTACGGTAAGTTCTACGAGGGCGGCGGTTATCAGTTCAAGCCGCTTTCGGTTAACGCAAAATACACGGAAATAAAATAATTTAAAAACTCTTTGGAGGTAAAACAGAATGTTTTCAGACGGAATTACCCTTGCAATCCTCGGCGCGGCTATCGCCGCCATTCTCTGCGGAATAGGCTCCGCATACGGCGTAAGTATCGCCGGTAAGGCTGCGGCGGGTGTCGTAGCGGAAAATCCCGAGCTTTTCGGAAAGCTTCTTGTTATTCAAGCGCTCCCCGGCACACAGGGCATCTACGGCTTCCTTACCGCCGTTATGGTTATGATTAAAACCGGTATACTCGGCGGCGGCGCTGTAGACCTCTCGCTTACTCAGGGTTGGCAGTTCTTTGCGGCGTGTATGCCTATAGCGATTGCGGGTCTTTTCTCGGCTATTTATCAGGGCAACGTTGCGGCTTCCGCAATTCATATGACAGCGAAGCAGCCCGACGCGTCCGCCCGCGGTATCACGATGACGGCGCTTGTTGAAACCTACGCAATTCTTGCGCTTCTTGTTTCCATTCTTATGATTCTTATCGGTATACAGGTCTAAGCGGCGAATATCCTAAAATTATTCTCGAAAGGAAGGGATACCCGTTGGCTGAAACCAAGATTATCGACGCAATACTCGGCGACGCGAAAGCGGAGGCCGAGCAGATAAAAGCGAGCGCGAACGACGAGGCGAAGATGACCGTCGCCTCCGCCAAGGACGCGGCTCAGCGGCGCGCTTCCAAAATTGCCGACGCCGCCAACGCCGAGGGCGAGGAAATCGTCCGCCGCGCCTTGCTTGTAGCGAAGCTCGAAGCGCGCAAAAACTCGCTCGCTTCGCGACGCGAGTTGCTCGAAAAAGCGTTCGAGGACGCTTTTTCGGAGCTGAGCCGCCTTGAGGGGCGGCAGTACGCCGAGCTTATCGCAAAGCTTGTGGTAGGTGCGGCTGAAAGCGGCACGGAAACGGTCGTAACGCCCGAGGACACCTATGAGCGTTACACAAAGCCGTATATTGACGGAAAGACAATGCTTGAATACCTTAACGCCGCGCTTGAAAAGGCGGGAAAAAAGGGTGCACTCAAGCTCGGAAAGCCCGCGAAGATAGCGGGCGGCGTAACGCTCGTCGGCGAGAAGGCGGATATAGGCTGTTCATTTGGTTCGCTTATTGCCGCTTTCAGAGAGGAGCACGAAACCGAGGTTTCAAGGCTGCTCTTTGGCTCGGAGGAATAACTATGCCCTCTGATAACTACCCGTTCGCCGTAGGGCGGATAAAGATAATTGAAAATTCTCTTTTGGGCGAGAGTAAGCTTGCGCGGCTAAACGAGCTTGGCTATGCCGAGGCGCTTAAACAGCTTAACGACTGGGGCTTTTCGGCGGAGTATCCCGACAAGACCGATGTTGACGCGCTGATAGATTACCGCCGAAAAGAGATTCGCAACACCATATTCGACCTAACTCCGAACGAGGGTCTGACCAACCTCTTTTGGCTGGAGTTCGACGCTATAAACCTTAAGCTTTTCTTGAAGTCAAGGCTTCTCGGCGGAAGCGACACTGTGGACGCGTCCTCGCTTACGGGCGGTGTGTTTGAGCCTTCGCTTATCCGCGACTGTGTAGATACGAAGAAATACGAGCCGCTCGGCGAGCCGCTTTGCTCAAGTATGAACGAGGCGGAAAAGAGGATGAAGCTTTCACTTGACCCGCGTGTTTTGAGTGCGCTTGTTGACAAGGCGGTTTTCGGATATATCTTCGACACGCTTAAGAAGAACAAGAACGCTCTTTGCCTTAGCTATTTCAAGAAGAAGGCAGATTTTATCAATGTAACGAGTCTGCTTCGTGCTCGTGCGCTGAAATGGAGCATATCCGAGCTTTCGGATATGCTAATTGAAGGCGGCTCGATTGATTTGAAGACAGTACTGCTGGGTCTTGATATGCCCGCTGACAAGCTTCCCAAGCTTTTCGGAGGCGTGGAGAACGACGGCGAAATCAAGGCGGCGCTTGCCGTTTACAGTACGAATTCCGTGAACGCCGCGGCGGAATATATGCAAAGGTGTTTGCTTAATACCGTGAAGGAGGAGCGAAACGACTCCTTCGGTATTGGCCCGATAGCGAACTATCTGTTGACGGGCGAATACGAGTGCAGAGCTCTTAGAAAAATGTTTGCGAAGAAACGCGCCGCGAAAACGGCATAGCGAAAGGAGAACGGAAGCTTGGCTGAAAACAAAATAGCCGTAATAGGCGACAGAGACTCCGTTATGCTGTGGGGTGCACTCGGAGCAGAAACTGTTTACGCGACCGAGGAGCGTGAGATTGAACGCGCTGTTCACCGCCTTGCACGCGAGGGCGCGTCGGTTATCTACATTACCGAGCAAGCGGCGGAAAAGGCGGCGGAGGCTATAGCAAAGTACAAAACCGAGCCGTTCCCCGCGATAATTCCGATACCTAACCGTGACGGAACCAGCGGGGTCGGAATGCAGAATATACGGGACAATATCGAAAAGGCGATAGGCGCCGATATCCTGTTTGAGGTAGAGGAGAACTCTTAACATGACTGAACAAAAAACAAATGCTGTAATTGAAAAGGTAGCAGGACCGCTTATCGTAGCGTCGGGGCTTGAGGGCTGCCAGATGTATGACGTCGTCCGCGTCAGCGAAAAGCGGTTAATCGGCGAGATTATCGAGCTTCGCGGTGGCCGCGCGTCAATACAGGTTTACGAGGAAACGGCGGGTCTCGGACCGGGCGAGCCTGTATATACCACGGGCGAACCGTTGTCCGTTGAACTTGCCCCCGGGCTTATAGGCGGAATTTATGACGGAATACAGCGTCCGCTTGAGGTAATATACGAGAAGGTCGGCGACCGCATAACCCGCGGAATAGACGTACCGAAGCTTCCTCGCGAAAAGAAGTGGGCGTTTAAGCCGACGGCTGAGGTCGGCGCGGCTCTTAAGGGCGGCGACGTGCTCGGCACAGTCGAGGAAACCCCCGCCGTAACACAAAAAATAATGGTTCCTCCCGCGCTTTCGGGAACGCTCGAATGGATATTCGAGGGCGAGGCGACGATTGAGGAGACGATAGCAAAGCTGAGACTTTCCGACGGAACCGTAAAAGAGATAGCCATGCTTCAGAAATGGCCTGTTCGTAAGGGACGTCCGTTTGACGAAAAGCTTCCCCCTAACGAGCCGATGATAACGGGTCAAAGAACAATAGACACGCTTTTCCCTATTTCCAAGGGCGGCGTTGCGGCTATACCCGGACCCTTTGGGTCGGGTAAGACGGTCGTTCAGCACCAGTTAGCGAAGTGGGCGGACGCGGATATAATCGTCTATATCGGTTGCGGCGAGCGCGGCAACGAGATGACCGACGTGCTTATGGAGTTCCCTGAGCTTAAGGACCCACGCACAGGTCTTCCGCTTATGACAAGAACGGTGCTTATCGCCAACACCTCGGATATGCCTGTTGCGGCGCGTGAGGCATCTATTTACACAGGAATAACAATTGCGGAGTATTTCCGCGATATGGGATATAAGGTCGCTATCATGGCGGACTCCACCTCGCGTTGGGCAGAGGCACTACGCGAGATGAGCGGACGCCTTGAGGAGATGCCCGGCGAGGAGGGCTACCCCGCCTACCTCTCAAGCCGCCTTGCGGAGTTCTATGAAAGAGCGGGTATAGTCAACTGCCTCGGCAGCGACCACCGCGTCGGCGCAATTACCGCTATCGGCGCAGTCTCCCCTCCCGGCGGCGATACCTCCGAGCCTGTTTCGCAGGCGACCCTTCGCATTGTAAAGGTTTTCTGGGGGCTTTCCGCCCAGCTTGCCTATAAGCGTCACTTCCCCGCTA
>CAZUOY010000050.1:0-13594 GCA_964622315.1 uncultured Oscillospiraceae bacterium | reverse complement strand
GGTCAGCGTCAGCGTGTTGCTATCGGACGCGCTATCGTTCGTGACCCGCAGGTTTTCCTTATGGACGAACCGCTTTCCAACCTTGACGCCAAACTCCGTAACCAGATGCGCGCGGAAATCATTCAGCTTCGTCAGCGCGTAAACACCACATTTATATATGTTACCCATGACCAGACCGAAGCTATGACCCTTGGTGACCGTATAGTCATTATGAAGGACGGCTTCATTCAGCAGATAGGAACTCCGCAGGACGTCTTTAACCACCCCGCAAACATCTTCGTAGCAGGCTTTATCGGAACTCCGCAGATGAACTTCTTTGACGCTCGTATAGAGTACGATAAGGACCATTATGCAATTCATATTGGCGACGCGGTTATCGGTCTTTCTCCCGAAACCCAGAAAATCTTCAAGGACAGAGGACAGAAGACCTGCGACATCATACTCGGTATCCGTCCTGAGCACATTATGCTCACAAAGCCCGGCAACCTTGATTCTATCCCCGCTAAGGTTACCGTTTCCGAAATGATGGGTAGCGAAATCTACCTCCACGTTTCTGCTCTTGGTAAGGACTGCGTTATCCGTATAGCGACTGTTGACCTCCCCGCCGACCACAAGAACGGCTTCGCAATCGGCGATGAAATCAACATTACCTTCGGCGGCGCGCTCGCTCATCTCTTTGACAAGGAAACCGAGAAGAATCTTCTCGCTGATTAGTTTTTATCTTATTAAAGAGGACTGCAAAGCAGTCCTCTTTTTTTGTTTTCTTCGCATTTATAGGTGCGGTTTTTAATTGACATATATACTAATAAATAATAAAATAGGAGTAACACAGATTGGAGAAAACACATGTCCGTTACTCAATATAAATGTCTTAACTGCGGAGGCGCTGTCGTCTTTGACCCGTCTTCGCAAAGGCTTGTCTGCAAATATTGCAACTCTACCTTTTCAAAAGACGATTATCTCTTAGACGAAAGTAAAATAGACGATAAAGACGACTTTGCAAATCAGACGGTTTCTTACACCTGCACAAATTGTGGCGCACAAATTATGACCACCAACACCACAGCCGCTACAGCCTGCTGTTACTGTCACACGCCTGTCGTTCTTGACAAACGTCTCGACGGTTCACAGAAGCCTGATTTTGTTCTTCCTTTTAAGCTTACGAAAGAACAAGCGCTCGAACGCTTTCAACAGTTTTTCAGCCAAAAAAAGATGCTTCCACCTGTTTTCAAAGAGCGCATTGTGCTCGATAGAATTTCCGGTGTTTATTACCCATATTGGTATACCGATTCAAGACTCGGTGCCGACCTTGATTCAGTAGGTAAAAAGGTTCGGGTTTACAGGCAGGGCGACTATGAGTACACCGAAACAAAAACCTATAACATTCAACGCAACGGAACGGTTAAGATAGACGGTGTTTCTATGGCGGCTATTGAGAACCCCGACAGGGTTAATCTGAACAGCATCTCTCCCTTTGCAGACCAGATGTTCGAGGAATTCTCAATGTCATATCTTTCAGGCTTTCTTGCCGAAAAGCGAGTTTATTCAAAAAAAGATTTGGAAAAGTCAATGCTTGAACGCATTAACGACCTTACCTTTAACTCCTTGCGAAGCACTATAAAAGGATATACCAGCGTTAACCACACGTCATATAACACTGATTATCAAAGCTTAGTGTGGAAATATGCTTTTCTTCCTGTTTGGGTGCTTACATATAACGTTGACGGAAAGGCTAACTATATCTATGCCGTTAACGGACAGACGGGCAAAATATACGGAGACCTTCCTACAGATAAAAAGAAACTCAACCGAATAACGGCGCTTATTCTTTTAATCTGCACGGCTTTGGGTGCGCTGATAGGAGGTCTGTTGCCGTTAGTATGAAAAAGATATTTTCTATTCTATTTGTCACCTTGTTGCTTTTAGTCGCCGCTTTCCCCGTTTTTGCGGAAACCGACATTCAAGTGAAAACATCACGCTACATTATTGATGATATGGCTAATATTCTCTCAGATTACGATGAACAGCAAATCTCTGATAGTTTAACAAAATGCCTTGAAACTACAGCAATTGACAGTACAATTTTTGTTGTGACTACCGATGATAATCCATATCAATACCCTGTTGCATTTGCAGATGATTATTTAGATAGGTACACTAATGTTGCCGGTTATTCTGATGACAAACTCATATACTTGATTGATATGGATACCCGTCGAGATTATATAGGATATGACGGAATATATAATGCTCTGACTGATTACTTTAGTTGTCAAAATATTCAAAACAATAATACATATGATTGTCTTGTTAATAAAGACTATTTGGGTGCCGTTTTAGAAGTAATTGATTTTGTATCCTCGCGTAATGTTCTATCAGAGGCAGGGTGTTTTCAAACGACTGTTGACGATGAACAAATTGACATCTTCTTACTAAGTGATAGCGAACTTTCAGCTTGGATACCAAGCGAAGCTGATAAGTATAAAGCAACTAGAAGTGGTGCATACGTTCTACTTTACAACCAACATTCCGATTCATATTATAAAATTGATGATAATGGTACTCTGTTGTATTCTGGTGATGAAAACTCACTTTTTGTAAATCCTGATAAGTACGAAGACTCATCATCTAATTACTATGACCCTAACTATAATCCCGATAATTATGACCCCGACCCCAACGATTTATCGTGGGAAGAACAAAGGGTAATGAATTTTGGTATTTGTACGTCAGTCGGTCTTGTTATCGGATTAATTGTTGTTGCTATCTTCAGGCTTTCGATTAAAATGTCCGCTGAAAGCGCAAGGCGCGCTGCGAACGATAACACCTTCGGAGAACGAGTTAACCTTAACCTCACTCGAAGCACAGATACACTTATTGACTCTCACACCAGCAGACGATATGTTCCCCCGCCATCTTCTAACAGCGGAGGCGGCTGGAGCGGCGGCGGTGGCGGACACTCCTTTGGCGGTGGCAGTTCACATGGTTCATTTCATCATTCAAGTGGTGGTCACTCATTTGGCGGTTCAATGGGACGAAAATTCTAATATTGTATTACATCTGGTTTTATTTGAATAAACTAATATATGAATTATATTTCTCGCAGGTTTTCAAAAAGAATAGAAACGCGACGCTTACTGCTTCGACGGTGGTCGATTGACGACTGTGAAGATTTGTTTGAGTATGCCAGCGGTAAAGCCGTTGGTCCAAGTGCAGGCTGGGCGCCGCACAAGACGCTTAACGATTCCAAGCGGCTTATTCGCACCTATATGTCTAACCGCGACTGCTTCGCAATAGAGCTAAGCGGTACGGGAAAGGTTATAGGAAATATAGGGCTGTTTAAAACCACGCTCAGCGACGGTATGAGAAGCCAAAAGGCTCGTGAGCTTGGGTTCTCACTAAACCCCTCCTATTGGGGTAACGGTTACGCTACCGAGGCGGCATTGGCTGTTCTTAATTTCGGCTTCACGCATCTTATGCTGGATACGGTCTGGTGCGGACACTTTGATTTTAATCTTGGTTCAAAGAACGTGGTTTTAAAATGCGGTTTTGTTCAAAGCTTTGAAAGAACCGAGCACTATCCTTTCTTAGAACACCGCGATGTTACCGAGATAATTTACTTCCTAACCCGTGAAAAATACCTTGACGATAAGAAAAGGCGATATATAAAATAACCGCGCTACGGTTTTTCCGAAGCGCGGTTTCTTTATTTCATTCTTTTCATCGCTCTCAATGCATTCAAAATTGCTATAATCATTACCCCGACATCGCCGAATACCGCTATCCACATGCTTGCTATTCCAAGAGCGCCGAGGACTAAAATAACAGCCTTTACAGCCAACGCAAAGCAGATATTCTCACGAACTATTCGCATGGTTTTTCGTGATATCTTAATCGCGGAAACAATTTTTGACGGCTTATCGTCCATTAGCACCACGTCTGACGCCTCAATTGCCGCATCGCTTCCAAGCGCGCCCATCGCAATTCCCACATCTGCTCGCATAAGTACCGGCGCGTCGTTAATTCCGTCGCCAACAAACGCAAGTCCTTTGCTTTTCTTTAGTAATTCTTCAAGAACCTCAACCTTGTCCTTCGGGAAAAGCTTTGCGTGTATCTCATCAACGCCTACAGCCTCGCCAACAGACGCGGCAACCTTCTCGGAGTCTCCCGTTAACATAACAGTTTTTCTAATTCCAAGCGTCTTCAACGCGGCTACAGCCGCCGCCGAATCATCTTTGATTTTGTCATTGATTACAATGTGCCCGAGATACTCGCTGCTTCTTGATACGTGAACGACTGTTCCAGTCAGGTGACAGTCATGCCACTTTGCGCCAGCTTTATCCATTAGCGCACCGTTACCGACAAAATATGTTTCGCCGTCAATCTTTGCTGATATTCCCATACCTGCGTTTTCTTCAACGTCGCTTACACGTTCCTTGTTAATATGACCGCCGTGTGCTAAAACTATTGAATCCGCCACAGGGTGATTGGAAAAGCTTTCCGCAGCCGCCGCAATATCCAAAAGCTTCGCTGACGTTATGCTTTCAGGATGTACGGCATTTACAGTAAAGCTGCCCATTGTAAGTGTGCCTGTTTTATCAAACACTACCGTATCAACGCCTGAAAGCGCTTCAAGATAATTTGCACCTTTAATAAGAATACCGTCACGGGAAGCCCCGCCGATTCCGCCGAAAAAGGACAACGGAACCGAAATAACCAACGCGCAGGGGCAAGACACCACCAAGAACAAAAGCGCCCTGTTTATCCACTCGCTCCATTCGCCTGAAAAGATTAGTGGCGGAATAATCGCGAGCAGGACAGCCGCGCCCACTACACACGGAGTATAATAACGAGAAAAGCGAGTTATAAAGTTTTCCGTCTTTGCTTTCTTTTCCGAGGAGTTCTCAACAAGCTCCAATATCTTTGAAACAGTGCTTTCTGAATAAATGCTCTCTGTTCTTACTTCTATTACGCCGTTAAGGTTTATTGTTCCGCTTGTTACCTTGTCTCCCGTCTCTTTATCAACAGGAACACTTTCGCCTGTAAGCGCCGCTGTGTTAACTGTTGTATTGCCGCTTACTATCTCCCCGTCAAGCGGTATCCTTTCTCCTGGCTTAATAACAATTAGCTCTCCTACCGATACTTCTTCGGGTGAAACTTCATACTCCTTGCCTTCTCTTTTTACCACAGCGTAATCCGGGCGGATATCCATAAGCGAAGCTATTGATTTTCTGCTTTTTCCTACCGCAATGCTTTGAAACAGTTCACCGGTTTGATAAAAAATCATTACCGCCGAAGCCTCGGGATAATCACCTATCGCAAACGCACCAATTGTAGCGAGTGACATAAGAAATTGCTCATCAAACAGCTGACCGTGTGCTATATTTCTAATTGCCGACCAAAGAACATCATATCCGATAACTAAGTACGAAACAATAAACGCCGAGAGCTTTAGTATTTCTTCAACAGGTGAAAAATATGCTATCGCCGCAATAACAAGTGAAACAACAATTCTTATTAGCGTTTTCTTTTGTTTTCTATTCATTTTATCACCTACCGAATTAGCTGACAGTCAGGCTCAATATTATGTGCAGTTTTCTTTATCCTTGCGAATAATTCATCTATATCCTCGTCGTCTGTTTCAACGGTAAACTTTTGCGCTATGAAACTGACCGATGCGTCCTTTACACCGTCAAGCCTTTTTACCGCTTCTTCAATTTTACCAGCGCAAACCGCGCAATCCAAGTTTTCAAGTTTGAATGTCTTTTTCATTTATCTGCACCTCTTTCTTCAATTAAATGTTCAAACCCTCGCGCGATAATATCCGACACGTGTCGGTCGGCAAGGAAGTAAACTATTGTTTTTCCCTCTCGCCTGTTTCCAACTAAATTAGCGTCCTTTAATACCTTAAGCTGGTGAGATATCGCCGACTGTGTCATTTTTAAAAGTTCTGAGATTTCATATACGCAAAGTTCGTTCTCAAAAAGAGCATAAAGTATTTTAACCCGAGTGGTATCTCCGAATATTTTGAATAAATCGGCAAGGTCACACAAAAGCTCATCAGTTGGTAAGTTGCTCTTAGCCGTCTCAAGTATACTTAAATGATTATGTTCAATCTTATCGTTCATATGCGCGTCCTTTCATATTTCTTTATGTTCATATGTTACCACGTTCATATATTATTGTCAATAAAAAAATTCGGCGGGGTTTAAGCCCCGCCGTAAACTATATAAATCTATTTTAATGTTCAAGTCTTACATCAGTGCTTGCCGAAAGCAGTGTGTACTCCCGCCCGTCAGCCTGAGCTATGAGATTTCCTTCACTGTTAATAGCAGACGCTTTGCCCACAATTCTCTTTCCGTCTACATTGAACGAAATGCTCCTGTTAAGAGTTGCCGACAAATCGCGGTACTCATTCAATATTTCGTCAGCATTAAAATCAGTTAATGCATAATAGAGTCCATTAACTATTTTTGAGCAAAGCTCGTTTGCGTCAACGTTTTTTTCTTCTATCATATTTAGAGATATAGCAGTGTCTTTAATTTCTTTAGGAAATGATTTAACACAGAGGTTTATTCCAATTCCGATTACAATAAACTCAGGCTTTCCGCTTATAACTGTGCCTCCCTCACAGAGAATTCCGCAAAGCTTCTTATCGTCAAATACAATGTCGTTAATCCACTTAATTTTGACTTCCGCGTCGGAGAGTTCTCTTATTGCTTTCGCTGTTACCACGGCCGCGGCGGGGGTAATAAGCGAAATATCTCTTGCGCTAAGGGTTTGCGGACGAAACAGAAAGCTCATAAACAGACCTTCGTCCAAACCGCTGAAAAAGCTTCTGTTATTTGTTCCTCTGCCCTTCTCCTGACCTCTTGCAATCACAGCTGAAAAGTTCTCGCCGCTTTCTCCGAGCGCACGCGCCGTATCGTTTGTCGATGAAAGAATATCATAGAAAAAAAGCCCGACGTTTCCATCAAGCCTTTTCAATATTTCGGTTTTGCAAATTAACGGAGTTATCATTCCTTCTCTGCCTCGTTATAAAGAATCGCTAAAAACTCACATTCTTCACCCTCTGTCGCAATCATTCCATGCGGTGTGGCTGAATTGTAATATATCGTGTCGCCCGCTGAAAGCAATTCAATTTTATCCGAAATGGCAACCTTCAGCTTGCCGCGAAGAATGAAGTCCATCTCCTGGCCCTTATGGGAAGAAAGCTCAATGGGCTTATTCTGGTCTTCCTCTTTATACGGAGCCACTACAAGAAACGGCTCAATTTTGTTGTCCTTAAAGACCGGCGCAAGGTGCTGATACTTAAAACCGCTTCTTCTTTCAAGCGGTAAACCGTGATTGCTTCTTACTACCGTATAAAGCGAAAGCTTTGGTGTCTCACCTGTGAGCAGTTCAATTATATCTATTCCGAATATGCTTGCGCACTTAGAAAGAAAGGTAACCGAAAAATCTTTGTCTCCACTTTCGCGAACAATGTATTCTTCCTCGTCCATACCGAGCTTTGCCGCCATTTCGGAAACGGAAATTTCCATAAGCTCACGAATGCCTTTAACTCTTTTTTTTACCTCAGCTATGTCTATTTCCATTTTTGCCCTCCGTTAGTTATATAAAAGAAAATTGAAGATACAAACCGCAATTATACCGACAAGTGTAATTAATAATATCAAAAGTCTTCCGCGCGGCATCAGATATCAAGCCTCATCTGGATATAACCGTCGTGAAGGGTATTCATAGATTCCAATAGCTCCGCGACTCCGCCTTGAAGACAAGAGCGTACTGTAACATCTGCGCGACTTCTTACAATTGGTGACGCGTCGGCAACAGCAGCCGCGTAACCCGCCGCCTCCAGCATTGGGATATCGTTATCAAAATCGCCTATCGCGACCGTCTTTTTCATATCAATCTTCATTATTTCCGCAAGCTTTTTTAGGCCCTCGCCCTTGTTTACACCCACGGGAATAATTTCGTAATACGTGGCGCTCGTTTGAATAAAATCAAAACGCTTGTAAACGGAATCGGTCTTCTGCCTCTTTTCAACGAACTTTTTAATCTTTGCTATGTTTTCGGGAGTATCGGCAATTAAAATCTTGTTCCACTCGCCAGTCACGTTAGAAATATCGGTTAGCGTGAAGGAAATATGCTCGACAGCCGTATGCTGAAGAACCGCTTCGTTCATCTTTACGGCGCAAATCTTACCGCCCTTGTGAACCTCTATGCCAATCTCGTCAAAGCTGTTCATAAGCTCATCAACTATACCTATCACCGACGAATCAAGGGTTCTTTCATAGAGAATTCTTCTTGTTTTAAAATCGTATATTAAGCCGCCGTTACAAAGTATAGCGGGTGCGGAAAACCTGAGCCACTCGACATACTTTGAAACAGATTCAACACTTCTTCCAGTGGCCACAGTAAACAAACCGCCTGCTTCAATAAAGCTGTCGATTGCTTCAATATTCTCCTTCGGGATACCATATCCCGCCTGCAACAGCGTTCCGTCAATATCGGAAACTACTAACATATCAGAAAACTTTTCCGACATTTTTTCCTCCTAATCCAGTCTATTCAAAAAATCCGTAAAGTATTGTGGCAGCTCGCTTTTGAACTCCATATATTCGCCTGTTTTCGGGTGAAGAAAGCCAAGCAAGCCTGCGTGAAGACATTGACCGTTTAAGCTTCTGTCAACTCCCTTTTGACCGTACAACTCATCACCCGCCACTGGGTGATTAATGCTTGCCATATGAACACGTATTTGATGTGTTCTTCCTGTCTCAAGCCTTAGCTCAAGGTGAGCATATCTTGAATACTGAGTAATTACACGATAGTGAGTTACAGCGTTCTTTGCGTTTTTGTCAGTTACGCAGTACTTGATTCTGTCTCTTTCGCTTCGACCTATCGGTCGGTCTATTGTTCCGCTTTCATCGGCAAATACACCATGCACCACCGCGTTATATACACGCGCCATTGAATGTGCCGCTATCTGCTCCGAAAGAGCGATATGTGCCTCGTCATTCTTAGCGACAACCAATAGCCCGCTTGTATCTTTATCTATTCTGTGGACTATTCCCGGTCTTATTACCCCGTTAATTCCCGAAAGCGAACCACCACAATGAAAGAGCAGAGCATTAACGAGAGTGCCTGTATAATTTCCCGGCGCGGGGTGAACGACCATACCCTTCGGCTTATTAACTACTAAAAGCCAATCATCTTCGTAAACAACGTTCAGCGGAATATCCTCCGCCGTCGCTTCAAGCTTAACGGGTTCTTCTATCTTTGCTTCAACTCTATCATTCTTGCGAAGCTTGTAATTCTTGTCTTTAATAATTCCGTTAATAGAAACCGCCTTGCCATCAATTAGGCGCTGAATATGCGAGCGTGTAAAATACGCGTTTGCTTCTTCCGAATCGTTTAGCCGCGAGCATAACACGGTATCAAGTCTTGCCCCTAATTCGGTTTCATTTGCCGAAAAAACAAAGTTATAACTGTTCGCCATCTTTTTCTTCCGTTTTATCAGCATTTTTTTGATTAACGAAAATCGGTTCGTCCTTCGGAGAAATAATAATATACAAAAGCATTAAGCCACAGCCTATTGTTACCATACAATCGGCTATATTGAAAATAGGAAAACTAATAAACAAAAATTCAAGAAAATCGGTCACTTGACCATACGCTATTCTATCGTAAAGGTTTCCTATACCTCCGGCAGTTATCAGAATTATTGCGAAGCGAAGAAGTTTTGAAGAAAACTTCTTAAAGAACAGCGCGTATAGCAATAACGCCACTATAAGAACGGTTACAATAGAAAGTATAACCGTACCGCCCTTAAAGATTCCAAATGCCGCACCGGTGTTTCCGTTTTCGAGCAAACGGAATCCCAATATTTTCGGTATAAATTCAACAGAACCCTTGTCGACGAGAAGCCCCTCGGCAAGTATCTTTGACGCTCTGTCTACCGCCACTAAAAGCAGAATAATTACAGCAGTTAATACCATAGCTTTCCTCATTTAACAGTATAGCGGTGTAAACTACACCGCTATACAAATTTCATTTAACCTATGACCTTTGCACAGCGCTCGCAGAGGGTCGAATGCTTTTCGTTTTTACCAACCGTGTCGCTGAAGCTCCAGCAACGTTCGCATTTAGTGCCTGCCGCTTTTACAATGTCAACTCCGACAAGCTCACCCTTTAACGCTCCGCCCTCCTCATTTTTAACCGAAACTTCTGAGGTTATGGTGATGGAGGGAAGAATAGTAGCATTCTCCTTAAGGAGGCTGTAAAGCGCCTCGTCGGCAGCGTAAACCACCGCGTTAGCTTCAAGAGAAGCGCCAATCAGCTTTTCGTTACGTGCGGCTTCAAGCGCCTTTTTTACGTCGTCCCGCATTGCGTGAAGCTTTTTCCATTTATCAATATGCGTTTCGTCAAAATCAATGTTTTGCTTTTTGGGGTAGCTGTTAAGCATAATTGATTCATAGTTAAATTCTTTCGATTTCGGTACAAACTGCCATACCTCCTCCATGGTGAAAGGAATTATGGGGGCAAGCATTCGAGCTACAGCCGAAAGAATGAGATATATTGCTGTTTGAGCGGCTTTACGGGTTTTGCTTTCGGGCTTTTCAACGTAGAGCCTATCCTTCAATACATCAAGATAGAAATTTGACATATCCACAACGCAGAAGTTGTGAAGCGTGTGGTAAACACCGTGGAATTCGTAGTTGTTATAGTAGCCGTCCACCTGCTCGATAACCTCATTAAGGCGATTTAACGCCCAAAGGTCGAGTTCTTCAAGCTCGTTCAGCGGAACCGCTTGAGTATCGGGGTCGAAGTCACCTAAATTACCGAGGATAAATCTTGCTGTGTTTCTAATCTTTCTGTATGCCTCGGAAAGCTGTTTCATTATATCCTTTGATATACGAACATCGACTTGATAATCACTGGACGCAACCCATAAACGCAGAATATCCGCGCCGTACTGGTCAACAATTTCGTGTGGCTCTATGCCGTTGCCGAGGGATTTAGACATCTTCTTTCCCTCGCCGTCAACTACCCAGCCATGGCTTAAGACCTCTTTATATGGTGCTTTCCCCGTACACGCGACTGAGGTAAGAAGTGAGCTTTGGAACCAACCACGATATTGGTCAGAACCTTCAAGATACAAGTCACAAGGCCACTTACCTTCTTTTCTTTGCTGAAGAACCGCCATATGTGTTGAGCCTGAATCAAACCAGACGTCCATTATATCGTTATCTTTTGTAAACTCTGTGCCTCCGCAATGCTTGCAGAGCGTACCCTTCGGCAGTATATCCATCGCCTCGTGGGTGTACCATCCGTCTGAGCCCTCTTTACGGAACAGCTCGGACACCGCGGCTATACTTTCGTCGGTAATGTGGTACTCTCCGCATTTTGTGCAATAGAAGGCTGGTATCGGTACGCCCCATGTGCGCTGGCGAGATATGCACCAGTCGTAGCGGTCACGAACCATTCCTGTAATTCTGTCTTTTGCCCATGCAGGCGTCCACTTTACGTCACCTATAGCTTTAATTGTCTCGTCCTTAAATCCGTCCACTGAACAGAACCACTGTTCCGTCGCACGGAAAAGAATAGGCTCCTTGCAACGCCAGCAGTGCGGATACTGGTGGGTTATATCCTTGCTTGCAAGCAGGTCTCCCGTGCTTACAAGGTAATCGAAAATATCAATATTGGCTTGCTTTGTCGTTATACCTGCGAAACGCCCAGCCTCCTCGGTAAGCACACCCTTGCCGTCAACAGGGACAACGACGGGAAGCTCAGGATACTTCGTAGTGCAAATTTCAAAGTCTTCTACGCCGTGCCCCGGTGCGATATGAACGCAGCCCGTTCCAGTGTCAAGCGTAACATAGCCGTCGTTAATTACAAGGGATTTGCGGTCAATAAACGGGTGCTGAACCTTAAGTCTTTCGAGCTCGCTTCCCTGTATCGTCGCAACCTTTTCATATTCAGTTATTCCCGCTTGCGCCATTACGTCGTCAAGCAGCGCGTCGGCGGTAATGTAATATTTATCGTCAACCTTAGTTACGGCATAATCGTAATCCGGGTGAACGCAGATAGCTACGTTTGCGGGAAGCGTCCATGTGGTGGTTGTCCAAATAATGAAATATGTTTTCTCTTTCGGAATTCCAAGCTTTTCTAAAACGCCCTTCTCGTCCTCACAGACGTTAAAGCGTACATAGACAGATTTGCAAGCATCATCGGCGTATTCAATCTCAGCTTCGGCAAGCGCTGTTTCACAATGAGGACACCAGTACACGCTCTTTAGTCCCTTGTAAATGTAGCCCTTCTTTGCCATCTCGCCGAATATCTTTATCTGTATTGCCTCAAACTCGGGACGAAGGGTAATATAAGGATTCTCCCAGTCGCCCAAAACGCCGAGCCGCTTAAACTGTTCGGTCATTATGTCAACAAAGGAAAGGGCGAATTCCTTACAGCATTTTCTTATCTCAAGCTTTGAAAGGTCATTCTTGTTGGCTCCCAGCTTTTTTAACGCCTTTTGTTCTATAGGAAGACCGTGCGTGTCCCAACCGGGAATATAGGGCGCACAGAAGCCGGAAAGATTCTTGTAGCGGATAATTATATCCTTTAGCACCTTGTTCATCGCCGTGCCGAGATGAATATTTCCGTTCGCGTAAGGAGGCCCGTCATGAAGCACGTAAAGCGGCTTGTCCTTATTGTTTTCAACTATTTTTTTATATAAATCTTCCTTATACCACTCGTTAAGAAAGCCGGGCTCCCTTTCGGGAAGCGAGGCTCTCATTTGAAAGTCGGTTTTAGGAAGATTCAGTGTATTGTTATAATCCTGTGCCACTTGGGGTCACTCCTTAAATGCGTTACTTGTTTTAGTTGTCAAAAGAAAAGTTTTCACCGAAATCAAGCTGACCGAACTTCGAAGCTGTTCTGTCCTCTGCGGCGGGTTCGTCGCTTGTGTCACTGAACGCAGTAAACGGCTCATATGTGGGCTGTTCCTCAACCGAAGCCGCTGCTTCAACAGCGACGTCGCGCTCTGCTTCTTCCTCGGCCTTCGCTTCTTCCGCTATCTCCTCAGAAAAGTTCTCATCTATGGCTTCATCAGAGATTTCAGGCACATCAGTCTCCTCAGGCTCGGGGATACGGCTGATTAACTCGAGGTGCTCTTTATACATGGCAAGAACATTTTTCTTAAATTCGCCAACCTCATTTTGCAGCTTTTCAAAGGTCGCTTCTTCACGTTCAAGCTCCTGATTCGCGGCGTTCGTAATCTGTTCCGCCTTCATCTGAGCGTCGTTGATAAGTATCTCAGCCTTCTGACGCGCCTCGGTAAGCACGGCTTCCTTTAGACGTTCAGAGGTGATAAGCGCCGAACGAAGGGTATCCTCGTCCTTTCTGTAGCCCTCAAGGCGCTCGGCAAGCATCATCATCTTGCTTTCCGCGTCGGCCTTTTGCGTCTGAAGGGTTTCAATTTGGTCGGCAAGCTGAGCAAGGAACGCGTTCACGTCGTCTACATTGTAGCCGCGCGCGGTCTTGTCGAACACTGTGTCTCTTATTTCTCCCGCTGTAAACATTTACTGTATCCTCCGTT
>CAZUOY010000049.1:0-13784 GCA_964622315.1 uncultured Oscillospiraceae bacterium | reverse complement strand
GGGTATCGTGCGCGGGAACTGCCATAATAGCGCCCGTGCCGTAGGTTGCAAGAACATAATCCGAAATGAAAATCGGGATTTCCGTGTTATTTACGGGGTTAATTGCACGCACGCCCTTAAGCACAACGCCTGTTTTGTCCTTGGCGATTTCGGTGCGCTCGAAGTCGGATTTTCTCGCCGCCTCCGCTTGATACGCGCGTATCTCGTCGAGGTTCGTGAGTTTATCAGCCCACTGCTCAATTATCGCGTGCTCGGGCGAAATGACCATATAGGTCGCGCCGAAAAGAGTATCGGGGCGGGTGGTAAACACCTTAAGCTCGTCGCCCGCGGTCGTGCCGAAAGAGACCTCCGCGCCTGTGGAGCGTCCTATCCAGTTTACCTGAGAAACCTTTACGCGGTCGATATAGTCGAGCCCCTCAAGGTCGTCGATAAGCCGCTGGGCATACTTTGTAATCGCAAGCATCCACTGGCTTTTAACCTTATGTACTACCTCGCTGCCGCAGCGCTCGCAGACTCCGTTTACAACCTCCTCGTTCGCAAGAACAACCTTGCAGGAGGTGCAGAAGTTGACCGACATCTCTTTTTTATAGGCAAGCCCCTTTTTAAAGAGCTGAAGGAATATCCACTGTGTCCATTTATAGTATTCGGGGTCGGTGGTGTTTACCTCGCGCGTCCAGTCAAAGGAGAAGCCGAGCGACTGGAGCTGACCCTTGAAACGCTGAATGTTATCGTGGGTCACCTTGGCGGGGTGAATATGATTCTTCATCGCGTAGTTTTCTGTAGGAAGTCCGAAGGCGTCCCAGCCCATCGGGTAGAGAACGTTATAGCCCTGCATGCGCTTTTTGCGCGCAACAATATCAAGTGCCGTGTAAGGACGCGGATGACCGACGTGAAGCCCATTTCCCGACGGATACGGAAATTCCACGAGCGCATAAAACTTCGGAAGCGCCTTGTCATCCTTTGCGGCGAAGGTGTTTTCCTCCACCCATTTTTTCTGCCACTTTTTCTCTATCTCTCTGAAATTGTAGTCCACTTAAAATCACTCCTCGGAAAGAAAATCGGTATCTATCGGCGTCGCGTCCGCCCATAGCCTTTCAAGAGAATAAAACTCTCTTGAAGCGGGTTGAAAGACATGCACGATAACCGAATTGAAATCTATTAGTATCCAACCGCCCGAATCATACCCCTCGACGCGAAGCGGCTTTATTCCCGCTTCCTTTTCAAGAAGGTACTCCGCCTCGCCCGCAAGCGCTTTAACCTGCGTGTTACTGTTGCCCGTGGCAATAACGAAGTAGTCGGCTATTACGGTCAGGTCCTCTATTTTTAATATTTTTATATCCGCGCCCTTTTTGTTATCAAGCGCTCTCGCAACCAGCTTTGCTGTCTCTAATGAGTTCAAAATTTTCCTCCTAATAGCTGCCGAGAGTAGCCTCGGCGCCCTCGTCCTCGGTTGTGTTCTGAATTTCTATCGTTTCAAGCTCCTCGGCGGAAACCTTTTCGGTGTACGGGCGCATATTGTCGTTGAGTATCTTTGCAAGCTCCTCGTTATGTACGCCCCAAACGCTCAAGCCCCAAATGCCATAGGGGTAAACCTCCTCGCCCGGAACACGCACGGTGGTTACCGAATCCGAGGTCATACCGATAGCAGTATCGACAAGCGAAAGCAGTTCGCTTATTGTGAAGTCCGTTTCAAGGTAGGGGAAAATTGCGTTTGCAAGGCTTATCAGCTCGGTTTTCGGAGTTGAAAGCGCCTTATTCATAAGCGCGGCAAGAAAGTGACGCTGAACGTCCATTCTCGCTATGTCGCCGCCCTCTGCGCGGTAACGCACAAACATATCCGCCGTAATGCCGTCAAGCAGGTGACTGCCCGCCTCCAGCGTAACGGTTTCCTTAACGGTCTTTCCGTCCTCCTCGTATATTACAAAGTCGAGAGGCGCGTCAAGGTTGACCTCGATGCCGCCGAGCATATCCACCGCCTTGCGAAAGCCCTCCATGGTGATAAGCACGTAGTTGTCTATCGGCAGTTTCATCTGATGGTTTATTGTCTCCGCAAGGCACGCCATGCCCTGCTCCTTTACGGTATAGCTCTTTTTAAATTCACTCGACATATTCGTCTGATAGCCGCGTCCGTAAAGTCCGTTTATCTTGCCATACTTTACTATCTCCTCGCCCACATAGGTGTCGCGCGGAATTTGAAGTATAGTCGCCTTGTTTGTTTCAAGGTTGATATTCACAACCATAATTACGTCGGTGTTGAGAGTAGCGTCGCTCTCCTGCCCGTCGGGGTTTTCAAGCCGTCTTTCGTCGGTGTCCACGCCGCAAACGAGTATGTTAAGCTGTTTGTCGCGCAGATACTTCGGCGTCTGCCACTCGTCCTCTATCTTGTCGCCCGCACCCGCAAAGCGCAGATTGAGCAGAACAATAACTATTGCCGCGACAAGCAGTATCGCTATGCCCGCAACAGCAAATCTTCCTTTTTTATTAAGCTTCTTCTTGGGTGTTTTTTCCTTTGCCATGCCTATTTATCTCCTTTTAGCTCAACGAAGTAATTGTACGCGTCGAGCGAATATCTGTTAACGAACCTATAGTTCTTTACGAGGTGCGAGATTAGGTTTCTCGCGGCATGCAAGCAGGCCTCGTCAAGCGAGGTTTTTGCAAGCTCGCGCACCTCGGCGGCTCCGCTGAAATCCCTGTCCTCGGATATGTAGTCCGCCATGAACACCACCTTTTCGAGCAGCGACATTCCGTAGCGCCCGGTGGTATGAAAGAGTATCGCGTTGGAAACCTCCTCGTCAAGGCCAAGCGTCTCTCTTGCGTAGATTCCCCCCGCAAAGGCGTGGTAAACCTTCGGACAATCCCTTACGGTATCGGTGTCAATTATAGCAGAGCCCTCTATTATTTGCAATAAATCGGTCTTTTCGCGCTCCTTCAAAAGGTCGTGCAGCAGCGCCGCTATTTCCGCCCTTTCCTCGTTCGCGCCAAAACGCCGCGCAAGCTCCACCGCCGTGCGCGCAACGCATTCGGTGTGATGAAACCGCTCGTCGCTCTGGTTTTGCCTTGCAAGGTTTCTCGCTTCCTCAGACGTCATTCCCGATAGCTCCTTTTTATATGTATAGTTTTCTTTTCCTTATATAGGCGCTCACGCCGTCGCTTAAAAAAGCGTCGGTGCTGCCTTTCTTCGCGAGAAGCCCACGTATCTCGGTCGAGCTTATCTCGACGGGCTCAAAGCGAAGAATAAGCACCCTCGCGCCCTCGCGCTCAAGACGCTCCCTTGCCGCTTCGACCTCGCCTTCAGCCTCGTCCTCACGCGAAGCCGCAACAATTGTTACCTCACTCAATAGCCGTCTGTAAAGGTGCCACTCGCTGAAGGTTATCAGCATATCGCTGCCGATAAGAAGAAATATTTCGCTTCCCCTATACTTCTTCTTCAGCTTTCTTACCGTCTTAAAGGTATAGCTTTTTGTGTGTTTTCCTCCCCGTTCAATGCCGCTTACCTTAACCCTTTTTCCGCAGCTTTTAAACGCGAGCGACGCCATATTAAGGCGGTCAGCGAAAGGTGTTTCCGCGTTATGCTTATGTGGCGACACCCCCGACGGTGTGACAACGGTAAGGGTCGGCTTAATCGCTTCAATCGCCTTTTTCAAGAGCAGCTCGTGCCCTTTGTGGGGCGGGTTGAACGCGCCGCCGTAAAGAAGGATTCTTTCCATTTTAAATACCGTATTTATCTATTTTCTTGTTCCGCTTATAAATCACGAAGCGCCTGCCTATCGTCTGTATCGGCTCCGCGCCGAGCTTTTCGCATATCTCGTCGCACGCCTCACGCGCTGTGTACATAGAGTTTTCCTGAACCTTTATTTTAATAAGCTCCCGCGCAATCAGCGCTTCCTTTATACCCTTTACGACAAGCTCGTCTATGTTGTCCTTTCCGATATAGCAGACCGTTTCAAGGGTGTTTGCGAACGAGCGAAGCTCGCTTCTTTCCTTGCTTGTTAGCATAATTAACCTCTTATCCTTTTTATTCCGCGAAGAAGAAACACAAGCTTTCTAATGCTTCTTCCCCTGTGACTGATTTCATTCTTTCTTGCTTCTGTCAGTTCCGCAAGGCTCACGTTGTTATAAAGCCAAAACACAGGGTCATAGCCGAAACCCGCTTCACCGCGCCGTTCGGTACCGATATAGCCGCAAAGCTCACCAGTTGCGGTCACTACGCTGCCGTCCTCTAATATCGCCGTGGCGGCGGAAGCGAAGCGTGCCGAGCGTTCGCTTTGTTTTTTTACCGTCGAAAGAGCGTTAAGAAGCTTATCCACGCCTTTATTGTAGTCGTGGTCGTCCCCCGCATAGCGCGCGGTATGTACGCCCGGTTCACCGCCAAGCGCGTCCACAAAGAGACCTGTATCGTCCGCGATAACGGGACGCCCGCAAAGGTCAAAGACAGCCTTTGCCTTTATATACGAGTTTTCGGCAATCGTCGCGCCGCTCTCCTCAACGTCAACAGCTATTCCCGCTTCCCTAAGCGATATGCAGCCGCAACCTACGGCTTTGAGAATCTCTCTGATTTCTGAAAGCTTATCCTCGTTATTTGTTGCCGCAACGAAGGTTATACCGTTCATTCGCCTTTCCTTTCGGTTTTGTTACTGGTAGGGTTTTAGCGTAATTTCCTGACTTTAGAAAAAAATCGTTATCCGAAAAGTGCCTCGCAGAATGTCTTTTCGTCAAATACATTAAGGTCGTCTATCGCTTCCCCGACGCCGATATATCTCACGGGTATGCCGAGTTTTTCTTTTATAGCGAGCACAGCGCCACCCTTTGCCGTGCCGTCGAGCTTCGTCAGCACAATGCCGCTCACCGCCGCGGAATCGGTAAAGCTTGCCGCTTGGTTTATCGCGTTTTGCCCCGTCACGGCGTCGAGCACAAGTAGCGTCTCAACAGATGCCTCGGGCGAAGCTTTCCTGATAATACGAGACATTTTCGCAAGCTCCTCCATAAGATTCTTCTTTGTGTGGAGTCTGCCCGCAGTGTCGGCGATAACGATATCAGTGCCCTTAGCCTTCGCTGACGCCACCGCGTCAAAGATTACCGCCGAGGGGTCGTTCGCCCCTGTCTTTATTTCTACGCCGCTGCGCTCTGCCCAAACCTCAAGCTGTTCCACCGCCGCCGCGCGAAAGGTGTCCGCCGCCGCGAGCAGAACGCTTTTGCCTTCGGCTTTGTAAAGGTTTGCGAGCTTTCCCGCCGTGGTGGTCTTTCCGGCTCCGTTTACGCCGATAAGCATAATAACCGCCGGCTTACCCGAAAAATCAAGCGGCTGCTGTGCGCTTAGCCTTTCAGCACAGATAGCTTTAAACTCAGCCACAGCCTCGTCCGCGGAAAGAATATGCTTCTCCTTAACCACCGAACGAAGCTCGTCCGTCAGCGTCATTGCCGTTTCGGCTCCGGCATCTGCGAGGATAAGCCGCTCCTCAAGCTCCTCAAAGAATCCGTCGGTTAGCTTCTCCTGCGAAAAAGCGTATGCCACGTTCTCACGTGTTTTTTTAAGTCCCTCAGACAACTTTTCAAAGAATCCCATTAATCTCTCCGTTGTGTTACGTTTCGTATTTGTGCGCTCAATGCGTTGATATTTGCATGCAACTTGCATAATCAAGCAACTTCGTTGCTTGATTATTTGCTTATGACTAACTGCGCTTCCTCAATGCCAAGCTTAAGCACCTTTGAAACGCCCTCCTCTTGCATAGTGACGCCGTATAGAACGTCCGCCGCTTCCATGGTGCCTCGGCGGTGGGTAATCGTTATAATCTGGGTGTGGTCGATAACGTGCCCTATGTAGTTCGCAAAGCGCGTTACGTTGGATTCGTCCAGCGCACTGTCTATCTCGTCGAGTATGCAGAACGGCGACGGATTGACGGCAAGTATTGAGAAGTAAAGCGCGATAGCCACGAGCGACTGCTCGCCGCCGGAAAGTGCCGAAAGGTTCTTTATAACCTTCCCCGGGGGCTGTACGTCCAGCTCAATTCCGCTTTCAAGCACGTCGGTTTCGTCGGTAAGCGAAAGGTTCGCGTTGCCGCCGCCGAAAAGCTCGACAAAGACACGCCTGAAGCGGTTGTTAATCTCATTAAAGCTCTTGGTGAAGATTTCACGCATATCTGTTTCCAGCTCGGCTATCAGCTTCAAAAGCTCCGCCTTCGACTTCTCCACGTCGTCCACCTGTTCCTTTAAGAATGCGTAGCGTTCGCTGACCTCCTTAAACTCCTCTATCGCGCCGACATTGACGTTTCCGAGCGACTTTATTTTAGCCCTTATTGAGCTAACCTGCGAGTGAAGCGCGCTTGCTGATTCAAACGGAACACAAAGTCTTTCCGCTTCGTCCAGCGACAGCTCATATTCCTCCCAAAGCCGCGCTACATAGCGTTCGTATTCGGTCGCGAGCGACGCCTTTCTTTCTTCAAGTCGCGCCGCCTCGTTGCTTATAAGCTCGCGCTGCTTCGCTATATCGTTCGTCTCCTCGCGAAGCTCGGTAATACGCTGCTCGTTTTTCTTTCGGGTTTCGCCCGCGTTATCTATGTCGAGCCTTCTTTGCTTCGCGCTCTCGCGTAAAGCCTCAATCTCAGACGCCGCGGCATTAATTGACTCTGCCAGCTCGCGGTTTGTCTCGTTCACCCGCTCAATAGCCGCGTTGATGTTCGCCGCACGGTCATTCGCGTCGGTGCCCTGCCGACCGAGCTGCTCAATACCGCTTTGAATACTCTCAATATCCTTTAGTATCTCCGCACGTGTTATCTTCTTGACCGAAATATCCTCGCTCAGCTCATTTCTTCTTGTTAACAGCGCGTCGTCGTTATCGTCGTTCGCGCTCACAAGCGCGGTAAGACGCTCCGCCTCGCTTTCGAGCAGTGCCGCTGAGCCCTCGTTGCGACTGACTATCCCGCGCTTCTCTTCGCGTGTTTTTGCGATAGACGAAAGCTCACGCTCGCCCGCCGTTACGTTTTCGGACAGCGCCTCTACCTCGCGGTTTTGCTGCGTAAGTGTTGACTCTATTCTTATTCTGTCCTCGTTCAGCGTGATTATATCGCTGTTTATGGCGGTCATCTCAGCTTCTAAAGAAACTATCTCCTGGGAAAGCTCAGACAGCTCCTTTTCCTCGTCCTTCATAGACGCTTTTATATCAATAATTCGCTTTTCGAGGTTTTCAATCTCAATTTTTCTGCTGAAGGTACCCGCCTGACGCGAGGTTGAGCCGCCCGTGTAAGAGCCGCCGGCGTTTATAACCTGACCGTCCATGCTGACTATGCGGTAGCGATAGCGAAGCTTTCTCGCAAGCTCGCTTGCGTTATCAAGCGTTTCGGTGATGACTATTCGACCCAAAAGACTGCTGATAATGTTTGAATACTTTGCGTTACTGCTTACAAGCTCGCTCGCAAGCCCTACCACGCCCTCACCGTTAAGCGCGCCGCGTTCATCGAATGAGGAGGGTTTAATTGTGTCCACCGGCAAGAAGGTTGCGCGTCCCGCGCGGTTTTCCTTTAGGTAGGCTATCGCCTCCTTGGCGTTATTCTCGTTTTCAACTATTACGTTCTGTATCGACGCGCCCAATGCGGTCTCTATCGCAAGCTCACAGCCCTTTTTAATTTCAATTAACGAGCCGACGGTGCCGACGATTCCGCGAAGCCTTCTTTGCGCCCCCGCCTCGGCTACCCGCTTTACGCTCAAAGCGTAGCCGTCCATAGAGCGGTCAAGCTCCTTATAAAGCTCTATTTTTCTCTCCGCCTCGGTTATCTCGCTGTTCTTTTTTTCAATTAGCGCAGCAAGCTCACCGCGCTTTGTCTCGCGGCTGTCCCGCTTCATTTTGTAGCCGTTAAAGCGGTTGTTGTGCTCGCTGATGTCCGCGTTAAGGCTTTCAAAGTAGCTGTCGTTTTCAGTCTTGTCCTTAAGCGCTGTTTCAAGCCGTTCCCGCACCGTCGCCAGCTGTTCGTTTATCTGGCTTTCACGCGCACCGAGCGCTTCTATCGAGGAGGACGCGGCAACCGACTCCACCTTAAGCTCGGTTATTTCGTTTTGAACCTCGTTGAGTCGCTTAAGGCTTTTTACACGCTTTTGGTCGCTTGATTCGTTGTTCTCAATCAGCTCGGCGAGCTCCTTTTCGGCGGCGGCGATAAGCCCGTCAAGAACTGATATCTCACCGCGCTTGCCGTCTATCTCCGCACGCTTCACATTCATCTCCTCGGCAAGAGCGTTTTCGCCGAGCGATAGCTTATCGCGTTCCTCAAAAAGCGTGGCAAGCTGCTCGCTTGCGTGTTCAATGTTATTTCTTCGAACGGCGTTTTCGCTCTCAATTTCGGCTATTCGCTCGCTCGTCCTTACTATCTCGTCGTTAAAATCGTTTACGCTCGCGCCGAGTCTGTTATTCTCGTTAAACAGCTCGTCCACAAGTGTGTTGGTTTCGGTCAGTTTCTTTTCTATCGCCTCATAATCCTGTTTGGAGATGGCGATTTTATCGTCCTGAGTACGCAGCTTTTCCTTTGCGCCGGCGATTATGTCGCAATAGTATGTAATTTCAAGGCTTTTTCTTTCTTCCGAAAGCTCAATAAATTTCTTCGCCTTGTTGCTTTGTTCCTCAAGCGGGCCTATCCTTGCTTCAAGCTCGTCAATAATGTCGCGAAGCCTTTCGAGGTTCTCGTTCGCCGCGGTAAGCTTTCTTTCCGCCTCGGTTTTTCTGAAACGATACTTTGCAATACCCGACGCCTCCTCGAATATCTCGCGGCGTTCCTCGCTTTTGGAATTAACTATCTCGGCAATTCTACCCTGTCCGATAATTGAATAGCCGTCGCGTCCGAGACCTGTATCCATAAAGGTTTCGCGCACGTCGCGAAGGCGAACCGTCGAGCCGTTAAGAAGATACTCGCTGTCACCGCTTCTGTAATAACGGCGGGTAACGATAATCTCCGAGCCGAGGTCCTTCATCTTTTCGTCTGAGTTGTCAAGACAGAGCGAAACCTGCGCAAAGCCCATAGGCTTTCGCAGCTGTGTGCCGCCGAAGATAACGTCCTCCATCTTACCGCCGCGAAGCGACTTTGTGGACTGCTCGCCGAGCACCCAACGAACAGCGTCACTTATGTTGCTTTTTCCGCTCCCGTTAGGTCCGACAATAGCGGTAATGCCCGTTTCAAAGCCGAGCCTTACCTTATCGGGAAATGATTTAAACCCTTGAATTTCGATGTACTTTAAATGCAAAGCCGTTTCCCCTTTGAAAAACTTTAGATTTCTATTTGTCCCGCCTTGACGCTTTCGCAAGGCTTAACCGTAAGCTCAATTCCTTTTGACCTGAAGTATTCGATATTGCTTTTCTTCTGACCCAAGAGCTTGCTTAAATCCCTTGGGTTTACTCGAACCGCCGTCGCTCCCGTTCTTCCGCAAAGCGCGTCTTCGAGCCTCTTTCGCATCACAAGCGAATAGCATATTTCTCCGAAGGCTGGGTGAAACGGCCCCGCGGCGGCACTTTCGGTCATTGATTCGTCCGAATGAAGCCCAACGCGAATAACGTTTATTCCGCTCGTCTCAAAAAGAATAAGCAGCTTCGCCGTTATCTCCGCCGCGTCCTCCAGCGTAAGCGGCGAATATTCGCCCGCCCGATAGAGGTCGTAAAGCTCGGTATCCTCGACAACAATCGTCGGGTAAATTCTAACCGTCTTCGGCGAAAGCTTTATAAATTCCTTCGCCGTCATAAGCGCTGTATCCTCTGGGCTTTTGTCTGCAAACATGCCAACCATCATCTGAAGCCCCAGCGAAAACCCGCCAAATGAGTTAACAAGCCCACTCGCTTCTCTTATGTCGCTTGCCGTGTGCCCGCGCTTATTTAGCCGCAGTATCTCGTCGTCCATGCTCTGAGCGCCGAGCTCTATTGCCGTCACGCCATAGCTTGAAAGAATTTCGAGTATCTCACTGTCTATCGCGTCGGGACGGGTGGAAATCCTTATTCCGCCCGCTCTGCCAACCTTCACAAACTCATATGCCGCGGCGAGCAGTGCCGTCATGTATTCGCGGTCTATCGCCGTAAAGCTTCCGCCGAAGAAGGCAATTTCCGTTCTCTCCCCGTTTTGCGGAAGATAAGCTTCACAAAGCGCCGCCACCTCGGCGGGCGCAGGCTCACTCACCGCACCTGATATGCGTCGCTGGTTGCAAAAAAGGCATTTGTTCGGGCAACCCTTATGCGGAACGAATATTGACAGATTTGCGTGCCTTTTCATAGACCCATAAGCGAAAGCGCTTCTCTCGCGGCGTTCTGCTCCGCTTGCTTTTTGCTGTGCCCCTCGCCCTTGCCGATAGTGTTCGAATTAAGCTTTACCTCTACCGTAAATGACTTGTCATGGTCGGGTCCGTTTTCAGACACCAACACATACTTTACCTTCTCCTCGGGGTTGCGCTGAATAACCTCCTGAAGCTCGGTCTTGTAGTCACGAATGCTCTCGTGTCGCTTAAGCTCGTTCTTCACAAAACGAAGCACGAAGAAGCGAACCGGCTCAATACCGCCGTCAAGGAACATAGCGGCGAGCACCGCTTCAAAGCAGTCAGCAAGTATAGACGGACGTTCCGCGCCACCGTTCTTTATCTCACCGCGACCGAGCATCATACTATCGCCAAGCTTAATTTCGTTCGCGAATTTAGACAGCGCGGTTTCGCAAACGAGGCTCGCGCGTATCTTGGTTAGCTCGCCCTCGGGAAGTCTCGGGTTTCGGCTGAAAAGGTATTCGCTCACGATAAGCGACAGAACCGAATCACCCAAAAACTCCAGCCGCTCATTGCAGCTGTTTCGGTCAAGTCCGTGCTCGTTCGCATAGCTTGAGTGTGTAAGCGCTTCCTCCAAAAGTTCCGCGTCGCCGAACTCATAGCCAATCTTTTTTTCAAGTTCGCACATTTTTCTTCCCCGCCTATTCGTTAACCGCGGTTTGTATCGCCTCGGTCACTCCTGATTTGCTCCAAAGAATCGCCTGATTTATCGCGTTCTTAATAGCTTCCGCGTTAGAACTGCCGTGCGCCTTAATGACAGGCTTCGTTAAGCCTATTATCGGTGCGCCGCCGAACTTTGCGTAATCCATGCTGTCCTTAAACTCCATTATTGCGGGCTTTAGCGCCGCCGCCGCAAGCTTAGTCGCGGTGTTCTTATAGAAAACGCCTTTAAGCTTCTTAAAGATAGCAAGCCCGAAGCCCTCAATTGTTTTGAGTAAGATGTTGCCCGTAAAGCCGTCCGCTACGGCTACCTCGCACGCGCCGAGAGGCACGTCGCGTCCCTCCACATTGCCAACAAAGTTTATCGACCTGTTTTTAGCCAGAAGCTTATACGCTTCAATTTGAAGCTCGGTGCCCTTCGAGTCCTCCGCTCCGTTATTAAGAAGCCCCACCCGCGGGTTTTCTATACCTAAGACCTGCTTCATATATATCGAGCCCATAACGCCGAACTGTTCGAGCATTTCGGGGCGGCATTCGACATTCGCGCCGCAGTCAATAAGGAAAAAGAAGCCGTCAACGTGCGGAATAACAGTGCCGAGTGCGGGGCGTTTGATTCCCTTAAGGCGTTTTACAATCATCGTCGCGCCCATAAAGAGCGCCGCCGTGGAGCCTGCGCTGACAAAGGCGTCCGCACCGCCGTCCGCAACCGTTTTAAGTCCAACGCCCATTGAGCTGTCTGCCTTCTGCTTCAAAACGAGCTTTGCGTCGTCGTGCATATCCATTACGCTCGCCGCGTCTATTATCTCTATTCCCGAAAGGTCTATACCGTTATCCGCGGCGCATCTCTCTATAACCTGTTTTTGTCCTGTTACGGCAAGGCTTTCGCCGTACCCCTTCGCAAGCGAAACGCCCTTCAATATTTCGAGCGGCGCGTTGTCGCCACCCATAGCGTCAATTATTATCTTCATTCGTGTACCTCCTCATATCATTAAGCGCCCGCTCGGCAAGCGCCGCATATTTCATCTTCTTATCCTTTATTGTTTCCTTTAACGGCGGAAGAACACCCATATTCGCGCCGAGCGGCTGAAAGTTCTTGTTACAGGTCGTAATATACCTAAGAAGCGAGCCGCACATAGTGTTAACCGAGGGGATAAGCTCGTTTCTTCCTTCGTCGCACCGCTTTAAGAACCTTGCCGCAAGCAGTCCCGACGCGGCGCTTTCCATATATCCCTCAAAGCCCGTAAGCTGACCGCCGACAAAGACGTTTGGGCGGTCCTTTAAATTGAGCGTTACATTGAGCACTATGGGAGAATTAAGAAAGCTGTTGCGGTGCATTACGCCGTATCTTGCAAATTCCGCGTTTTCAAGACCGGGTATCATCGAAAACACACGCTTTTGTTCGCCGAATTTAAGGTTTGTCTGAAAGCCGACGAGATTGTACATAGTTCCCTCGGCGTTCTCCTTGCGAAGCTGTACCGCCGCCCACGGACGGTGTCCCGTTTCCGGGTTAATGAGCCCCACGGGCTTCATCATCCCGAAACGCGCGGCGTTACTTGAACGCTTTGCGAGCTTCTCTACGGGCATACAGCCCTCGTAAACGGCGTAATCCTTATCCGCCTCGTGAAGCTCGGCGGTTTCGGCGTTTGTCAGTTCTTCGATAAAGCTTTCATAGCCAGCCTTATCGAAATAGCAGTTTAGGTAGTCGCCCTGCGTCTCGCTGTCATATCTCGAAGCCATATATATTTTTGTCATATCGAGGCTTTCCGCCGTGACGATTGGCGCCGCCGCGTCATAGAAGCTGAGATACTCCCGCCCGCCGCAAAGACCGCGAAGCGCGTCGGCAAGCCGCCCCTCGGTAAGCGGTCCTGTGGCGACAACGGTCGGTATGCTCTCGTCTATTTCCGTAACCTCGCCATAGACTATCTCGATATTTGGGTTTTGTTTTATTCTTTCGGTAACGCCGCTTGAAAAAGCGTAACGGTCCACCGCGAGAGCCCCGCCCGCGGCAACCGAGCAGCCGTCTGCAACCTCTAAGCAAACAGAGCCCATAAGCCGCATTTCGGCTTTCAGCAGTCCCGCCGCGCTTTCAAGGCGCGCCGCCTTTAGCGAGTTCGAGCATACAAGCTCGGCGAAGCTGTCAAGCCTGTGCGCCGCCGATTTCTTCGCGGGTTTCTGTTCAAAAAGGGTAACTTCATAGCCATTGCCCGCGAGAAAGTTCGCCGCCTCGCAGCCCGCAAGCCCCGCTCCGATTACCCGTGCTCTTTTCATTTCTCAATGTCCTTTTTGTAGCCGCAGCCGTCCTTTTGGCAGTAAAGATAGGCGTTCTTGCCTTTCTTCTTAAACAGGCTTGAGCCGCAGCTCGGGCAGATATCCGCCGTCGGCTCGTCCCAGCTCATAAAGCCGCACTCCGCGCCCTTTTCGCAGGCGTAGAAGATACGTCCCTTCTGCGAGCGGCGAAGCAACACCTTACCGCCGCACTTCGGACATCTGCCCGGAGTTTCCACGACAATTCGCTTCGTGTTGCGGCATTCAGGGAAGCCGGGGCAGGCGAGGAACTTTCCGTACCGCCCTGTCTTAATGACCATCTTCCTTCCGCAAAGCTCACAGACCACGTCGGTCTCCTCCTCGGGCACCTTCAAGCGCTGTCCGTCAAGGTTTTCCTCCGCCTTCTTTAAGGTCTTTGCGAAATCTTTATAGAATTTGTCGAGCGTCTTGACCCAGTCCGCTTTACCCTCCTCGATTTTATCGAGGTTTCTCTCCATAGCGGCGCTGAACTTCTCGTCAACTATGTTGCTGAACTGGTCTATCATAAGGTCTGTTACAACCGTGCCGAGCGCCGTGGGCTTAAT
>CAZUOY010000048.1:0-13962 GCA_964622315.1 uncultured Oscillospiraceae bacterium | reverse complement strand
AAGAAGCGAAAGAAAACAGGCTCGCAAGAAAAGCCGCCGAAGAAGAACGCGACAGGCTCGCCTTGAAGTTCAAGGATATAATCGGATTAAACCCCGAAGACGCCCTGAAAGACGAGAGTATCACGCTCTATAAGGAAAACTTAGCGAAGAACATGAACGCAGCGCTCGAAAAAGCCAATGAGAGGCTGTTGCAGGCTGAAATCAAATCCCTTGATGGGTATGACGTAAAACTTGTAAGCAGGCTGTTGGACCGCTCCAAAGTCACGATTGAAGAGGACGGCACGATAAAGGGCTTGAAAGAGGCGATAACGGCATTAGAGGAAGAGTTCCCGCAAGTAAGGACGGGGACAGCGGACAGGGGCGCTAACCCGCCACCTAATAATGCGACAGAAGTCGAAACCTTGGAGCAGAAACTAAAAGAAGCCCATAAGGACGGAAACTCTGTCGCCATAGTATCACTCACCCGACAGTTATTCGAGGCGAGGAGCAAGAAATAAGGAGATAAAAAATGGCTAACGAAACAACAGGTACAATCTGGGGACTGCCTAACTACACAGGGGCGCTCTATACCAGCGATATGATCAACACACCGTTCCTTTCCATGATAGGCGGACTGAACGGCGGAAGACAGACAACAAACTTCGAGTTTCCGACAACATCTGAATACAATCACGAAACACTCGAACAGGAAACTATCACAGAGAACGAATCCATAACAGGCGTAACCGCTATAAACAGGGTACGCGTGCAGAAAAAGAACGTAGTGCAGATATTCCAGGAAAAAATCATACTATCCTATGTAAAGATGTCCAACTACGGCAGGCTTGACGGAATCAACACCGCAGGCGCGCAGAATAACGTAGTAAGCGAGAAGGACTGGCAGATTGCCAAGGCTCTTGAGGAAATCGCACGCAAAGTTGAATGGCACTTCCTACAGGGGACACATTCAGCTTCATCAGACAGCGACACCGCTAATCAGACCAGAGGTATGATAGCCGCTGCGGCTCTCGCTTCCAACACAGTTGACGCAAGCGCAGTAGCCTTATCAAAAGACCTCATGGACGAGATACTCTTGACCATGTTCGAGAACGGCGCGATGTTCAAAAATCCAGTAATCTTCTGCGGAGGATTCCAGAAGCAGAAACTCTCTGCAATCTACGGATATGCGCCTGAAGACAGGAATGTCGGTGGAGTAAACGTCAAACAGATTGAAACAGACTACGGCAATATAGGCGTGGCTAATCCACACAGAATGATGCCAAATTCCACACTGCTGATAGCGGACGTCGCAATGTGCGCTCCAGTATTCCAGCCAGTACCAGGAAAAGGTAACCTCTTCTATGAGGAACTCTCTAAGACAGGAGCTGCTGAAAGCGGTCAGATATTCGGACAGATAGGCTTAGACTACGGTCCAGCATGGTGCCACGGCACAATCACAGGATTAGCAACATCATAAGTAACAATGGAACAAACGGGGGGCATTGACCCCCCTACATTGAAAGGAGCAATAAAATGGCAGGAGCAATAGAAGTAAAATACGAGAAATTAAGAAATCCGCAGTTAAGGGACTTTATGGAGAATGAATTCCATGACCCCTTATTCAATGCGACCACGGGGCATGACCATGACGGGGTTAACTCTCCGACATTGAATCCCGCAGCAGCGGTTGAAAACAACTCCATAACATCCGCAAAGATAGTTGACGGACGCCAAAATGTCGTCTATCGTAATATGCTTCGGAATTAGCTCGTCGCGGCGGGCAATTATCATCTCTTTAATTGTTTCCTGATTCTTCGCGGAATCAAGGATTTCGCAGAGAACCTTGAAGCAGACCTTTTCATTGATATCCGCTTCCTTCGGGTCAAAGCCGATATAGTCGCTGATATCGACCATACCGTTGGAGATAACCTTTACCTCTTTATCGTTAACGTCAAGGTAAACAATCATTATGCCGCTTTGGGCAATCTTGTCACCGAGCTCGCGGCTGATTATGTCGCCTTTGCTCGCAAGAAGCTCGCCCGTGCGCTCGTCGATAACGTCGCGCATTAGCTTTTTATCGTAAATTCTCGGAACCAGCGAAAGCTTTTTGTTGTACTTATAGCGTCCAAAACGGGAAAGGTCGTAACGGCGTGCGTCAAAAAAGAGGTTGTTAAGGTGGGTCTTAGCGCTGTCTACCGTGGGAGGCTCGCCCGGGCGAAGCTTGCGGTAGGTTTCAAGAAGTCCCTCCTCCTCGTTTGTGGTGGAATCCTTCTCAAGCGTTGCAATAATTCTGTCATCCTCGCCGAAGAACTCTTTTATCTGCTCGTTGGAGCCGAGCCCAAGCGCACGAAGGAACACCGTGACGGGCATCTTCCTGTTCTTGTCGATACGGACATAGAAGATATCGTTGGTGTCGGTTTCATATTCAAGCCAAGCGCCGCGGTTAGGAATAACCGTGGAGGTGTAGAGCTTCTTTCCCGATTTATCGCGCGTCTCGTCGAAGTAGACGCCGGGGGAACGAACGAGCTGAGAGATAATAACGCGCTCCGCGCCGTTAATGACAAAGGTGCCGCTGTCGGTCATGAGCGGAAAATCGCCCATGAAAATTTCCTGCTCCTTTATCTCTCCTGTTTCTTTGTTGAGAAGACGGGCGCGAACCTTTAGCGGCGCGTTATACGTCGCGTCGCGCTCCTTGCACTCCTCAACGGTATACTTGGGTGTTTCCTCAAGGTGATAATCGATAAAATCAAGAACAAGGTTACCTGTGTAGTCCTTGATAGTCGAGATGTCGCGAAAGACCTCCTTCAAGCCGTCGGTCAGAAACCAGCGATACGAGTTTTTCTGTATCTCGATAAGGTTCGGCATCTCCTGGACTTCATCGATTTGCGCAAAGCTCATTCTCTCGTTCTTGCCAAGTTTTACGGGATGTACTCTCTCCATGCTTCGCTGTCACTCCTCTTTTATACTTACTATTTATACAAGTTGCACAAGTTGGGTCGAAAAACGCGCCGATTTTCGTAAATTTTTGGCGAGAAAAACACCAATTTTTTACATCTTTGGGCGCAAAAATCCATTGTAAACTAATTTAAAATTATACGATTTTCTGTTTATTTTGTCAATACCCTATTTTTTTGATAAAACAAAAAAATAGCCCGCTCGTGACACGCACGGGCGGGTTGCAACTTTGTTTCCTTTTGGCGTCGAGGTTTTCGGCAGTTTTTGTATGCTAATCAAGAAAATCGCGTAGTTTTTTGCTTCTGCTTGGGTGGCGGAGCTTGCGAAGCGCCTTCGCCTCAATCTGACGGATACGTTCGCGGGTTACGTTGAACTCCTTACCGACCTCCTCAAGGGTGCGCGGACGTCCGTCCTCAAGACCGAAGCGCAGACGAAGCACCTTTTCCTCACGCGGGGTGAGGGTGTTGAGCACATCACCCAACTGCTCGCGAAGAAGGGTATGGTACGCCGCCTCAGCGGGAACGGGAGCGTCCTCGTCGGGGATAAAGTCGCCGAGATGGCTGTCCTCCTCCTCGCCTATCGGGGTTTCGAGGGAAACGGGCTCCTGCGCCACGCGAAGTATCTCGCGAACCTTCTCAACGGAAACGCCCATCTCCTCGGAAATCTCCTCCGCCGTCGGCTCATGTCCGTTCCTGTGAAGGAGCTGGCTGCTTACCTTCTTAACCTTATTTATTGTTTCGACCATATGTACGGGGATTCTGATTGTGCGTGCCTGGTCGGCTATCGCACGGGTTATTGCCTGTCGAATCCACCATGTAGCGTAGGTCGAAAATTTAAAGCCTTTAGTGTAATCGAACTTTTCAACCGCCTTAATCAAGCCGAGGTTACCCTCTTGAATAAGGTCAAGAAAGTGCATTCCGCGCCCAACGTACCTTTTGGCTATGCTGACGACAAGACGCAGGTTAGCTTCCGAAAGACGTTTTTTCGCCCTTTCGTCACCCTCTGCCATACGAACGGCAAGGTCTATCTCCTCGTCCGGAGTCAGCAGCGGCACGCGTCCGATTTCTTTTAGGTATACTTTTACGGGGTCGTCTGTGCCCTCGACCGTAGAGGAATCGACAAGGTTTTCGACGTCCTTGGTAAGGTCAGCCTCAAGGTCCTCGTCCTCCATATCCTCAACTATCTCTATACGGTGTCCTTCAAGGGTATCATATAGCTTGTCCACCTGCTCAACGTCGAAGTCCATCTCCTCAAGCACGTCGTTGATTTCTTTTGTGGTGAGCTTGCCCTTCTTTTTCCCGTTTTCGATAAGCTCCTTAATCAGGTTGCGTTTTTCTGCACTCATTATTTTATCCCCTTCTTTTTATCTATAAGCTTTTGTATCTCCTCGGCGTCCATTCTGCCCAGCGAGTCTTTGTCCGGGCTGTTAGCCGCCTCAAGAATTTTGTCTATATATAGGTCTGCGTCGTCCACGGCGAAGTTTACGCCAGAGGCTTCCGCAATTATTCCGCTTAACAATGATATCTGTTCACCTGAAAGAAAGGCGGACATTGAGGACATTCCCATAAACTCCTCGCGCCCGATTGCCTCGGTAAGCAAACGGAAAATCTCCGCCGTTTCCGCCGACACAAAGTCACCGGGAAGTAGCTTGTCCGCTATTTTTTCACAAAGGTCGGGATTGAAGAACAAGAGCGCGACTATTCGTCGCTCCGCCGAGACAGCGCCGAGCTTTGAGTCACCCGCTACTCGCAGGTTGTACCGTTCACCCACGCTTCGGGCAAGCTTGGAATCCTGCGCCTTTGTTTCGCGCGCGCGAAGCCGTTTTCTGACCCGCTCCGCTTCAAGCAAGAGATATTCCTTGTTTCCGTCGGTATCTTTCGCGACCCTTCCCGCATAGATATCACGCTCTGTGAGCGAGTCTATCCGCGCAAGCACCTCTCCCGCCGCTTTAAGGTAGCCCGCGCGGCCGGCGTCGGTTTCAAGGTCAAAGTTTTTCTTTACACGGAAAAGCTCGTATTCCGTTGAATTAGCCGAGCCGTCAATTAGCTCGCGGAAGCGGTCAGCGCCGAATTTTTGAATAAACTCGTCAGGGTCTTTCGCGCCGTCCATGGCTATTACGCGGACAATAAGATTTGTGTTTTTAAAAACATCAATCGTTCGTCGTGTTGCCTTCTGCCCCGCCTCGTCCGCGTCGTAGGCGAGAAGAACCTCGTCGGCATACTGCGAAATCATCCGTGCGTGCTCGTCTGTAAGCGCGGTACCGAGTCCCGCGACGGCGTTATCGAAGCCCGCGGCATGAAGGGCTATTACGTCCATCTGCCCTTCCGCAATAATTATCTGCCGAGTTTTCGTGTTCTTTGCAATGTTAAGAGCAAAAAGGGTGCGACTCTTTTTGAAGACCGCGGTGTCCCTCGTGTTTAAATATTTCCTTGTGTCGGCGTTTAGGGTACGGCCCGAAAATGCCACAATATTTCCGCGAACGTCTATTACGGGAAACATCGCTCTCTCGCGAAAGAAATCGTAGCTTCCGCCGTTCTTACCAGCGGTGCAAATACCGGCTTCAATCATCTCCTCGTCGCGAAAGCCCTTGGAGCGAAGAAAGTTTCTCAGGCTGTCCCACGTGTTATCCGCATAGCCTATTCCGAAGCGGCGTATTGTCGCGTCATCCAGTCCGCGTCTTCGAAGATAGCCACGCGCTTGCTTTCCTGCGTCGGAATTAAGACTGTCGAAGAAGAAGCGTGCGGTTAGCTTGTTTAAATCGAATATCCGCTTTCTTACCGCTATTGCGCTTGTGTCGGTCTCGTCCGGAAGCGCCATGCCCGCGCGGCTGGCAAGAAGCTTCACTGCTTCTATATACTCGATATTCTCGCGCTGTTTTATAAAGGTGATTACATCGCCGCCCGCGCCGCACCCGAAGCAGTAGAAGGACTGGGTTTCGGGATAAACGGTAAAGCTCGGCGTTCTTTCATTATGAAAGGGGCAAAGCGCGACATGTATTCTTCCGCGCCGAACAAGCGGCAGATATGAGCCGACAACCTCGACTATGTCGTTTCTGTCGTGAAGCTCAATTAAAAAATCCTGTGACAGCGCCATAGCCGTTCCCCCTTTTCAATATTATATCTGTTTAATTAGGTGGTAAGCGCCCACGATTTCGGGATAAATAGCGTCTTGAATTTATAGGTGGCGTAATCGTCGCTCATGCCCGATATGTAATCTGTAACGGCGCGTTCAACGCCGTCCTCGCTTGCAACCTCACGATAAAACTCGGGAAGCTCGTCCGGAGTCGTGACATAATAAAGATACAGTCTTTCTATCATGTCTATCGCCTTCGCTTCCTCGCACTTTATGTCTCCCTTTACGTCGAGATAAATTCTGTCGAACATAAAGTTATAAAGCTCGTCGTATGCCTTCTCTATTTCGGGCGCGAAGCTGAAGGTGCCGTCGAAGTTAGTCACAAGCGACGAAACAAGCGTGGTAATTCTCGCGCTTTTTTTTGCTCCGAGCGTTTTTCGAACGTTTGTTGGAAGGTCGCTCTCTTTTAGCACGCCGGCTGTTTGGGCGTCCTCGATATCGTGGTTTAAGAAGGCAATCCTGTCCGCGTGCCGTACGGCTTGACCCTCAAGCGTTTTCGGCAACGCGCCTTTTGTATGCCGCTCAATGCCGTCTATGGTTTCAGCGCAAAGATTAAGCCCTCTGCGGTTCTTCTCAAGTCTTTCCACCACGCGAACGCTTTGTTCGTAGTGGTTGAAGCCGCCCTCGCACAGCTCGTTTAGCGCCCGCTCGCCCGCATGGCCGAACGGTGTATGGCCAAGGTCGTGTCCGAGCGCAATCGCCTCGGTCAAATCTTCGTTTAGTCTGCAAGCTCGCGAGATAGTTCGAGCTATCTGCGAAACCTCAAGCGTATGGGTCAAACGAGTTCTGTAATGGTCGCCCTCGGGCGACAAGAACACCTGCGTTTTCTGCTTTAAACGCCGAAACGCCTTTGAATGAATAATTCTGTCGCGGTCTCGGCAGAACTCTGTGCGAAGCTCGCAAGGCTCCTCATAAAGCTTTCTTCCCTGTGTGTTCTTAGATAGCACCGCGAACTTACACAGTATAAGCTCCTCGTTTTTTTCGGTCATTTCTCTGGGCGTCATTCCATTTCACCCCCACACTATATTATACGACACTATCGGTCAATTTCCTTTTTTATTATCGGAACAAATTTTTCTTCGATAAGCCTCGGCTCGCCCTTTCCCCGCGTCAGCTCCCGTACCTTGACGAGAAACTCCTCGCTTCGCTCCTTCAATAGCGAAATCACAAGCCGTACCCTGTCGGAAAAAGCACTTTCAGTAATATTAGCACCAAGAGACGGAAGAAGGGCGTTAATTCTGTCGAAATCGGAATAATCGCAAAAAAGCTCAAAAACCGAGCAGGTTTCCATCCTTGCGGGCTCGGCGCTTTCCACAGCCCTCGCCGCCGCAAGAGAGTAGGCCCGCACAAGCCCGCCCGTGCCGAGCAGTGTGCCGCCGAAATAGCGTGTAACGACTATCGCGGCGTCGGTTATCTCCCCTCGAAGCAGCACGTCAAGCACAGGCAGTCCCGCCGTGCCCTGCGGCTCGCCGTCGTCGCTGTAACGCTGAAGGTTGCCTGTTCGCAGAGTATACGCAAACACGTTATGGGTGGCGGTTTTGTGAAGACTTTTTATTGTCGAAACAAATTCCAGCGCTTCACCTTCCGTTTCCACCTTTTTAGCATAGCCGATAAAGCGCGAGCGCTTTTCGGTGAACTCGAACTCGCCGTCTTTATATAACGTCGTATAGCTCTCGGACAAGGTTGCACCCCCTTAAAAAATTAAGAGGTACGTAGCCGTACCTCTTAACTGATTATTCCATGTTGAAGCGTTTTTTAAATCTATCTACACGTCCGCCGGTATCAACAAGCTTCTGTTTGCCGGTATAGAACGGGTGGCATTTCGAGCAAATTTCAACACGAATGTCTTTACGGGTAGACTTTGTTTTAATTACCTCGCCGCAAGCGCAGGTTATCGTTGTCTCCTCGTACTTGGGATGGATTCCTTCCTTCAATGAATGTCACCTCTTTTTTGTTGCAATTGCTATAAGATAATAGCACAATCCGAAAACTAATGCAATAGTTTTTTTATTTTGTAATAATACTTTTTGCGCTTTTTTCGAGCTTGTCGAGCACCAGCGCCGATTCCTCGCGGGTCTTTTCGTTTGCGGACATATAAACCTTCATCTTCGGCTCGGTGCCTGACGGTCTAATCATAACCGAAGCGCCGTTTTCAAGAAGGAACTCAATCACGTCCGCCTCGGGGAGATTTACGGGGCTTTCGGTTTTAAGCGTGAGACTCTTTCTTACACGGGCTTTATAATCAATAACCGACGTTACTTGGTAGCCCGCAATCTTCTCAGGATAACAGCCATAAAGCGACGCCATAACAGAATTCATCTCAGCCGTGCCGTTAACGCCCGGAAACTCTTTATTAATTACACGGTTCATATAATAGCCGTAAGTCTCATAAAGCACTTCAAGCACCGCAAGCACCGTCGTGCCTTTAGATTTATAGTAGCTCGTCATCTCGCAAAGTAGCATGGTTGCGAGCACCGCGTCCTTATCACGCACATATGCGCCCGAAAGATAACCGCAGCTCTCCTCAAAGCCGAAGATAAACCGTTCGCTTTCGCCCTTTTGCTCAAGAAAAAGTATCTGCTCACCAATATACTTAAAGCCTGTAAGCACCGTTTTCATCTCCACGCCGCCGTGCTTCGCTATCTCGTCAGCGAGCGCGGTGGAAACTATGCTTTTTACAGCGACTGGGTTTTTCGGCATTGTATTGTTTTTTGTTCTTGCCTCAATAATGTAGTTCAACAGCAACGCGCCAACCTCGTTGCCGGAAAGTATGCGAAAGGAGCCGTCTTCTTCTTTAAACGCCACACCCACGCGGTCAGCGTCGGGGTCGGTGGCAATAAAGAGGTCGGGCTTTTTCGTTTCGCAAAGCTGAAGGCCCAGAGAAAGCGCTTCCCTGGTTTCGGGGTTGGGATAGGTGCAGGTGGGGAAGTTTCCGTCGGGTTTTTCCTGCTCGGCGACGATATAAACGTCGTTAATTCCCAGCTCCTCGATAATTCTTCTTACAGGCTCGTTTCCTGTTCCGTTAAGCGGAGAATAGACGATAGAGATAGGAAACGCCTCGCAGACCGTTCCGCTTATCTTGCATTTTAGAACCTCGTTATAATACTGCTCGATAACAAATTTGGATATGTACTTAATTGAGCCGTCGGCGATTCCGTCTGAAAAGCTCTTATATTTAATGCCGTCAAAGATATCGACCTTTTGAATGCGGGAATAAACAGCGCCTGCGTCCTCAGAGGTCATCTGACAGCCGTCCGAGCCGTAAGCCTTATAGCCGTTATAAGCCGCCGGATTGTGGCTCGCGGTAATCATTATACCCGCCTTGGCTTTCAGCTCACGCACGGCGAAGGAAAGCATAGGCGTGGGCATAAGCCTGTCGTATATGTAAGCGGTAACTCCGTTGCCCGCAAGCACCGCCGCACTCTCCTCGGCAAACTCGCGGCTCTTGTTCCTTGAATCGTAGGAGATAGCCACAGCTCCGCCGCCGTAGCGCTCGTTAACATAATCGGCAAGCCCCTGCGTCGCACGGCGCACGGTGTAAACGTTCATTCTGTCGGTGCCCGCTCCGATTATTCCGCGAAGCCCCGCTGTGCCAAAGGTCAGCGACGCGCCGAAACGCGAAAGAATCTCCTCGTCCTTACCCTGCATCTCCTTAAGCTCCGCTTGAAGGTCTTCGTCCAAAGCCTTCTCTCTCCAAAGCTCATACTCTCTCTTGTAATCCATTAATTCTTCTCCTTTACAAGGATTTACCCGTTAGTCAAAAAGGTATTATACATAATATATTTTTACAGCCCCGTTGTCAAATGAAAAAGCGCGGTTCTTCGCCGCGCTTTTTATTAAATTGTTTAGTCTTTTACTTTTTGCTTCTTATATATTCGTCTATCGACTTCGCCGCTTGCTTACCGGCACCCATTGCGAGAATGACCGTCGCCGCGCCTGTTACGGCGTCTCCGCCCGCGAACACACCCTCGCGTGAGGTCGCACCGGTCGCCTCGTCCGCGATTATTCCGCCCCACTTCTGGGTTTCAAGCCCCTTAGTCGTGGATTTAATAAGCGGGTTCGGAGTAGTGCCGATTGCCATAATAACGCAGTCAACGTCAATGGTGAAGTCACTGCCCGCCTTGGGTACAGGTCTGCGTCTGCCCGAAGCGTCGGGCTCGCCGAGCTCCATTTCAACGCACTTTATGCCGTTTACGAAGCCGTCCTCGGCGCTTGTAATCTCGGTCGGGTTGTTAAGGAGCTTGAAGATAATGCCCTCCTCCTTAGCATGCTCGACCTCCTCTTTTCTTGCGGGAAGCTCCGCCTCGCTTCTGCGGTAAACTATGTAAACTTCTTTAGCACCGAGCCGCTTCGCGCAGCGCGCCGCGTCCATAGCGACATTTCCTCCGCCGACAACCGCTACCCGCTGAGCCTTTTGTATTGGTGTATCGCTACCGTCGCGATAGGCTTTCATAAGGTTAACACGGGTAAGAAATTCGTTTGCGGAATAAACGCCCTTTAGGTTTTCACCGGGTATCTTCATAAAGCTGGGAAGTCCCGCGCCCGAGCCGATAAACACCGCCTCGAAGCCTTCCTCGAAAAGCTCGTCTACCGACATTATTTTGCCGATAACCATATTCGTTTCTATCTTTGCGCCAAGCTGCTTTAACGTTTCAATCTCCTTCGCAACTATCGCCTTAGGAAGACGGAACTCGGGGATACCGTAAACCAGCACGCCGCCCGCAAGGTGAAGCGCCTCAAAGACGGTCACCTCGTAGCCCTTTTTCGCAAGGTCTCCCGCACAGGTAAGCCCCGCAGGGCCGCCGCCGATTACCGCCACCTTGTGTCCGTTGCTTTCCGGCTTTTCGGGAAGTTCCTTTACATTTTCGTTATGATAGTCCGCGACAAAGCGCTCAAGCCGACCTATGCCGACGCTTTCGCCCTTAATCCCGCGCACGCAGAACTTTTCGCATTGGCTCTCCTGCGGGCAGACGCGACCGCAAACCGCGGGAAGCGAGCTTGCCTCTGATATCTTTTGATACGCGCCCTCGTAGTCCTTCTCGACTATCTTTGCGATAAACGCGGGAATATCAATTGACACGGGGCAGCCGCCAGTGCAAGGCTTATTCTTGCAGTTTAAGCAACGCGCGGCCTCGTCAAGTGCCGTTTCCTCAGAATAACCGAGCGCGACCTCCTCGAAATTCTTGTTTCTTACCTCGGGCAGAGCCGACGGCATTGGGTTCTTTATCGGTGACATATTAGCCATTATTCTCTACCCCCTTATATAGATTGCATACTCTCTCGTGCGCCTCGCGCTCAAATGGCTTGTAGACCGCACCGCGCGCCATAGCCTCGTCGAAATCAACAAGGTGTCCGTCAAAGTCCGGGCCGTCAACGCAGGCGAACTTTGTTTCTCCACCGACGGTAAGGCGACAGCCGCCGCACATACCCGTACCGTCAATCATTATCGGGTTCATGGAAACGGTGGTCTTAATTCCATACTCCTTAGTGAGCTTGCAGACAAATTTCATCATAATCAGCGGGCCGATTGCGATTACCTCGTCGTACTTTTCGCCGCTTTCAATAAGCTTTTTAAGCGCGTCGGTAACAAGCCCCTTTTCGCCCGCGGTTCCGTCGTCGGACATAAGGACATACTTATCGCTCGCTTCCTCGAACTCATTTTGAAGAATAACTAAATCCTTGCAACGGAAGCCGACGATAGAATGAACCTCCGCGCCGTTTTTATGAAGCTTCTTCGCGATAGGATAGGCAATAGCGCACCCTACGCCGCCGCCAATTACGGCGACCTTTTTAAGCCCCTCTATTTCGGAGGGCTTTCCGAGCGGCCCTGTAAAGTCGCTTATAAACTCGCCCTCGTTCTTGTGGTTAAGCTTTTCGGTGGTAGCGCCGACTATCTGGAAAATTATTGTAACTGTTCCTTTTTCCTCACTGTAATCGGCAATTGTTAGCGGTATGCGCTCTCCCTCGTCGTCCACGCGGAGAATAATAAACTGTCCCGGCTGCGCCTTCTTCGCTATTCTCGGCGCTTCGATTTCCATAAGCGTGACGGTGGGATTAAGCACGCTTTTCCTAACTATTTTATACATTCAATTCCCTCACAAAACTAAAATACTTACCGCTTGTACTTTTTCTATTTTAGATTATGCGGTCAAAATGTCAATATTGTTAATAAATATTTGTAAGTTTTTATACTACAGCCGTTTTGAAGGCGCTATTTTTAATCAATTTTACTGTTTTAAAGCGTCAAATTATGCTATAATTCAATTTATCGGAGGTGAGGGCATGTATTCAAGAATAACAAGTCTCGGTCTTTTCGGACTGGACGGCTATACGGTCACCGTAGAGGCCGACACCAGCAACGGGCTTCCCGCCTTCGACATAGTTGGGCTTCCCGACGCGTCGGTCAGCGAATCCCGCGACAGGGTTCGCTCCGCAATAAAGAATTCCGGCTTCACCTTCCCGGTAAGCCGCATAACGGTTAATCTTGCGCCCGCTGACAAGAAAAAGTCAGGGCCTGTCTATGATTTACCCATTATGCTTGCGCTTTTGAAAGCTTCAAATCAGCTTAGCGCCGTAACCGAAGACTGCGCCTTTATAGGCGAGCTTTCGCTTGACGGAAAGCTTCGCCACGTTAACGGCGCACTTCCAATGGCGATAGCGGCGGCAAAAAGCGGGATTAAAAAGCTTTTTGTTCCGCTCGACAACGCGGCAGAGGCGGCGATAGCCCCGAATATAGAAGTATACGGACTCGGCACGGTAAAACAGCTTCTCGAATGCCTATCCGGTGAAGTGCCGATAGAAAAAACACAGCCGGTTCCCTTTGAGGCTTCGCTTATCGATTCGCTTGTGGATTTTTCAGACGTTAAAGGTCAAGCTGTAGCGAGGCGTGCGCTTGAAATAGCCGCCGCCGGAAATCATAATCTGCTTATGATTGGTCCTCCCGGCGCGGGCAAGAGCATGCTTGCGAAGCGGCTTCCGACTATACTGCCGCCGCTTACCTACACAGAAGCGATAGAAACAACAAAGATATATTCCGTTGCGGGCGCGCTTGAAAAGGGCGGTTCGCTTGTAACCAAGCGTCCCTTCCGTTCCCCACACCACACCGTGTCTCCAATAGGGCTTACGGGCGGCGGTACCGTTCCACGCCCCGGAGAAATTTCTCTTTCCCACAACGGAGTCTTGTTCCTCGATGAGCTGCCCGAGTTTTCGCGTCAGGCTATGGAGGTACTGCGTCAGCCTATCGAGGACGACGTGGTGACTATTTCCCGCGTAGCTGGCTCGCTCACATACCCGTGTTCGGTTATGCTCGTAGCCGCGATGAACCCTTGTCCTTGCGGTAACTTCGGAAGCGGCGTTAAGCAGTGCAGCTGTTCGGAAACGGCAGTGGAACGCTATCTTTCACGGATAAGCGGCCCGCTTCTTGACAGGCTGGACCTTCACGTTGAAGTAACTGCGGTAGACTACGATTCAATCTCAGATAAACAATCAGGTGAAAGCTCGGCGGAGATAAGAAAACGTGTTATAGCAGCACGTGAAATTCAAAGAAAGCGCTACGAGGGAACGGGTGTTACTTGCAACGCAAAGCTTCAGTCCGCTATGTCAAACGAAGCTTGTCGCTTGACCGAAAGAGGCGAAGCAACCTTAAAACGCGCGTTTGAAAGCCTCGGACTTTCGGCGAGAGCGTACGACAAGGTTTTAAAGGTCTCACGCACAATAGCCGACCTTTCAAATGATGAAACTATTGACAGCTTCCATGTTTCCGAGGCAATACAATACAGAACTCTGGACAAGAAGTATTGGCGAAGATAGCTTTTCATAAGACGATATTATGTCTTTAATGTTTTCAGCCATTCTCCCTCTCACACCGCTTCAATGAAATTGAAAACTTAAATAACG
>CAZUOY010000047.1:0-14295 GCA_964622315.1 uncultured Oscillospiraceae bacterium | reverse complement strand
CTGCGCCTGCGTCACCGACTCGTGAAGCTTCTGTGAAACGGAAAGGCTCATAAGCGCATAGCGAAGATTTATAACAAGCTGTGTAGCCGCCATCTCGATAAGTGCGGCGGAGGATAAAATAAGCGAAAGCCCAGCGAGCTGACCCGCCGAGGTAAGGTTGGTCATCGAAATGACCACCGCCATCCATACGGGCAGTCCGCCGCGTGCCGCTGAAAGTCCGAACGCAAAGGAGACCGAAAGGTAACCCAGCGCAATCGGTATCCCGTCGCGAAGACCGTTTTTGTATCTGTTCTTAGCTTCCATTAGTTCTTGTCGGTTCTCTCCGTTTTCTTGAGGTTTGCAAGTCCGAATGCCGCGAGCGCAAGCGTTTCAAAGACGAGCGAGGCAAGGCACGCATAACTCGCGCCGTACATGCCGTACGCATTAATCAGCGCGGGACTTACCGCAAGGCTCACCGAGACTGCGGCGGCGGTGGAAAATATTAATCCCTTCATCTCGCGAAGAACGGTCAACAGCATACAGTAAAAAAGGGTAAGCGAGGTAAATACCGTGCAGATTACAAGCGGCACAAGAAGCCCGCTCCACGCCGCAACCTGCTCGCCGTAAAGAAGGTCAAGCCCCCAGCGTCCAAGTAGAAGAACGCCGCCTATTCCAACTGCCCCTACGGCGAAAACGCCAAGGGTGATTACTAACGAGAGCTTGCGAAAACCGCGCAGGTCTTTATCGTGAAGGCGGTTCGAAAAGACGGTGATAAACGGGGCAAAAAGAAACGCTACGCCCACTTGAAGGATAAGCACAGGGGAGTTTACGAGGTTGTATACCCCCATTACCTCGGTGCCCATTATCCGCTCAAGCGCAAGCTTCGGCACCGACGCCGCCGTCGTGTTAAGAAAGACGTAGACCGCGAGCGGAAGACATTCGAGAAGAAGCTGCCAAGCACCGTGCTTGCTCCTTTCGGCAGGCAGATAAAAACGTCTTGTCAGCGCTATATCATACACCGCGCTGAACGCAAGACATAAAAGCGTAATAACCAACAGCGAAAGATTGAGGTTATTGGTAAGCGAAAAAACAAGGCAGAACGCCGCCACGCTGATAATTCCCCTTACCGCGTAGGATATTCCGATAATATCCATACGCTCGTTCTTTTGGCAAAAGCCGTGAAAAACGTCGGTAACAGCTTCAATCAGTTTATATACGAGAAACAGCATTACACACAAAAGCTGCTCGCCGCCGTAGCCGATAACGAAACAGTAGCCTAAGCAAAGAACAATCGCCGCCGTGACGGTAACGGCTCTGCTTAAAAGGTAATCGCCGTTTTTGTATTTGTCCTTTATGTCAGACACCTGAAAGGTGCGCATGCCGTAGGACGCAAGGGTCAAAAATATATTAGTCGCAGCCATAGCCGTGGCAAGAAGCCCCGCGTTGTAGTCGCCAGCCGCCGCGTCGGAAAGCCGCTTTATAAAGAAGCCCGTTATAAGCCATTGGCAGGCAAAGTAAACGACGTTGCCGACGGTGTTATAAAGAAGGTTTCGTTTTAAGGTTCTCGCTTCGTTCATTTTGTCTCCCGTTTTTGTATATTTGCCCTGTCGATATAGCCGCGCATCTCGTCCACCTTTTCGCGTATCTGTCTTCTCGACAGCCGTGCCTTGCCGTAATAGCCCATATACCGCTTAACGCTTGCGGTGAATTTTTTTCCGAGGAAGAAGAACCAGTTGGGGTCAATGCAAAGCACATTCATCACCTTGAAGCAGAAAAGCGCTATGAATTTCAACAGATTGAAGTGAGGCTTGTAGCCCTCGCTGAACGGAAGGTCGCGCGGTGGATTCTTTATCGTCCACTCAAGCAGGTCGCATATTCGCATATAGGCGGGGTAGCTGTAATCCACGTCGTAGTGGCTTTTTAAGCCCTCCTCATCTATCGGGAAGGGAATTCTCTCAGCCGAAAGCGCCGCCTTCATCTTTTCATAACTGTCAGCGGCGTTCACCCCTTCATAGGTGACGGGGTCGTAGTCGTCGAAAAGCGGCTCGGGCCGAAGAACGATACAGGACTTCTTCGCAAAGTAAATCTCCGCTATCGAGGTGCTCATCCATGTAAGGATTATATCCGAGCATTTTACCCACTGCTTAACGGAATAGTCGCTTATTACGTGGAAATTACTGTGCTTCTTCTTCATCTCGGCGAGCGGCGGACTCTGCCACTCACAGGGGTGCGGACGGTAAATAAGCTCAACGTCCTTATAGTTCGGCTCTGAAAGAAGTTTGTCGAACCATTCAAGCGTCACGTTCATTGACCGCGCGCCGACGTCGCGGAAGCCGGAAAAATCAAGGTCGGTCATGGCGTTAAGCTCCTCGACCTCCTTGTCGTCCATAAACGCACAGGAAAAAGAGCTTACGTAGCAAAGCCAGCGCTTGTCAGTATCAAGCGAAAACTCACGCGCGAGCTCCTCTCGCGGCTTAAAATATCCGTCGAACATAGGGTAGAGAAAATCAAGCTGAACCGCGCCTGTCACAACGGCGTTGTTTTCGGGCACGCCCTTTCTGACTATCCGCTCCTTTGCCTTCTCCCCCCAGCAGATATGGGTGCATTTACGCGCATTGCCGTTAAAGGAGTAAAAATCGCTTTCCTCCTGCTCGCGGGAAAGTACCTCCTCCCAGTGAAGGTTTACAACCTTGTTAAGCTTTCCGACGTTGTTATAAACGAAGCTGTTGAGTGTTTCGTTGTCATACATGGCGGAGGGCACTATTACCCTCGGCTTCTTCCAAAGCAGATACTTCAGCCTCTTTCTGTCCATAAGCTGAAAAAGCTCGCAGCTGTAGCCGCGCCGCTCAAGCTCAGCCATAATAAGCGCGTTGTTCTCAAACTCGCGCATTATATGTTCATATAAGAATAAAAAATCAAGCGCCACGGTGTCTCTCCGTTTCTATCGCAGAATGTTTTTAATATTATCGCGTATCTCGCCGTAAGCGGAATCGCTTTTGAAGAAATACTCGCCGAGAAGCGAGATTAACTCAAAATCCCGCTCGCTGTCTATGTCGAGCACAGCCGTGTCGGGCATAACCGAGCCGACCAGCTTCGCTTTGTTGATTATCGTGTTTGTGCCAAGAAGAAAGGCGGGGCGGTAGGCGTAAAGCGAGGCGTTCGCGTCAAAAACCTCGGGCGCTTGCTGACGCGCAACGAAATCGCTGACTATAGCCGTGCGCAGAAAGCCGTTTTCCCCGACAACAAGCTGATTAAAGTATGGGTTTCGCCTCGCCTCGGTTACCGAAAGCGCAACCTCCGCGTCCGGATTGCTCTGAAGCGTTGAGATGATATTTCTTATATCCTCAACACGCCTCAGCGGGCTTGTGAGGTCCATATCCACCACTATGTTATACTTTTTGCCCGTCGCCTTCTCCGCCTCGCGAAGGGTGTCTCGAATAACGTCTATCTTAGATGCCGTGTCGGTGGCAAGCTCGGGCTTTCTCGGTACGCGGATATATTCCGCCTTTGTTTTGTCAAGTTGCGCGAAAAGCTCGCTCGCGTCTGTGTTGCAAGCAAGGGTAAACTCGCCGAGTTCGTGCGCGAACCGCTCCAAAAAGAGCAGATAACCCGAAATGGTGTACCAGCTTATCGGCACGCCGAGATAGTCGCGCATATTCTTTGACTTTACCCCCTTGGAGCCCGCGCGCGCGCAGATGGTAACAAGGATATTCATACTATTCCTCCGTCGCCGTTCGAAGCACCCGAAGGGCGTTCTCGACGGTGTTCATATTGTCGTGCTTTCGCTCCAGCACGCAGTCTATAAAATAATTCATCTCGTTTATGTAGAAGTCCTCGGCGGGGTACTCCTCCACCGCGCCCTTGTTTAAAAACAGCACCGCGTGGTTGAGTATGTCGCCCTTCACCACCTCGCCGTCAAAGAACAGCTCACAGCTTCGCTGGGGCACCGCGCCGATATAGTCAAGCTGTAAGGTGAGAAGTGTCTTTCCGAAATCGGCGGCGTAAACGGCTATGTCGTCGCTCGTAATCTCCAGTGACGAGCGCTTGCCGGAAAGCATACTGACCTTTTCGGGAAAACCGAGAAGCCACGAAAGATAATCCCACTCGTGGATAAGGTCTAAAACAACGCCGCCGCCAAGCTCCTTCTTTGCGCTGTAGCATTCGCGATAGTCTGTGCCCTTGCGCCATTCGGGAAGGTAGGACGAGCATATCGCCCTCGCCGCGACGGGCTTCTCTTTTTCGCAGTATTCGTGAAGCCGCCTTATTACCGGCGTGTGTCTGAGGGGACACGCAACATAGTAAACGCCGTCCTTTTTAAGTCCAAGCGCGGAAATGTCTGTTGTTGTTTCTTTGAAAACGGGCTTTTCAATAAACATATCCCGAGTAACCGACGAAAGCGCCTTTACGGTTTCTTCGTGCAAAGCCGTAGGGTTGGTGACGAACGCTATGTCGTACCCGCCCTCTATATCCTCTATTCTTTTAAAGGTTTTGTTCAGCAAAGGCTCAACACCGTCCCTGAGCGGACGGTCGGTCGCGCGAACCGCGTCTATCGTAAAGTCTATCTTTCTCTCACTCAATACCACCGAAAGGTTCTTAATATGGCGTGAGCCTATCGAGCCGAGCCCGCAGAAAAGCACCCTCATCTTGCCGCCTCCTCTATCTCGTCGATTATGCCGAGCAGTCTTGCGTCGCTTTCAAAGCTGTGACGGCGCACGTCCTTGCCGTTAAGGATATCGAAGAACGCCGCAAGTTCGTCCACATAGGCGTTTTCAATTATGTTCTCGGCGTATCGGCTGTCCTTGGTCACGCTTTCGTAGGTGTCGATGTAGCGGTCTTCCTTCTTGTCAAAGTCGTAAACATATAAACCCTTCGGCGTGCCGTTCCATTTAAGATAAAGGTTTTCGCCTATTAACTCAAAATCGCGCACCGCCTTGCGGGAAACAACGTTCACGGCGAACTGACCTGCCGCGCCGCTCTCATGGGTTAGGGTAACAAGGAAGCTGTCGGGGTAATCAATATTCAGCGCCGTCTGTCTGAGCGGGGTGCTTTCAGCCTTAATCACCCTTCCAAATGCGCTCTCAAGCCACGGAAGCTCTATCGCGAAAATCTCTCTGCAGCCGTTCGTGCGCCTGTCGCCGACGAAGAAATCTTTGTAATTCTCCCACGGGTGCCAGTCGGGAAGATACTGACCGACGTGGTAGCGGTAGCATAGTGCGCCGCTTGTTTCACTGACCGCTTTTTCGATATACTGCGTCTCGCGTCGGTAGAGCGGGGTGGAGGAGAGAAAGAGCGTTACCCCTTTTTCCTTAGCAGTTTGTACGTTTTCATTGTAGCCGTCGCTTACAAGATTTATTTCGGTAAACACGTTGAGCGAATAGGACAAAAGCTCCTTGATTATTGCCGCGTGAGAGAGCGGACTTGTGCAGACGAACGCCGTGTCGGGCGAAAACGCCTTAACTGCCTCGTCAATCGAAGAATAACACTCTACCGAGAAAAGCGAGCTCGCCTCCTTGCGCCGTGCCTCGCTGAAATCCACGCCGCAAAGCTCAACGTCTTTAAAAAAGCCCTTCATCAGGCGTATTCTGCGCTTGCCCATTGAACCTAAGCCGACAACTAAACCTCTCATCTATTTCACCTCGAAATCTATATCATAAAATGTCTTTTTTGCGCTGAGCGATGACAGCCGTTCTTTAATAACGCCGACAATTATCCCGCTCGCGCCGCCCTTTCCAAAGGGACTGACCATATTTTCGACACTTCTTTGAAATTCGTCTGAAACCGCCTTCCTAATCGCCGCTTCTATCGCGCCGCGCTCGGTATCACAGTCGATATTGTTATCTCCCTTTATTCTGCCCGTCTGCCGTGCGCCTATATTCACCGCGGGCTTTTTTAGCGTCGGGCTTTCCACTATCGCGCTTGAGGAGTTGCCCGCCACCGCACGGCAGTACCGCATAACCGAAAGATAACGCACCACGCCGAGACTGTTAACAAGCTTTGCGTTCCTGCTTTTTTCGCAGTAGCTCCTTATCTCCTCGTTTATCTCCGCGCCGCCGTCGTCGGCGTTAGCCGCCGTGAACAGCACGGGCAAGCCCACCGCTTCAATCGCGGCGAGAAGCTCTCTTACGCCCGCTCTCGGCTCAACGCCGCAGAGGGTTTCGGGGTGATAGGTGCAAAGGAGAAAGTCGCGCTCAACGTCAAAGCCGATATCCTCAGAAAGCTCTTTCTTGGGTATCACGGGCAACGTCATTATGTTTTCAGCGCCGAGTGAACCCGCAAAATAGACGTTTTCGGGCTGCTCGCCGAGCTGGATAATCCGTTTGCGATAAACCTCTGTCGCGGCGAAATGCAGTGCGCTCATCTTTGTTATACAGTGACGGAAGAACTCGTCCTTCGCGCCTTCTGTGGTTTCCCCTCCGCTTATGTGGGCAAGAGGTATGTCGCACATCGCCGCCGCGGTTGCCGCCGCGAAAATCTCGTATCGGTCGCCGAGCAGAAGAACAATATCGGGCTTCGTCTCTTTAAAATAAAGCGAAAACTCTCGAAGGGCAATCGCCGCCGCCTCGGTCGCCGGAGTTTTGTCTGCGTTCGGAAGGATATCTATCCTTTTCGCTATCGGCACCGCCGCCTTCTCTATCTCCTTTACCGTCTCGCCAAACGCGGGGCAAAGATGCGAGCCCGTAACAATTAAGGAGAGCGAAAGACCGCCGTCCTCGGATATTCTTTTTATTACGGGAAAGAGCAGACCGAACTCGGCTCTTGTTCCCGTTACAACAGCTATTACCGGTTTATCCGACATAGGCTTTCTCCATTTCTTTCGGTATAAGCGCCCATATTAAATCATTCTAATAATACCACCAAACGCGGCGTCTCTCAATGTTTTTATTGTAATTCAATGTATTTTATATTATTATAAAGTGTACACTTATAATTTTCGAGGTGTTAAAATGAGCGAAAAAGTACTTGTTACGGGCGCAGACGGCTTTATTGGAAGCCACCTTACCGAGGAGCTTGTGAAGTCGGGAAAATCCGTGCGCGCCTTTTGTTACTATAATTCCTTTAATTCCTGGGGCTGGCTCGACAGCTTGCCCGACGAAGTAAAGAACGAAATTGATGTTTTCAGCGGCGATATTCGCGACCCGAACGGCGTTCGGGAGGCCATGAAGGGGATTGACACTGTTTTTCACCTTGCCGCCCTTATCGCCATTCCCTTTAGCTACCATTCACCCGACAGCTATGTCGATACAAATATCAAGGGCACGCTAAACGTTCTTCAAGCGGCGAACGCGCTTGAAACAAAGCGGGTGCTCGTCACCTCCACAAGCGAGGTTTACGGCACGGCGCAGTACGTCCCGATAGACGAGAAGCACCCCTATCAGGGTCAGTCGCCCTATTCCGCGACAAAGATAGGCGCTGACAGGATAGCCGAGAGCTTTTATCGCTCCTTCAAAACCCCCGTCACAATAGTGCGCCCCTTTAACACCTATGGGCCTCGCCAGTCCGCCCGCGCCGTTATCCCAACAATTATTTCCCAATTACTCGCGGGAAAAGAGGAGATTAAGCTCGGCTCGCTTACCCCGACGCGCGACTTCAACTACGTCAAGGACACCGCCGCGGGCTTTATGGCGCTCGCCGCATGCGAGAAGGCGATAGGCGAGGAGGTCAATATAGCTACCGGTGTTGAGATTTCAATAGGTGAGCTTGCGTCGGAGCTTATCGAACAGATTAACCCGAGCGCTAAGATTATCTGCGACGAGCAACGCCTTCGTCCCGAAAAGAGCGAGGTCAACCGTCTCTTAGGCGACAACACCAAAATTAAATCGCTCACCGACTGGTCGCCGAAATACGACCTCAGAGCGGGGCTTGCCGAGACAATAGCGTGGATTAAGAACAACCTCTCGTCCTATAAGACCAACATATATAATATCTAAGGAAGTGACCCATATGGCTGAGGCCAAAAAGAAGTTTATACCACTCTCCGTACCCAATTTGAAGGGCAAGGAGCTTGAATATATGACCGTCGCAATTAAGTCGGAATGGGTTTCCACGGGCGGCCCGTATATCACAGAGTTTGAAAAGGGTATCGCGGCTTACGTCGGCACGGAAAGCGCCGTCGCCTGCCAAAGCGGCACGGCGGGGCTTCATCTCGCACTGCTTGAGGCCGGTGTACAGCCCGGCGAGATAGTCATTACCCCCGACCTTACCTTTATCGCCACAACTAACCCCATTTTTTATTCAAACGCAACCCCCGTCTTTATGGACTGCGACGACACCCTTTGCATTGACCCCGTTAAGGTTCGCGAGTACTGCGAAAAGGAATGTCGAATGAAGAACGGTGCGCTCTACGAGAAGAAGTCAAAAAAGCGTGTGCGCGCGCTTATGGTTGTGCATGTTTTCGGAAACCTTGCTGATATGGAAAGCCTTGTCGATATAGCGCAGGAGTTTAACCTTTTCCTTATTGAGGACGCCTGTGAGGCGCTCGGCTCCACCTTCCTTGAGGGACGATATAAAGGACTGCACGCGGGCACAATAGGCGAAATCGGCGTTTTTTCCTTTAACGGCAACAAGATAATCACTACGGGCGGCGGCGGAATGATAATAGCGCGCGACAAAGAGAAGCTTGAGCATATGCGCTACCTTTCCACCCAGTCGAAGAACGACCCGCTGCGCTTCGTTCACGACGAGGTCGGCTACAACTACCGCCTGACCAACATTCAAGCGGCGCTCGGCATAGCACAGCTGGAACAGCTGGGAAAGTTCCTGATTAAAAAGAAGCACAACTATGAGCTTTACTGTAAGGAGGGTTTGCCACTGCTTCCCTTCCGCTCGGACGTTCACCCAAACTATTGGTTTTACAGCTACTTTTCCGACGGCAAGCGCGACCTTATAATTTCCGAGCTCGATAAGCGCGGTATACAGACCCGCCCGATTTGGGAGCTTATGCATAATCTAAAGCCCTATAAGAGCTGTCGCGCATACAAGATAGAAAAGGCTATATACTACCACGACAATATTGTTAACCTGCCTTGCAGCACAAACCTTTCGGACGCCGACGTGAAGCGGGTGGTTTTTGAAATTAAGGATATCGTAAAATAAACCAAAAGGACGGCTATTATGAAATACGAGGAATTCATAATCGACAGCGGCGCTACGGTAGCCGACGCTATGAAGAAGCTTCAGGCGACGGGTCATCGTATCCTCTTTGTTGCGCCCGATTTTCGTCTTGAGGCGGTCATCACCGACGGCGACATTCGCCGCTATATGCTGGAGGGCCGTGACCTTAACCTCAGCGTAACCGCCGCCGCGACAAAGAACCCCGTTCGCGTGGAGGGCTTCCACGAGGGCGCGGCGAGAAGGCTCGTTGAGGAGATGGACATTGGCTGCTGCCCCATGGTGGACGAGGACGGGCTTATCCACGCCCTTGTTTTTCGCGATTTCACCGTTCAGCGCGAGCGCGACGCAATCAGTGCGCCCGTAATAATGATGGCGGGCGGGCTCGGCACGAGGCTTTACCCCTACACCGAAATTCTTCCGAAACCGCTTATCCCCGTTGGAAGCATTACGATTACAGAGCATATTCTCAACCGCTTTAAAAAATTCGGTTGCTCCGACTTTACCCTTGTCGTGAACCATAAAAAGAACCTCATAAAAAGCTATTTTTCAGAAACAGACGTTGAGCTTTGCTTCGTTGAGGAAACGAAGCCGCTCGGCACGGGAGGCGGTCTTAGCTTTTTCAAGGGAAAATTCGACGAGCCCGTCTTTGTCACCAACTGCGACTCGGTAATTGAGGCGGATTATGAAAAGATACTTAAATCCCACCTGAGCACAAACAGCGCGGTGACCATGGTCTGCGCGAAGAAGCGTATTGAGATACCCTACGGCGTTGTTGAAACGGACGCCTCAGGCGCAATGACCGCGCTAAAGGAAAAGCCCGCGTTCGAGTACCTTACGAACACAGGCTTCTATATCGTGTCTCCCGAATTTATCGAGCTTATTCCCGACGATACCTTCACCCCTATTACCGAAACCATCGAGCGATGTCGCCGCGACGGTCTTCGCGTTAACGTCTATAAAATAGAGGAGGAGTGCTTTGTCGATATCGGACAGCTTGAGGACCTGAAGGCGGTCGAGGGTAAGCTGCGCTGACAAGGCGAAAGGCTTAATGAAAATTTACAACGACATAACCGAGCTTGTCGGGGGAACACCCCTTATGAAGCTCACGAATTACAGCAAGAATCAGTCTCTTTTAACCCCTGTGCTTGCAAAGCTTGAATACTTTAACCCCGCCGCGAGCGTCAAAGACCGCACCGCGCTTTATCTGCTTCGTGACGCCGAGCGGCGCGGACTTATCAAGGAAGACACAGTAATAATCGAGCCTACGAGCGGAAACACGGGTATTGGGCTTGCCGCTATAGCCGCGACTTGCGGCTATAGAGTGGTGCTTACTATGCCCGAAACTATGAGTGTTGAGCGCAGAAAGCTGCTTTCGGCTTACGGCGCGGAGATTGTGCTGACAAAGGGCTCAGACGGCATGAGCGGAGCTATTGCTAAGGCGAAGGAGCTTGCCGAAAGCTATTCAAGCGCATATATCCCCAGCCAGTTCGACAACCCTGCGAACCCCGAGGCGCACCGAGAAACAACCGGACCCGAGATTTACGCCGACACCGACGGAAAAATCGACATCTTCGTCGCTGGCGCGGGAACGGGCGGAACGGTTTCGGGCACGGCTGAATATTTAAAATCAAAGAACCCCGCTATAAAGGTTTACGCCGTAGAGCCCGCGTCGTCGCCTCTTATATCCACGGGCACGGCGGGTCCGCACAAGCTTCAGGGCATCGGTGCTAACTTCGTTCCGAGCAACTACAACCCCGCGGTTGTAGACGGCGTAATAGCCGTAAGTGATGACGACGCCTACAGCACCACGCGCCTTCTTCCGAAAACCGACGGTATACTTGTCGGCATCACGAGTGGCGCGGCTGTCTTCGCGGCGGCTCAGCTTGCAAAGCTGCCGGAGAACAAGGATAAGATAATTGTTGCGCTGCTTCCCGACACGGGCGAGCGGTACCTCTCGGCGGAGGGGCTGTTTACGGAGGTGACAGGGTGAAGATTTTTGACGACCTTCGCGCGGTAAAAAAGCGCGACCCCGCTTGCAGAAGCTATTTCGAGGCTGTGCTTCTTTACTCGGGCTTCCACGCAATCTTCAACTACCGAATAGCCCACTTCTTTTATAAAATCAAGCTGTATTTCATAGCGCGGTTAATCTCACAAAATTCCCGCTTTTTTACGGGCATAGAGATTCACCCGGGCGCAAAGATAGGCAGAGGCTTCTTTATTGACCACGGCGCGGCGGTGGTGATTGGCGAGACGACCGAGATTGGCGAGAACTGCACGATTTATCAAGCTGTCACCCTCGGCGGTACGGGCAAGGACACGGGCAAGCGCCACCCAACTCTTGGCGACGATGTAATGATAGGCGCGGGCGCAAAGGTGCTCGGCCCTGTCAAAATAGGCAGTCACTCGAAGGTGGCGGCGGGCGCGGTGGTGCTTTCCGATATACCCGACCACGCCACGGCGGTGGGTGTTCCCGCGCGAGTAGTGAAAATAGCAAACGAGCGTGTCTGCGACACGCTCGACCAGATTAATATTCCCGACCCTATAGCGAACGAGCTTTCCCGCCTTGAAAAGGAGCTTCACAAGATGGAGAAGCGCATTAAGGAGCTGGAGAAAAAGTAGGTTAAATATTAATGGGACGCGTCTTTCGGCGCGCCCCCTTTTTTTATTTGTTTTGATTTATCTTAATTATTGCCCTTCCAATCGAAATAGGCATGGCAACGAGTCCCACAAATATTGATAAGATGACTTTAACTACAAGGTATATTATCCAGCCGAAAAAAGACATAAACATAAACACCTGCGACGTTAACCAAGACAACGCCCGCCAACCAAATGGAATTCCACAGAGTATCCAACCGGAAAACAGCGCCATTACTACTCCTTGATTAGTAAATAGCGAAGCGAAAAAAGATATGGCAAACAACACAATGCTTATTATTATGTCTCTCCAGCTTGCGCTTCTAATCTGGGTCTTATGCCTTGTCACGCAGTCGTCACACACTATGTCGTTATACTTAGACGCGCAATGACTGCATAGCCCTCTGCCACACTCAAGGCAGGTCGCAACCGCTTCAATCTCGGGATGATAGTAGCATTTCATTTCTCCGCCCCCTCTTATTTTTTGTCACTGTACCTATAAACGAGTATAATTGCTTTTTCGAGCAGAGTCAACAAAGAAATCTAATTTTCTTGTTCGTTTGTTGGAAATGTTGCCAAAACAGTGGAGACTATAGCCTTAACACGCACCATAGAAATAATTAAGCGGGCGTACCAAAAGGCACGCCCGCCGTTGTATTGGTCTGCCGTTAAAACTTACTCGGCTTCCTTTGCCGCTCTTTCCGTTACCGTCATAGAGGTGTCGGGAGCCTGAGTCTCGTCGTAATCGTTCTCCTTTAGCGGGAGAATCGCATTGAGAAGAATACCGAAGATAGCCGCGCAGGCAAGTCCGCCGAACTGGAAGTTTGCACTGCCGATTGAGAATGTTATCGGGTAGGTCTGGAAGCCAAGACCGCTTACGAGGATAACCGCAGTGATAAGAAGGTTGCGGGACTTTGTAAGGTCAATCTTGTTTTCTACCATATTGCGTACGCCGACCGCGGAAATCATGCCGTAAAGGACGAAGGAAACTCCGCCGACTATCGCCGCGGGTATGGAGTTTACCACACCGTCAAAAACGGGGGAGAGGGAAAGTATAATCGCGCCTATTGCCGCAATTCTGACGACCTTCGGGTCGTAAACCTTGGTAAGTGTAAGAACCGAGGTGTTTTCGCCGTAGGTTGTGTTCGCAGGTCCGCCCACAGCGCCGGCAAGCATAGTCGCTATACCGTCGCCGAGAAGGGTTCTGTGAAGGCCGGGGTCCTCGGTAAAGTTTTTGCCTGTCGTTGCGCTTATCGCGCTGATGTCGCCGATATGCTCCATCATCGTGGCGAGGGAAATCGGTACCATGATGAGTATGGCGCTAAGGTCGAACTTGGGAAGCGCGAAGGGGGGAATTCCGACAATCTTTTCGCCCACAAGACCGCTGAAGTCTATCGCACAGCCGCGGATAAAGCTCACAAAGCCGCCAGCCGTGTCAGCGGGAATAACCCATGTGGTAAGTCCCGTGCAGATGAGTGCAATTACGTAGGGAACAAGTATACCCATAAGTATGGGGATAATCTTTATCATTTTTTTGCCCCAGATGTTGCAGATAACAACCGTTAGTATCGCAACAACTGCAAGGAACCAGTTTGTGCTCGCGCTATTTACCGCTGTGCCCGCAAGGTTAAGTCCGATAAGAACAATAATCGGTCCTGTTACGACGGGAGGAATAAAGCGGAGTATTTTCTTAATGCCTATCCACTTGATAAGCCCCGCCATTACAAGGTAGACCGCTCCCGCGCAGATAACACCGCCACCTGCGTACTGAAGCTTTTCGCCTATCTGCATTGTGGCGAACTTGCCGTCGGTGAATTCCGTAATCGCTCCATAGCCCGCAAGAAACGCGAAGGACGAGCCAAGGAAGGCGGGTACCTTTCTCTTTGTTAGGAGGTGAAATAAAAGGGTTCCGACACCTGCACAGATAAGAGTTACTTGAACACTTAAGCCTGTGAGAATCGGAACCAATACCGTTGCGCCGAACATCGCGAATATGTGCTGTATGCCGAGAACAATGGTTTTTCCCCAGCCGAGCTGCGCCGGCGCGTCATAGATGCCGTCTTTTTTTAACATAGCCTGCTCCTCTTTTCCCAATTTTTGGCGTATCTGAATGCAAATTAACGCCCAAATTGTTAGTATTATATTATATTTTTTGTCCTATATCAAGGGTTTTTGTCAAATAAAATAAAACTTTTTATTTCCAGCTATTTCTGTTGACTTTCTTACCTACTCTAATGTATCATTAATATGATTTCGGTATTAAGTATCCGTCCTATGAAAGGGCGGTTTTTTTAAGGAAGTGAATTTATATGCCGGTTACCCTTTCCTCCGCCGACGTAAACAGCTTTACCGCCTCAGACGTGGGTATTACCTGCCTCGTGGGCGTAATGATTGTTTTCGCGGTACTTGCTGTTATTTTTATCTGTCTTTCTATTATGGAGCGTATCTTCCGTGTGAAGAAGCCCGCTTCAACCGTCAAGACGGTTGTCGCCCCCTTCGCCGCCACTATTGAAAGCGTTTCCTTCGTCACCACCGTTAAGGTCGGCGACGCGGTTATTACCGCCGTCA
>CAZUOY010000046.1:0-14594 GCA_964622315.1 uncultured Oscillospiraceae bacterium | reverse complement strand
CCAATGTCGGAACATACGGCAGATATGACGGCGCGGTCAAGTATGTTGACCCGCGCGAAGAATAGGAAAGGGGGTAGCGACTGATGGCTGAATTTGAAGGTAAAGAAAGAAGAATGCCTAAAATCGAAAAGTTCCTCAAAGAGAACGGCTTCGATTCTATGGAGGCTTGCAGAGATTTATGCGCCTCCAAAGGTATTGATGTAGACAAGATAGTTAAGGGCGTACAGCCCATAGCTTTCGACAACGCCGTTTGGGCATACACCCTCGGTGTTGCGCTTGCGCTTAAAAAGGGCGCGAAAAACGCGGCGGACGCTTCGGAAATCATCGGTGAGGGTCTTGAGGCGTTCTGCATTCCGGGTTCCGTTGCCGAGCAAAGAAACGTCGGACGCGGACACGGCAACCTCGGAGCAATGCTTCTTCGCGACGAGACCGATTGCTTCTGCTTCCTCGCTGGACACGAGTCCTTCGCGGCGGCTGAGGGTGCTATCGGTATTGTAAGAACGGCAAATAAGGCGCGCAAAACTCCGCTTCACGTTATTCTTAACGGTCTTGGAAAGGACGCGGCTTATATCATCTCCAGAATTAACGGCTTCACATATGTTGAAACCGACTTTGATTTCCTTACCGGCGAGGTAAAGATTGTCCGCGAGGTACCCTTCTCAGACGGCGAACGCGCGGCGGTAAGATGCTACGGCGCAAACGACGTGCTTGAGGGTGTAGCTATTATGAAGCTTGAGAAGGTTGATGTTTCCATTACTGGAAACTCCACCAACCCCACGCGCTTTCAGCATCTCGTAGCAGGAACCTACAAGAAATGGGCTATTGAGAATAACAAAAAATATTTCTCCGTTGCGAGCGGTGGCGGTACGGGACGCACCCTTCACCCCGATAACGTAGCGGCTGGCCCCGCCTCCTATGGTCTTACAGACTCTATGGGCAGAATGCACGGCGACGCGCAGTTCGCGGGCTCCTCCTCGGTTCCCGCTCATGTTGAGATGATGGGATTAATCGGAATGGGCAATAACCCAATGGTCGGCGCTACAGTCGCCTGTGCGGTTGCTGTTTCCGAGGCGCTTAAATAGTTGTTACACAAAAAAGCCCGTTCGAAAAGAACGGGCTTTTGTTTATGTAGTGCTATTCTTCAATCAGACCAAGCATTTTGCAGACCTCTGCGTTACTGAACTCTGTATTGTTATATAAGAACAAATTATCCGCGGAAAGATTATATGAAGACAGTATCTCCTTCATTTTATCCGCGTTCACCGGTTTAAGCGTGCTTATCTCCTCAGCGGAAAGCGAGGGCTTCGCACCAGAGCATAAGCCGAAGCATACGCCTTCCTCTGTTTGCCACGCATAGATATCCAAACCCTTGGCGGTATCAAGTCCCTCATATTCGCCTGCACAAGCTGACAACAGAAAAGCAATGACAACAAGAATAAGAAGGTAGGACAAAGCTCTTTTCATATAAGTACCCCCGAATATTTACTGATATCTATTATATGTTTATCAAAGCTGAGAAATCAACAGAAAACTGTATTTTAGTAATGCTGCGCTTTAAAATATTCCTTGACATTAACGTTACGTCATAGTTTATTATAAATTATGCGAGGTGAAACAGATGCTATATAAAGTAAACGAGCTTGCAAAGATATCTGGTGTCAGCGCGCGGACGCTTAGGTACTATGACAGCATAAACTTACTTTCCCCATCAAGAAACGAGGAGAACGAATATCGGCTTTACACCGCTAAAGATGCCGAGCGGCTAAGAGAGATACTTTTTTATCGGGAGCTTGGCTTTAGGCTTGAAGATATTTCGGAAATAATCGACTCGCCGAGCTATGATAAGGGAAAGGCGTTTGAAAACCACCTCAAGGCATTAAAAGGAGAAAGAGACAGAATTGACGCTCTTATCAAAAACATTGAGGGCGGAATACTGGAGATGAAAGGACAAAAAACTATGACTGATAAGGAAAAATTCAGTGGTTTCACTAAGGAAATAGTCAAAGAAAATGAGAAGAAATATGGAAAAGAAATTCGAGAGAAGTACGGTGAGAAAGCCGTGGAAAGCTTCAATATGAACGTGCTGAAGATGGACAACGAAAAGTGGAACGAGCAGGAAGCTCTCGCAAAGGAGATTAACGATACACTCGCCGAGGCTATTAAAACTGGAGACCCTGCAAGCGAGCTTGCGCAGAAGGTGTGCGAGCTTCACAAAAGATGGATTTGTATGTTTTGGGGTGACTCAAAGTATACAAAGCAGGCGCATAAGGGACTCGCCGCTATGTATGTCGCAGACGAAAGATTTACCGCATATTACGAAAAAGCGGCTGACGGTGCGGCTGAGTTTTTGAAGAAAGCTTTGGACATCTACTGCGGGTAAAAATAAGAAGAAAGAGGGCTGAACAACAGCCCTCTTTTTATTATTGATTTAGTTTTGCCCAGGTGTCCTTTAAATTTACTATGTTATTGAAGGTGTTGGGATTTTTCGTGTCCTTTATGAAGTAGCCATTTCTAACGAACTGGAAACGCTCGTTAACCGTCGCGTTTTCAAGTGATTTTTCAAGCTTCGCGTTTTCATAGGTTTTAACGCTGTCCTTATTAAGATAATCGCCAAAGCTTTTGTCCTCGGGCATCTCCGAAACCTTTTCAATTGTGAAAAGTCTATCGTACATATTGACCTTGGCGTCTATACAGTTGTTTGCGGAAACCCAATGAACTGTGCCCTTAATCTTTCGTCCGTCCTCGGGGTTGCCGTTGCCGGTAAGAAGGTCGGCGGTGCAAAGAATCTCTTTTACTTCGCCGTTTTCATCAAGCACACAATCTTCGCATTTAATTATATATGCACTCATTAAACGTACTTCTTTTCCCGGGGTCAAGCGGAAAAACTTTGGCGGGGGAGTGACGAAGAAGTCTGAACGTTCGATAAACAGCTCGCGTGTAAAGGCTACCTTTCGGCTACCGGCCTCATCGTCGTTAGGATTATTATTTACTTCAAAGTATTCGGTCTTGTCGGAAGGGTAGTTTGTTATTGTGACCTTAACTGGGTCGAGCACCGCCATTCGACGCTGAGCCGAGGCGTTAAGTTCGTCACGTATGCAGTGTTCAAGAAGCCCGACATCAACGGTGCTGTCAGCTTTGCTCACGCCCGCCGTTTTAACAAACTCAATAATCGACGATGGTGTGTAACCGCGACGACGAAGCCCGCAAAGTGTAGGCATACGCGGGTCGTCCCAGCCGTCAACCACGTTTGTTTCCACAAGCTCGCGCAGATAACGCTTACTCATTACCGTATAGGTAACGTTTAGCCTTGCAAATTCACGCTGTTTTGGCTTAGGGTCGTTAAAGCCGACATTGTTAACCACCCACTCATAAAGCGGACGATGGTTTTCAAATTCTATAGAACAAAGGGAGTGCGTAATTCCCTCAAGCGCGTCTTGAATTGGGTGCGCGAAATCGTATAGAGGGTATATGCACCACTTATCGCCCTGACGGTGGTGGTCGGTGTGAAGAATACGATAGATTGCAGGGTCACGCAGATTCATATTGGGACTTGTCATGTCTATCTTTGCGCGAAGTGTATGCGCACCGTTAGGAAATTCGCCATTTTTCATTCTCTCGAACAAATCGAGGTTTTCCTCAACAGAGCGATTGCGGTAAGGGCTCTCCTTGCCGGGCTCTGTGAGAGTTCCGCGATATTCGCGCATCTCATCAGCGGAAAGAGAACACACATATGCCTTTCCGTCTTTAATTAGCTTTACAGCATACTCATAACACTTATCAAAATAATCGGAGCCGTAAAATATGCCGCCGGTAGGCTCGGCTCCGAGCCAGCGCATATCAGCGAGAATGGACTGCACATATTCGTCGTCCTCTTTTACGGGGTTTGTGTCGTCGTAGCGTAGGTTAAAGAGCCCGCCGTATTTCTTCGCGGTCATTGAGTTTATCCATATTGCCTTTGCGCTTCCAATATGAAGGTAGCCGTTAGGCTCTGGAGGAAAGCGGGTATGTATCTCCTTAACATAACCCTCCTTTAAATCCTCGTCGATAATTTCGTGTATAAAGTTTGTGTAGTTTTCTTCCATTCGAGCTCTCCGATTCCTTTATTTCAAATTAAAATAATAGCACAAACAAAACGATATGTAAATTAGAAGCATTCGTCTATTGTTCCGCCGCCGATAATGTATTCACCGTCGTACAACACGGCAGCCTGACCGGGAGCAGGCGCACGTAAAGGTTCGTTAAAAGTAAGCTTTAATCCGTCAGCGCAAACGTCAGACACCTGACAGGCGGCGGGCTTTGCGGCGGAGCGCAATTTAACTGTAAAGCGAGCGTCCTTTACAGCGCCAAAACCGCTGTATAAGCGGCATTTTGATAGTATGACGCCGTTAGAATACTCCTCACCTGAGTAGCCCAAAATAATGTTTCCGTCTTTTCTTATTTCCTTGATGAAGACGGGCTTACCAAGGCTTAGTCGAAGCCCTTTTCGCTGACCAACAGTGTAATGCTCAACCCCTAAATGTTGTGAAATAGCCTTGCCTTCCGGGGAGATAAAGCTTCCTTGTTTTCCGAAAAAGCCGCGTTTGTTGATATAAGCGGGATAATCATTATCAGGAATAAAGCATATCTCCTGCGAGTCGGGAACTTTTGCTGATATGAGCTTTGAAGATTCGGCTATTTCACGTACCTTCGTCTTGGTTAGCTCTCCGAGTGGGAGTATAAGCCTTGAAAGCTGTTCGTTTAAAAGCGAATAAAGCATATAGCTTTGGTCTCGCTCTATGCAGGCGGCTTTTCTTATAACATAAGCTTCCTCGCCTTTTTCGACCCTTGCATAATGCCCCGTGGCTATATACTTGGATTTAAACCTGTCTGCTGCATCACAAAGCGCCTTGAATTTTACAGTGGGGTTACAAAGAACGCAAGGGTTCGGCGTTCTGCCAATACAGTATTCTCGACAGAAGTAATCAATTACACTGTTGAAAATTTCTCTTAAATCCATTGAGATAAAGGGGAGCCCCAGCTGCTCGGTAACGGTTCTTGCGCTGGCTTCACCTTCGAAATGTGCGTCGGACATAATGAAATATACACATGAAACGTCAAAGCCTTTGTCGAGCAGCAGCTTTGCCGCGACACTTGAATCCACACCGCCGCTCATTGCGACGGTAACGCCATTTTCATTTAAAACCATAATTATCTTTTCCTTGTGTATTCCGAAACGGCAAGCTTATCGCAACGCTCATTATAGGGATGACCGTCGTGACCTTTAATCCAAACAAAGCTCACCTTATGAAGCTTCAAAAGCGGCAGAAGCTTCTTCCAAAGGTCTGCGTTCGGTGTCGGCTGTTTCTGAGAATTATGCCAATCCTTCTTAACCCAACCGTAAAGCCAACCCTTTTCAATAGAATCAACGGTGTATTTAGAATCGCTGTAAACAGTGACTTCACAAGGCTCCTTGAGTGCACTAAGCCCCGCGATTACAGCCGAAAGCTCCATACGATTGTTTGTCGTATTCTGTTCAAAGCCCGAAAGCTCCAGCTCTTTTCCTTGAAACTCAAGAATAGCACCCCAGCCACCGGGACCCGGGTTTCTTGAGCAAGCTCCGTCGGAATAAAGATTTACCTTCTTCAAAACCGTTGCCCTTTCGTTTAATGCTATAATTATATTATTATTTCTTTAATTGCACAATATAAATATTTATATAAATTATTTGACAATACTATATCAAAGAGGTTATCATTTAAATAATGATTTTTGAACTTTTTCGAAGCAAGGCTTCGTTAATATAACAAAAACAAAAATATTGGTTCGCTCGAACTGGGCGGACCTGTAAAGCTTACAATAAAGGAGTAAAAATTGGACGAAAACAAGAAGAACAGCAGGTTGCTGTTCACCAGAATTGACACCGCCGCGCCCGCGAAAGATATGGGTAACGATGCAAAGAGCGGCGCTCAGCCGCAAGTAGCAAAAAAGAGAGGGAGCTCAAGAAGGCGTACAAAAAAGGCAACGCAGAATATAAACAATTCTAACGTAATCGCAGTCACGGAAAAAACTAAACCCGCAACGAGAAATCCAAGAGGACAAAAAAGCAACGGAAAAGGAAGACAAAGTGGAAATGCTCATTCTTTACTGAATGAAAGCATTATTGTTAACCCCGGAAAGAACGAAAAGATAAGAATTCCTGAAAACAGAAACGCAAACCGTTTGTCAAATGCCTCTCCTGAGGGCACGCTTCGTGTTATTCCGCTTGGCGGTCTTGGCGAAGTAGGTAAAAACATGACCGTTTACGAATACGGGAACGATATGTTTATCGTTGACTGTGGGCTAATGTTCCCGGATGACGAGCTTTTCGGAGTTGATATTGTAATACCTGACTTTACCTATGTTATCGAAAATAAGGATAAGCTTCGCGGAATGATTATTACCCATGGTCACGAGGATCATATAGGCGGAATTCCATACTTTTTAAAGGAATTACCCACTGTGCCGATATACGGCTCAAAGCTGACCGTTGGTCTTATACGCTCAAAGTTAGTTGAACATAAGCTTGATAATGTAGCGAAACTTAACAGCGTAGAAATCGGTCAGACCGTAAACTTTGGGTGTATGAAGGTCGAAACTATAGGCGTAAACCACTCTATTCCCGGCGCTATGGCTGTTGCGATAAAAACACCAATTGGAACTGTTGTTCAAACGGGTGACTTTAAGGTGGATTACACTCCCGTATTTGATAAAACAATTGACCTTGTGCGTTTCGGACAGCTGGGAAGCGAGGGTGTTCTTGCGCTTCTTGCCGATTCAACAAACGTAGAGAATCCCGGCAATAGCGTCACCGAGAGTAATGTCGGACGTTCGCTTGAAATGCTCTTTTCACGTGCTGAGGGAAAGCGCCTTATTATCGCCACCTTTGCGTCGAATATTCAGCGTGTAAAGCAGATAATTGACCTCGCCGTAAGGCACAAGAGAAAGATTGCGCTTTCCGGAAGAAGCATGGAGAATTACACTGCTATTGCGCGTGAACTTGGCTATCTAAAGTTTGACGAGAGCATTCTTATTGGAATAGACGAAATAAAGAATTATCGTCCGAGCGACATTATTATAATCACAACAGGCAGTCAGGGCGAGCCTATGTCAGCTCTTTCGAGAATGGCGGCAGGTACTCATAAACAGGTTGCAATTTCAAGCGGAGACGTAATTATTATTTCCGCAACGCCTATTCCCGGCAACGAAAAATCGGTAACAAAAATTATAAACGACCTTTTGAAACTCGGTAGCGACGTCGTTTACGAAAAGATGTATGAAGCTCACGCTTCCGGTCACGCCTGTCAAGACGAGTTAAAGCTTATGATGCAGCTTACGAAGCCTAAGTTCTTTATCCCTGTACACGGCGAGTATAAGCACCTTGTTAAGCATAAAAATCTTGCAATGTCTCTCGGTATTGACGAGAAGAATATTGTCGTGGCGGATATAGGTCAAGTTATCGAACTTACAACAAGCAGCGTTTCATCTAATAAAACCGTGACGTCTGGCAGAGTTTTGGTTGACGGCTTAGGCGTTGGTGACGTGGGAAGCGTAGTGCTTCGCGACAGAAAACATCTTTCACAAGACGGGCTTCTTGCGGTGGTGGTTTCGGTGGATATGGCGACGAAGGATATTATCTCGGGTCCTGATATCATCTCACGAGGCTTTGTTTATGTAAAAGAATCTGAACAGCTAATTGATGAAGCAAGGGAATTTGTGAAGGACGTAATAACCGACTATTACTCCCTACAGGGCAAAAAGGGTAAGATGGATATTCGGATTAAAATTCGCGAAGAACTCGGCAAAATGATGTATCAGAAGACTATGCGCAATCCTATGATTATCCCCGTTGTTATGGAAATATAAGCTTACGAAACGGAAGACGATATGAAAAGAAACGTAACCTATATAATAGCTTGGATAATTCTCGCCGTCTGCTTTGTCGGTTTAACAGTTATGGAGTACTTCGTCAATCCGACGCTGTTTTTAATCTCGCTATTTCTGACAATAGCGGTACTGATGATTGTCGTTATTCGCATTGTCAGTATAAGAAGCACCATAACAAAGCTTATGACGGGTCTTGGGAACAACAGCAGCACGGCGACACAGACAATGCTTTCGTATATGGAAATGCCTGCGCTGATTACCGACGCGACAAACTGCGTGCTTTGGTATAATGATAAATTCAAGGAGATTATTCTTGAGAATGAGGATATTCTTCTTGAGAACATTCAAGCAACGATACCCGAGTTCGACGCCGTTCTCGGTCAAACCGAGCGCGGCTTTCCTTACGATATAGGCGACCAGCATTACGTTGCCTTTTCAGGTAGTGTGGCACAGGGCGGCAATTCTCTTTACATTACTCTTTTTGCACAGGATACGGCTCAATACAAAAGCGCTACCCTTTACAAGAAAACTCGCCCGTCGGTGCTTGTTTGCACAATAGATAACTATGATGACCTCGGCAGTGATTCGCGAGAGAGCGAGCGAAGCGAAATTATGACCGAGGTTTACAGGATAATGGAAAACTTTATCAACAGCACAAACGGCATTTTCGCTCGTCTTTCAAACAGAAACTTTCTCGCGATAATCGAAGAACAGCATATGCAGACGGTCATCGAAAACCGCTTTGCGATACTTGATGAAATCAGAGGTATTCCAACCGAATCAATCCCTGCGACTATGTCAATTGGTATAGGACGCGGTGCTAAAACCCTTTATGAAAACAATATTCTCGCTCGTCAGGCGCTTGATATGGCGTTGGGACGCGGCGGTGACCAAGCGGCAATGAAGACGCGCAACGGCTTCGAATTCTTCGGCGGAGAAACAAGGGGAGTCGAAAAACGCAACAAGGTAAAGGCGAGAATAGTCGCTTATGCCCTTGCCGACCTTATGGACAACTGCGCGAACGTGGTTATAATGGGACATAAAAACAGCGACCTTGATTCGCTCGGTTCATCTATGGGTCTTGCCAGAATGGCAGTTATGCGTAAGAAGAAGGTAAGCGTTGTTCTCGACAGCAAGACAACAATGGCGCTTTCATACTATAAACGGTTAGTCAAAGAAGGATATGGAAGCGTTATTGTCACGCCGCAGGAATCAAAGGAAATAGTAAACGATAAGACCTTACTCATTATTGTTGACTGTCATGTTCCCGCTCTTACTGAGGAGTCGGAAATTATCCGAAAGACCTCGAACTTAGTACTTATCGACCACCACAGGAAGATGGTCGGCTTTATAGAAAACACCGTTCTAAGCTATCACGAGCCTTATTCATCGTCCTGCAGTGAGCTTGTTTCAGAGCTTCTACAGCACCTGGAGACGGTTGATGAAAAGGCAAATAAAATTGAAGCCGAGGGTATGCTCGCTGGAATAATGCTCGACACTAAAGACTTTTCGGTCAGAACGGGTGTTCGCACGTTTGAAGCGGCGTCCTATTTAAGACGGCTCGGTGCCGATACAATTGAAGCAAGGCTTATGTTCGCAACAGACCTTGAGACCTACAAACACAAGTCTGAGCTTGTGTCACGCGCGAAGAATTACAGAGGTTGTGCAGTTGTTATCACCGACCAGCTTCCGGAGAATATGCGTGTGGTAGTTCCGCAAGCGGCGGACGATTTACTTAATATTGAGGGAATAAGCGCGTCAATAGTCGCAGTTAAGCTACAAAACACAGTACATATTTCCTCACGCTCGCTCGGCGTTTATAATGTACAGCTGATTATGGAGTATCTCGGCGGCGGCGGACACCAGACAATGGCGGGCGTTCAAATGCCAGATACCTCTATTGAAGAAATAGAAAGACTTATTCATGAGGCGGTGGACCATTATCTCGACGCCAAGGAAAAGGGAAAGGAGCAGAACGAACAATGAAAGTAGTATTATTACAGGATATTAAAGGAACAGGAAGAAAGGACGAGCTTGTAGAAGTCTCCGACGGTTACGCAAGAAATTTTCTTTTTCCGAGAAAACTTGCCAAGGAAGCGACAAACAGCGCGATTAACGAGGTAAACACTAAACAGAGCGCTATTGAGCACCGTAAAGAGGTTGAGCTTGAGAACGCAAAGGAAATTGCTTCAAAAATTGACGGAAAAAAGTTCGTAATCAAGGCAAAGGCCGGCTCTGGAGATAGACTTTTCGGCTCTGTTACGGCGAAGGAGATAGCAGCGGCTGTATCAGAGGACGCGGGTGTTGACGTTGATAAACGCAAGATTTCGCTCGACAAGGATATTAAGGCATTTGGTAGCTATGAGGTTCCGGTTAAGATATGCCAAGGCGTAAGCGCAAAAATAACTGTTGAAGTAAGCGAGTAAGAGGGAAAAGGTATGGCGGACAGATACGGCGTTTCACTTGAAGCGTTGGGTGTTAATATACCCTATAGCATTGAAGCTGAGCAGGCTGTGCTCGGCGCTATAATTGTTGATTCCAGTGCTTTAGACGAGGTCGGCGGAGACCTGTTGCCCGAGCATTTTTATCAAAAACAGAACGGCGCAATTTTTAAAGAAATGGTGCTAATGAATAATTCCGGAAAGCCAATAGATTTTGTAACCGTTCTTGATGCCGTAGTTACGAATGAGGTTTTCCCGAACGAATCGGACGCAAAGGTTTATCTTTACGGAATAACTCAAACTGTTCCGACTATAAAAAATGTAAAAACATATAAAAATATTGTCTATGACAAATATATAATGCGTACCCTTATTTCCGCCTGCCGTGATATTATTGACCAGTCTTCGGTCGGGCAGGAAAACGCATCGCAGCTCTTGGACGCGGCTGAACAAAAGATATACGAAATTAGAAACGGCAGAGACAGCGGTGAACTAAGACGTATAGATTCCGTCGTTTTAGAGGTGCTGGAAACACTAAACCAGCTAAACGGTCCAAACAAGGAAAAATACCGCGGCTTATCAACGGGCTACAAAGCGCTTGACAGAATACTTACAGGTCTTAATAAATCAGACCTGATTATTCTTGCCGCGCGTCCCGCTGTCGGAAAAACAAGCTTTGCTCTTAACATAGCGACAAATGTTGCCTCTAATTCGAGCGCGGCGGTTGCTGTTTTTTCTTTGGAAATGACGAAGCAGCAGCTTACTCAGAGAATACTTAGCAGCACCTCTTGCGTTTCCTCACAAAAGATGCGAATGGGTGAGCTCGAAAATGAAGATTGGCCGGAAATAGCAAACGCTGCAAGCGCAATTTCAAAGGCACAGATATATATTGACGACACAAGCGGAATTACCGTGGGTGACATTAAAGCTAAAGCGAGAAGGGTAAAGAATCTCGGCTTGATTATTGTAGACTATCTACAGCTAATGAGAGGCAGCGGTAAGAGTGATTCGCGCGTTAACGAGATTTCCGACATTACCCGTTCATTTAAAATAATGGCGAAGGAGCTGAATGTTCCCATAATCCTTCTGTCACAGCTCAGTCGAAGCAACGAGAAGGGTGCGCGCCGACCGATGCTTTCCGACCTCAGAGATTCCGGCTCGATTGAACAGGACGCGGATATAGTTATGTTCCTGCATCGTGAGGGTTCGGCAAACGAAAACGGAAGGGACTCCGCCGCTGATTCAATGGATAACGACATTACCCTTATTGTCGCAAAGAACCGCCACGGAAGCACGGCGAAGATGTCTATGGTATGGGACGGCGACAGAACAACCTTTACTTCCTTGGAGCCCTTCAGGTCAGAAGATGAATAAAGACAAGGTTTTATCCACAATTGATAAATACAAAATGCTTTGCGCCTCAGACAGCGTTGCCGTCGGTGTATCGGGTGGAGCTGATTCTATGGCGCTGCTTTCGTTTCTGCTCGAAGTTAAAGATGAACTGAAGCTTAACAGAATTATTGCGTGTCATTTTAATCATGGTCTTCGTGGTGAAGAAAGCGACAATGACGAGAAGCTTGTAAGAGAGTTTTGTAAGAAAAAAGATGTTGAATTTGTTTTTGAAAAAGGCGAAATGCTAAATAGACAGATTCCTAAAGGTGAAAGCACTGAAAGTTACGCGAGAGAATTAAGATACGATTTTTTAAAAAGAAGTGCGGAAAAAATCGGTGCTAAGATAGCTACGGCACATAATATGAACGATGTTGCCGAAACTGTTATTTTTAATTTAATGCGTGGAGCAGGAATAAAAGGCGCTTGTGGTATTCCTCCTGTCAGAGGAAACATAATTCGTCCTTTTATTGAAACCGAAAGGTCGCAGATAGAAGATTACTGCCGCGACAAAGGCATAGAATATGCAACGGATTCTACAAATTTAACTGACGAATACACAAGGAATGTTATAAGGCACAAAGTTATCCCCGTACTTATTTCGCTGAATCAAAACACGGTAAGTAATATATCAAGGTTCAGCGTACAGGCAATTGAAGCGGAAACAATTCTTAAAGAAAACAACGAAAGAATAAAGCAAAAGAGCAAAATAGAGAACGGATTTGACGCAAAAATTCTTCGCAGACAAAGCGAGGCGGAAAAGAAATATTTTTTCAAAGAATTAATAAATGAATACAGAGAACCGTCAAGCGAGCTTGTGTTACTCGCCTACGGATTGCTTGATAGTAGCCCCTCAAAAATCCAGCTCAACTCAGACTACTTTTTAATTAGCGATTCGAACACGATTTCTGTTAATAAAGAGAGTAAAACAGTAAGCCCCGCTTTTTGTGAAAAGCTTAGCCTCAACGAGAACCCATTTATAAATGGCGGCTCAGTTTACGTCGAGGAAGTATCCATAAAAAATGAACAAGCTGAAAATTTTTCCTCAGGACTATTAAATAACTCGGTGGATTGTGCTAAAATCGTTGGTAACGTCGTTTTGAGAAACCGACGTGACGGCGACATTTTTAAAAGCAATAGAAGCGGTAATTCAAAGACGCTAAAAAAACTGTTTAATGAACGGAAAATCTCGCCCGAAAAAAGATATCAGATTCCTATTGTTTCTGATGAGTTGGGGATAATCTGGATATACGGCGAGGGCGTGGCAAAAAGAGCGGCGGCGGATAGAAATACAGAAAAAGCTTTACATTTTAACTTTATACAGGGGGAAGATAAACTATGATGAGAGATGATATTCTCAAGGTTTTGCTGTCTGAGGAGGAGATAAAGGCAAAGGTTAAAGAACTCGGCGAGGAGATTACGCGGGATTATCAGGGGAAAACCCCAATAGTAATAAGCGTTCTAAAAGGCTCGTTTGTTTTTGTTTCAGACCTTGTTCGTTGTATGGACGTACCCGCTGAGCTTGATTTTATGGTTGTATCAAGCTTTAATGGAGTAGTAAGCACCGGTGCTGTGCGCATAATAAAGGATATAGCAATCTCTCTTGACGGACGCGACGTGCTTGTTGTAGAGGATATTTTAGACAGCGGTCTTACTTTGGAGTATATATCCGAAATATTAAGGGGAAGAAACGCAAAGAGCGTTAAAATAGCAACACTACTTGATAAACCGTCAAGACACAAATCTAACATTGTACCCGATTATGTCGGCTTTACCGTTCCCGACGAATTTGTCGTAGGATACGGGCTTGACTATAATGAGCTGTACAGAAACCTGCCTTACATCGGAATCCTTAAGCCGGAGGTTTATTCGGATACCGATAAGGATATAATCGAAAAGAAGTAATTAGTTAACGTATATGAACTTAGCGTCATTTACGTGGAAACGGAAGACTTTATGCAAAACAAAGGACGAGGACGCGGACTTTCGCTAATACTGATTGTCGGGCTTATGCTTATAATGTTTTATATGCTGAGAATGACAGGCACAAAAAGCGAGGCATATTCCGCTATCCTTGAAAAATTTGAAAAGCAACAGATTACGCAGTTCGAGCTAAATCTCGGAAGCGGAAAGATGACCTATACGACAAAGGACACAAAGGCAGGTATGTATGAAACCTACAACGTGCCTGACGTGACCATTTTCGTTAATGACATTGAACCGTATATTGAGGCGTATAATACGGCTCATCCTACGGCACAGTTGGCTTACAACTATGTGCCTGCGTCCAATTGGCTGTCAATTCTTCTTACCTTTATTCCGACGCTTGTGCTTATCGGCTTCGGTATATATTTTGTCGTGATGATGAACCAGCAAAGCGGAGGCGGTGGCGGAAGAATAGGGAATATTGGCCGCGCACGTACTACACAAGGTCAAGAGGACGGACGGAAGAACACCTTTGCCGATGTTGCGGGAGCTGACGAGGAAAAGGAAGAACTCAGCGAAATAGTTGAGTACCTAAAATCTCCGAGTAAGTTTAATATGCTCGGCGCGAAGATACCGAAGGGGGTGCTCCTTGTTGGCCCTCCGGGAACAGGAAAAACCTTACTTGCGCGAGCTGTTGCAGGCGAAGCGGGCGTGCCGTTTTATTCAATATCAGGCTCTGATTTCGTTGAGCTATACGTCGGCGTAGGTGCGTCGAGAGTACGCGACCTTTTTGAAAAGGCTAAGAAAACGCGCCCAAGCATCATTTTTATAGATGAAATTGACGCTGTCGGACGTCAGCGCGGCGCAGGACTCGGCGGCGGACATGACGAGCGTGAACAGACGTTAAACCAGCTTCTTGTTGAGATGGACGGCTTT
>CAZUOY010000045.1:0-14810 GCA_964622315.1 uncultured Oscillospiraceae bacterium | reverse complement strand
TCATCGCGACAACTGACGGACTCTATCAGCCCGCTCTCGACCAGGCTCTTGCTGGCGGCGGCGCGGACGCTCCCGACATCTACTGCGCAGAGGCTGCTTTCGTACTTAAGTACACAACAGGCGATGCTTCTGGTTATGCTGCAACTTATGAAGACCTCGGAATCGACGTTAAGGCCGAGTCCGATGCGGCTCAGATAGCTCCTTACACCATGGAAATTGGTACCCGCGCGGCTGACGGTAAGGTTGTTGGTATGGCTTACCAGGCAACTGGTGGTGCATTCATCTATCGTTCCTCTATAGCTAAGGAAGTTTTCGGTTCCGATGAGCCTGCTGTTATTGAAGAAGCTATCGGCGCTGGCTCCGGCAACTGGGACAAGTTCTTTGAGGCTGCTGCAGCTCTTAAAGAAAAGGGTTATGCTATAATCTCCGGCGACGGCGATATGTGGCACGCAGTTGAGAACAGCTCCACTCAGCCTTGGGTTGTTGACGGCAAGCTCGTCATCTCCCCTGAGCGTGAAGCTTTCCTCGACCTCTCCAAGCAGCTTAAAGACAACGGTTATCACAATGATACACAGGACTGGACAGAAGCATGGTATGCTGATATGGCTGGCACAGGCGAGAAGGGCTGCTTCGCTTTCTATGGTCCTGCATGGCTCATCAACTACGTAATGGCTGGTAACTCCGGCGGTACTGCTGCTGGCGAAGGCACCTACGGCGATTGGCGCGTATGCGCTTCCAACGTTGGTTTCTGCTGGGGCGGCACATGGCTTATTGCCAACAAGGACACCACAAAGACCGAAGCTGTTGCTGAACTCATCAGATTCGTAACACTTGACGCTACCGAGAATGGTCTCCAGACCGCTTGGGCGAACGGTTCTTTCACAGGCACAAAGGACGCTTGCTCCTCCAACGTAGTTATGAGCAAGGCTGACGGTTCGCTTGAGTTCCTCGGCGGACAGAACATGTTCCCCGCCTTCATGGCAGGTAACGAGTATGCTAACGGCCGTGTACTTACACAGTATGACGAGACTATCAACGGCAAATGGCGTGACCAGGTTCGTCAGTACACTTCCGGCGCGAAGGATAAGGACACTGCTATAGCTGACTTCAAGCAGGCTGTTGCAGACGAGCTCGGAATCCAGGCTGCGTAATTAAACTAACAAAGTTAGTATAATAGGCAACTAAAATTATGGACGGACGGATAAACTTCCGTCCGTCCATATTTCATTAAAAAAGGGTTACCAAGCCCAAAGGGGGAAAGACCATGCCAGACATTACCAAGCGTAAAAAAAGCGTAAGCTACGCAAAGTACGGCTATATCTTCAGTATTCCCTTCATAATAGCCTTCTTAGCTTTTATGCTTTATCCGACGCTTTACACTATTGTAATCGGTTTTACAGATTTAAAGGGAGTTATTCCCGGACCTGTCCATATTCTTGAAGACCCCCTCGCAAACTTCAAGTCTATACTTTCTAACCAGACCTTCTTAAAATCCATGGGCAATACCTTTGTTATTTGGATTGCCAACTTTATTCCTCAGTTAGGCCTCGCTCTTTTACTTACCGCGTGGTTTACAAACCGCAACCGTAAGATAGTGGGACAGGGCGCCTTTAAGGTTCTCTTCTATATGCCTAACATTATTACCTCGGCGACTATCGCTATACTGTTTTCTTGCCTCACCGCTTACCCGAAGGGCGTTATCAATGACATTCTTCTTTCGTTAGGCTGGATAGACCAAGCGTACTTCTTCCAGCAGAGCACCGTGTGGGCAAAGATAATAGTAGCGTTTATCCAGTTTTGGACCTGGTACGGATATACCACTATAATTCTTATTTCCGGCGTACTCGGAATTGACCCCGGTCTTTTCGAGGCAGCGGAAATCGACGGAGCGACGCCCACCCAGACCTTCTTCCGTATTACGCTCCCTTGCATGAGAACAATAATTCTCTTTACCCTTATTACGAGCCTTGTCGGCGGTCTTAACATGTTCGATATCCCGAAGCTGTTCGTTTGGAACGGCGGACCGGATAACTCGACCATGACGGCAAGCGTCTTCATCTATGTTAAGGCGTTCGCGGGAACATACCTCTATAATGAGGCTGCCGCGGCAAGCATGATTGTCTTCGTAATAATCGTGGTTCTTTCTGCTCTTCTGTTCTATCTCATGAGAGACAGAGTTGAAGCGAGACAAAAGAAGGAAATGAAGCGTCTCGAAAGAGCTGAGAGAAAAGCGTTAAAGGAGGTGGCAAAATGAGCGAAGCTGTTTTAGTAAGAAAGAAAAAGAAAGCTAAGCCCGGCGCGATAGTAATGAAAGTTGTTATCTATGTCGTCTGCATCTTCCTTGCCATATTAAGCATCTTCCCGTTCTGGACTATGATAGTGAACGCGACCAGAAGCACCTATGAAATTCAGGGTATGGCTATCTCGTTTATCCCCTCGACCCACCTTGCGGACAACCAAGCCGTTCTTGAGGGTAAGATATTCAATGCGCTTGTGGGCTTCAAGAACTCGTTTATCATTGCGGCGGGCGCGACCATCTGCGCCATCTACTTCTCCACCCTTACCGCTTATGCGATAGTGGCGTACAGCTGGAAGATGAGACAGCCCTTCTATACAATGATACTCGCGGTTATGATGATACCCGGTCAGGTTGTTAGTATCGGTTTCTATCAGTTCATGTACGCGATACATTTTACCAACAATATGCTGGCGCTAATCTTGCCAAGTATAGCGGCACCAATGATGGTCTTCTATATGCGACAATATATGTTGCCGTCACTAAACCTTGATATCGTAAACTCCGCGCGTATTGACGGCGCGGGTGAGTTCCGTATCTTCAACAGCATAGTGCTTCCCATTATGAAGCCCGCTATGGCAACACAGGCTATCTTCACCTTCGTTTCCACATGGAACGCCCTGTTTATGCCGATGATACTTCTCACAAGAAAAGAAAACTACACAATGCCTATCATGGTAAGTCTTCTTAAGGGCGACATTTACAAGACAGAGTACGGCGCGGTTTACCTCGGACTTACACTTACCGTTCTCCCGCTCTTTATTGTATACTTTGTCCTTTCAAAGTACATTATCGCGGGTGTTGCTATGGGCTCAGTAAAAGAGTAACAATGGACGAAAAGCGAAGACTCCTGTCGAGCACTGCCGACGGGTTCAAAAAAACACTCGGACGTGTAGCCGACCTTGTATTACTCAATCTGTTCTTTATCATTTGCAGTCTGCCGATTGTAACTATCGGTGCGGCGCTTACGGCGAGCTACAGCTATCTCTTTCGCATCACGCGCGGAGATACCCACAGAACGCCCTATTCGGAATTTTTTAAAGACTTTGTTAAGGCTTTGAAGAAATCTACGCCGATTTGGCTGTTACAGCTGCTTTGCATGGCAATACTCGCGGGAGACTTTTATTACGCAGTCTTTCTGTGCGAGCCAAGAAACACATTTTTCTTAGTTTTTTCTGTAGTACTCGGCTTTATCATTCTCTCAGCTTCAGTTTGGATTTTCCCCCTTATTGCGAGGTATGACAACAAGCTGAAAGCACAGATAAAAAATGCGTTTCTTATGGCGGTGGCACATTTTCCGAAAACATTGCTGTTGGTAATAGTTTGGGTAGTATGCATATTGTTTCCGCTGCTTTCGCAGTTTTTGCTCTACTACTTAGGCTGGCTTTGGATGATGTTCGGTTTCTCCTTTCCTATGTTCATCACCGCGCTTATGCTTCGTAAGCCACTTGGCAACGAGCCTAACCCGGACGACGATGAAATTAAGGTGGAAATCCCCAAAGCAGAGAAATAACATTAAAAGGTCCTTGCGGTTTACCGCAAGGACCTTTTCCATATCGAAATCAAAAAATGCAGATGAATGGTTACTCGCTGTAGATATCGGGGTTGTCAAAATAAAGGTCGGTAAGAGCGTGGGCAGCGCCGAGTCCGTCGAGCTCATAAAGAGGGCGAGAGTCGTAGACGGTTTCGAAAGCGCCGTCCGTAGGGAAGTAACGAAATGTCGCGGTTTCCTCTTTTAACGCCTTGTCAAAATATTCGTCTGCGCGGGCATAATCACCTTGAAAGATTACCACATCGGGGTTATATACAAGGCTTATATTTCTTAGCGCAAGCGCAAACAGGCGAGCGAGCTTTGAAACAACGCTCTTTGCGTACTCGTCGCCGTCATGCGAGGCGCTAAACAGCAAACTGAGTGTAACATCGGCGGGCTTTGTTCCGAAAAGAGCCGAATCTGTACGTGGCGGGTTTTTCGCTATTTCTTCACGTACACGTTTAATGTCAACGAGTCGTTCAAAGCAGCCGCGGCTTCCGCAGCCGCAGACCTCCTTGTCGTTCGGGTCCAACGTCATATGCCCAATCTCACCTATGAGCGAGTCTTTGCCGTTTAAAATGTGTCCGTTTTCAATTAGGCACGCCGAAACGCCCCACGTAGTAAAGAGAACCAACACCCTCTTATCGCGATAGGCGCGGTTAAGCAGTACAGAGCGCCCTGCCATTTTTCCCGAGTTCTCTATGAACAGCTCTACGTCGTCACCAAAAATACTCTTTAAATAATCGGCTGTCGGAATGTCGCTTCCCCAGCTGGGGTTAAGTGAGCTGTACTTTAGTCGCTTAGTTTTATAATCAATCGTTCCCGCGGTGGAAAGGCTTACGGCGTAAAGATTGTCGCGCTCCAGCTTGTTGTCGCTGAAAAAGAAGTCAGAGCGTTCCTTTAGCACAGAAAAAACCTTGTTAATATCGGTGGGCAGTTCAAGAGCTGTTTCTTGGAAGCAAATTCGGTTGCCTAAAAGGTCATAGAGCGAAAGATTTAGCGTGTCAGGCCAAAGCGTAATGCAAATAAGCGTTCTGTTTACCTGTAGCTTAAAGCAGTCGGGCTTCTTTCCGCCAACGTCGGTGGAGCTGCCTTTGCCCGATAGTAAAAGCACACCCTTTGAGCGGAAAAACTGTATAGCTCGCATAACTGTCAGCTTACTAATTCCCGTAACAAAGGAAACATCTCCCGCAGTATGCTCATTGCCGTCGCGGAACGCTTTAAGTATTTTTACACGGTTTTGATATTTGAGGTCGGACGGCATTGCCGCAGAGGGCTGAGAATTAAGCTGTGCACTTGAGTCGATAACAGCGGTAGACATAGTATTTCTCCGTTCAAACCGAATTTTCAGAATATTAATAACACAGGTTAATAAATATTATATAATAACTATATCATTGAAGCTTGCCAAAATCAATATGCCGAAATAACACGGCGCGTTATTGCAAATTTCAGCAAGGCGGTTGATTTAAAGTAAAAAGCATAGAATAATTACTGTAAGACGCTTACCGAACGCTGAAATCGGAGAAAATATATGAACATCAACGAGATTCAAAGAGCTATACTTACCGGCGGAATTGTAGATATGTCAAATGAGAAGGCACCGAAAACCGTTGTCTCTGATGAACTTATCGGTTTTCGGCTGTTGATATTAGATGAGAAATCAAACGAGCAAAAGAGCTTTCGAGTTATGAAAAGCAAGGGCGAAACGCTTTATCGCTTCAGCGGAACGGCTAAGGGCGGCGAAAAGATAAACGATATAGACTGCCGTATAGCTTCCGAGGAATTGACGAAACTGAATAGAATTATTCGTGAAACGGACCTAATTTCTTTGAATGGGCGGCATTTGAAGGCAACGAATGCGGATACTGAGAGCTTTTCGTTCGACATTGAATATGCGTCGGGCGAAAGGGTTAGCGCGTCTTTCCGCCAAATTAACCCCGAAGGCTGGAGAAATAATAGGGAGCGGCTTCTCGCTTTCTTTACGGAGCTGACCGATAACTACGGATATTCACTTGAGCCCTCGCCGTTGAAAACGGCGATAACCCGTGGCGGCACCGTCGTGGCAAGCTACAGTCCTAAATCGAACAGCGGCAAGATGAGGGTGTTTCTTACGGTAGAGGACAGATACACCGCGCTCGAGTTCTTTGTTTGCGATGTGCCCGAGGTGAAGAAGGGCGGCTTTACAAGCTTTGAAATTTCGCCGAATGAAATTAAGAGCGGAATGAGCGCGAGAAGCAGGGCTACGGGCGAAAGGGTGCAGGACGTGGCGCTTGTCGAAAGAGCGGTGGCAGACGGCGAATATAACATACGGCTCGTCTTTGATAAAGGCGAAGCGGAAATCTACAGAATATAAATTTAAGGCGGGGTTTCCCGCCTTTTCTATGCTTGAAATTAGGCAGAAAATATAGTAATATATCATTCACCGCATTTATCCTAAGGAAGAAACAAAGATGACTCAAAAGCTTTGGACAAAGAATTTTACGATTATTACGTTTGGAACGGTAATATCTATGCTCGGCAACACACTGTCGGGCTTCGGAATAGGTCTGCTGGTGCTTGATTACACCGGCTCCACCTTTCTTTACGCGCTGTTTATGGTTGCCTACAACCTGCCGAAGATAATTATGCCGCTGTTGGCGGGCCCATATCTTGATAAGTTTTCGAGAAGAAAGGCAATTTACACGCTCGACTTTATCAGCGCCGGAATGTACGGTTTTCTGTTTTTTATTTTGAAGTTTGAGCTGTTCAATTACTGGCTGCTGCTCTTTTTTTCGATGATAATAGGCTCAATCGACAGCATTTATACCGTCGCCTACGACAGCCTTTACCCTAACCTTGTAAGCGAAGGAAACTATTCAAAAGCATACTCGATATCGAGCATGATTTATCCCCTCGCCGCCGTTATGGTGCCTGTAGCGGCATACATCTACGACCGCGTTGGCATAGCACCCATTTTTCTGTTTAACGCGGGAAGCTTCTTAGTTGCGGCTATTTTTGAGACAATGATAAGCGTCGAGGAAAAACATACCGGCGACATTAAAGAGAGGTACGACCTAAAAAAATACACAGCCGACTTCAAGGACGGAATAAAATACATAGCCGCTGAGAAGGGGCTCATGGTTGTAACGGTCTATTTCTTTATTACCTTCCTTTGCACATCCGCGTTTGACACGTTGACGCTTCCGTATTTCAAAGAAGAACCGTCACGCGGAGTAATGTTATATACCTTCGTTATGGGCTGTAATGTTTTAGGGCGGCTCATAGGCGGGCTTGCCCACTATAAATTTAAGATTAAACCCGAAAGCAGGTTTACGATAGCGCTTATTGTCTATGCCGCTACGAATATTGTGGGAATGACGGTGCTTTACACGCCCGAATATGTTATGATGGCGCTAATGTTCATAAACGGCTTTTTGAGCGTAAACTCCTATAATATCAGAATTTCCTCTACACAAAGCTATGTGCCGGACGCTAACCGAGCAAGGTTTAACGGTACCTTCGGCATGATATGCTCTGCGGGAACTATTATCGGTCAACTGAGCTCAGGCGCGCTTGCTGACAGCTTTTCAAAACGCGAGATTGTTGTGGTATATTCACTCGTTAACCTAATAGCAGTCTATTTTGTCATCTGGCTCGGGCGAAATCACGTTAAAAAGGTATACAACAGAAAGCTTTAGTGCGATGGCGATTTCTGCTTTCGTCAGCTATTGTATCTTTAGAAAATGAGGCGTAAATATGAAAAAAGGAATACTCTTTGACCTTGACGGTACGCTGTGGGATTCCAGCGAAAATGTTGTTATTGCGTGGAACCGTGCCTTTGAAAAGCGCGGAAACCCGCTTCGCATAACGAATGAAGATATGAAGGGCTTTATGGGAAAACAGCTTATTGATATCGCCCGAATTATGTTTCCGAACGAGAGTGACAGTACGCTGGAACGTGTGCTGGACGAGTGCAGTGACGAGGAGCTTTCCTATCTTGAGGCCCATGGCGGTGTGCTTTTTCCAAAGCTGGAGGAAACGCTAAAAGAGCTGAAGGAGAGATACTTTCTCGGAATAATCAGCAACTGTCAAAGCGGTTATATCGAGGTTTTTCTGAAGTATTACGGCTTTGAGAGGTACTTTGACGATATAGAATGTTCAGGCAACACCGGGCTTCCAAAGGGCGACAACATCGCGTTGGTTGTAAAGCGCAACAATCTTGACAAAGCAATATACATAGGCGACACTGCCGGCGACTGCGACGCGGCGGACGCGGCGGGCGTACCGTTTGTACACGCGTCCTACGGCTTCGGAAAGCCGAACAGAGAGACTATGCGGCTTGAGTCTATAGCTGAACTTCCCCTTCGAGCTACGGAGTTTTTTAACGATTAAAAAGAAAAGAGCGGGCCTAAGCCCGCTCTTTTCTTTTTTTCTCTGCTATGCTACTATAAAATTACATTCAAAAGCTCAAGCGGAGGCAAACATGAAGAAGAAGCTGTTAATTCTAACTGCAGAAAACGACCTTTCCTCAGACAGAAGGGTCGCTGTTGAATTTATAAACAGCCTCGACACCGAACGGGAGAACAACGCCCTGTTTGAGCTTACGGCTTTAAATGAAGTACCTCAAAAAGAGGAGTTATGCGGTGCTGATATCTTATTCATTTTCATTAATAACACGTCCGACGCAGAGCGGTTTTCAATTATTGAAGCTTTATTGGATAGTTCTTTCGAGGACAAAAAGCTAAACACCGTGGTGTTTGTTAAGAAAACAGACAATGAGCGTTTATCTAAGGAAGCGAAAGGTCTTGTTGAGAGGCTAACCGCAGAATTGAGCGGTTGTTTTTTCACCTATGACGATAACGACTGGCTAAAGCTTGCGATAACGGCGAGTCTTTGCGCGGTGACGGAAGGCTTGACTGCTCAATGCCGTGGCGGTGAGCTTATCGTGAACAAAAAGAGACTTATTAAGCTTGAAAGCCTTCCCGCGTTTTGTAAAAACAAGGACCTTGCGCGTCTTAAAAAAGAATATGAAAGAGCAAAGGGAGAGTTCACAGTAGCGCAGAAGGCGCACGACGAAACAGGAAGCAAAGAAGCAAGGCTTACGCTTCACAGCGCGGCAAAAAAGCTTTTCGAGTCGCTTGAAGAAAAGGAAGACGCAGAAGCCTCCACATTGAATTATTTTATTGAGACCGTGCGAACTGCTTTTCTCGGCGGTCTTTCGGCAAGCCTTTGTGAAGCGCAAAAAGCTTTTGAAAGGGGAGACGTAAGCGGAGCTTGCGCGGCGCTCGGAAGCAGTGATACTTTAAAAAAGATTGACCTATTTGAAAAGAACGGCGACGTTGAAGAAATAGAGCTTTGCGTAGGCGAACTTATTGCAAGAGCGCTTGCCTTGTCGTCCCGCGGCTTTTCACCTGAGAGAAACAATGATATCGAGCAAAGCTTAGGCGAAGCGGTAAGGCTGGAAATAAAGTATAATCTTCCGCGGCGGGCTCAAATGCTTCTCTTAGAAAGAAAGATTAATTATAAAGATATAACGGAGGCTGAAAAGACGGCGAAGGAGCTGCTTCGCTGTTATGAACAGAGGAAAACCGAGGAGCATCACGCCTATATTCGTTGCCTTGTGCTTCTTGCAAATATAAAAAAGAGTCTATTGAAGGCTGACGAATGCGAGGATATCTGCCGTCAGCTAATAGAGATTATAACGCCTCTATATAAGGATAATTCTGAAATTCTTAGTGAGTATTTAATTCAAGCGTTAACTATGCTTTGCGAGATTAATTTAGAGAAGTCAGAGCCGAAGGCAGCAGTTGAGCTTGCGATAATTATCGCGGCACTACCCGATAACGCCAAGGAACGCTCTCCGCGTTCCTTACTTGCGTCGGCGCGCGCTTTAGGCGCGGCTGGGCGACACGGTGAAGCGCTAAAGGCTCTCGAAGCTATGGAAAGTGATTTGAATAACGCTACGTTTGAAGAAAGCATTGAAAACGAGCCGCTTCTGTGTGAACTGTTAGTTACAAAAGGCGAAATACATCTTTCGCTCTTTGACTTCTTTAATGCATACAACGAATTTATGCTTGCAAAGGAAAAATACGAAGTATTTCCCTGCGAGTCGTCATTTGGCGGCGAAGACCTCTGTTATAGGCTTTATACGGGGCAAACGCGTGCGCTTCTTGGGTATAAGCTGAAATATTCCGAGGCTTATTCCGAGGCGAGCCGAGGGTATACAGAAGCGAAACGGCTTTTTAAAGCGAACCCTGCGTTTTTTGCCGCGAGTTATCTCTCGGCGGCTGTGCTTCTCGCTAATATTGGTGTTTTCACGGGAGCTGACGAGGAAGCAAAGCTCAAGTCAGCGTACAATGCCGCCGAAAAGCATCTGTCAATAAATAAGCTCAAAGATTATGCCGTGAAGGTCTTTTCGCTAAAAGCTCTCAGTGCTTTTGAGTCAAATCGTAAAACAGAAGACCTTGTTTTGCTGAAGGAACTAAGCATACTTAAAACTTTCTTTAAGCCGAATTATGCCTTCTTTTCTAAGGAAAGTATAGAACTCGCCTTCGCGTTTGCCGAGAACAAAAGCGATAGAAAGAGTATTCTTGCGCTGGAAACGGCGTTAAAGGAGTATGACAAAAACGAAAGCTACAGCGAAGAAACTGCAAGAAACATCGTATTCTTCAGAGCGAAGCTTTATATTCAAATTGCTCGTTTATGGCGAAAGAGCGGCGATATCGAAAGAGCAAACAGCATAATTAATGAGCTGTGCGAAATGCTGAAAAGGAAGGAAGACGAGCCGCTCGTCGAAACCGCTTTCATTAAGGAAACCTTAATAGAGCTTAACGAGGAACATTGCGCGCTCCTTCTTCTCGAAGCGGACCTTGACACAGCGAAGCTCTGCAGCGACCTTTGCATTAAAGCGCAAAGACAGCTCATTGATAAGCGTGCGCCGCTCGCGGCAGGATTAAAGCTGGTTCAGCTTTACCTTACCCGAGCAGAGGACATTGAAGACAATCCCGACGAAGCAAATAAGTTCTATCTTCTCGCTGAAACGACTGTTAACGAATATTTGGAGGCGGTGGCAAAGCGAAGAATATCGGCGGGCTCCCTTGAGGAGAAGGCGGCGGCGCTTTTCTGCCGTGTTGAGGAAAGCTTTGGCGGCTTTCTTTCGCGAGAGAGGCGCGGCGACGAGGCAAGGAAAAAGCTTGAAACGGGCTTAGAGACAGCGCGGCTACTCACAGAGAACGAATTATATATCGGCTTCAGTTGTGCCGCTCGGCTCACCTCGGCTTTAGCGAAAGAGTATTTAGCCGACAAGGATTTTACAAGAGCTATGGAAGCGTACAACTCGGCGCTTGACTATTGGCTAAACGAGCAAACGAGGGGGGAGAAGAACCGCCTTGAACACGCCGAGGAAACATTGATGGTTTATACACAGCTCGCCGAGCTTAAAAGCAAGCTCGGCTATAAGGAGGAAGCAAAGGCTCTTTATTTCGAAGCCGTCAGCTTTTCAGAAAAGGAAAATAACCCCTCTTGTGGCTTTTTTAAAGAAAAGGGTCTGTTGTTCATTTCGCTGGCGGAGCATTACTCGCGCTATAGCGATGACAGGCGACAACCCGCGAAGAACAAAAGACTTGCGCGCGCGGCGTTTGCATCCGGCCTAAGACTTGCGGATACCGCAAAATATCGTGAGGATTTGCGAGACATTCTCTTTGATTTGAATTACCCAATAGGCGAATAGCTAAAATGATAATTATTTTACCATTTTTAAACTCACAATGAATGAGCTGTTCATTGTTTGGTAATAAAGTTTACTAACTTATTGTTCAAAATATACAAACAGCAGAAATTATTTTTGCTAAAACGGAAAAAAGACCCGAATAATCGCCCTTTTCATTGCAAAGACCACACTAAAATGCTATACTTGTCATACGCATAGAAACCGCTTTCGATAGCGGCGAGAAGAAGTAAATGAAATGAGAAGGGCTTTAATTATGATTAAGAACCCTGTATTGAAAGGCTTTCACGCCGACCCCAGCATGATTTGTGTAGACGGCACCTTTTATGTCGCAAACTCTACCTTTGATTATTATCCCGGAGTAAAGATTTCGGCTTCTACCGACCTTGCTAACTGGCACACGGTCGCCTATCCTCTTAAAGATAAAAAGCATATTAGCCTAAAGGGCAACCCGACCTCGGCGGGCGTATGGGCGCCCTGCCTTTCCTATCACGACGGTTTGTTCTATCTTGTTTATTCGGATATTAAGTATTGGGCTCGCTACCCCTTCAAGGACTGCTACAACTATATTACAACCGCGAAGGAAATAGACGGAGAGTGGAGTGACCCGATATATACCGATTCACGCGGCTTTGACGCTTCACTTTTCCACGACGACGACGGAAAGAAGTATTATATGAGCATGGAGTGGGATTACCGTCAGGAATCCGACGGCCCACAGTTTACGGGAATACTTCTTACCGAGGTAGACTCGAAGACCCTACAGCCCATAGATGAAACCAAAAAGATTTTCAAGGGCACCGACAGAATGCTTGTTGAGGGCCCTCACATTTTTAAAAGAAACGGCTACTACTATCTTTTTACCGCCGAGGGCGGAACTGCCTTAGACCATGCCGAAACGGTGGCGCGTTCTAAAAACATCTACGGCCCGTATGAGCTTCACCCCTTTAAGCATATGGCAACGACCGCCTTTGCCAAGGATACCTCTTATCTTCAGAAGGTCGGTCACGGCAGTCTCTGCGAGGGACCGGACGGGCGCTGGTGGTTCGCGTTTCTTTGCGGACGTCCCTATGGAAGCATGAAGAACTGCACGCTCGGACGTGAGACGGGCATTTCGGAGATTGTCTGGAAAGAGGACTGGCCATATCTACTAAGCGGCACTCAGGTGCCGGACGCCGAGTTTATCGGCTACGGCGAGCCGAACGAGATTAAAGAGATTAATTATGACTTCACCTCAAAAGAATTTGCGGGCGATTTTCAATCGCTTCGCATTCCCGCGAAATACGAGCTTGTCGGAAAGACGCTGAGACTCTACGGCAACGATTCGCCCGTGTCCGTTCATAACCAGTCACTGCTCGCGCGCCGTCAGGACGTAACCGACTTTGAGGCTGAAACTGTGGTAGACTTTAACCCGACTTGCTACAGACAGCTCGCGGGACTTACCTACCGCTATAACGAGCAGAACCAGTTTTATCTCAGAATATCGTGGGACGAGAATAAGAACGAGCGCGTTGTCGGCGTGCTTGCGTGGGACAAGGGCGAATTTACCCGCACACCCGATAGTGAGGAAATCTCGGTCGGCAAGAGCGGAAAGGTTTGGCTCAAGGTTTCCGTAAAGGGTGAGGAGGCTGTCTTCTCCTGCTCTGTAGACGGGAAGAATTACAAAACGCTTCCCGGCGTTTATAACCCGTTAAAGCTTTCCGACGAGTATGCTGACCCCATGGGATTTATGGGTGCGTTCGTCGGCATGATGGCTACCGACTTCGAGAGAAAAACAAGCTATGCCGATTTCCTCTCCTTTAAATATATCAGAAAGTAAGCGAGAGGTGAGCCGATGGGATTTCCCAAGAATTTTGTGTGGGGCGCGGCAAGCTCATCTTACCAAACTGAGGGAGCGTGGAAAGAGGACGGAAAGGGCCTTTCCGTTTGGGACGCGTTCTGTAGAGAGGAAGGAAAGGTCGTAAACGGCGACACAGGCGACGAGGCGTGTGACTCCTACCATCGTTTTCCTGAGGACGTTGCAATGCTCAAGGCCATGGGGCTTAAAGCGTATCGCTTTTCAATCAGCTGGCCGAGAATCTATCCGTTCGGCTTCGGCGAGATAAACGAAAAGGGCTTTGATTTTTACGACAAGCTGGTTGACCTACTAATAGAGAACGGAATTGAACCGTATCTTACTCTTTTTCACTGGGAGCTGCCGCTGTCGCTCGAACAGGCGGGCGGGTGGCTGAACCGCGAGACGGTGGACGCCTTCGCGAACCTTGCCGCCGTCACTGCAAAGCATTTTGACGGACGTGTAAAAAAATATTTCACCATTAACGAGCCGCAATGTCTTATCTGGCACGGGTACACCTCGGGGCTTCACGCGCCGGGCAAAAGGCTTCAGGACCGTGAGCTTCACGTTATCGCTCACAATATGCTTGTCGCGCACGGCGCGGCGGTTAAAGAAATCAGAGCGAATAGCTCAGGCACGGTCGAAGTGGGGCTTGCAACAACGGGCAGACTTTGTTATCCTGAAAAGGAAACAGAGGAGAACATAGAAGCGGCGCGCAGATTAAGCTTTGAAGCGGGCGCGGCGGGGTGGCAGTTTACCCACAACGCGTTTCTTGACCCGATAGTTCTTCGCGAGTATCCCTCTTTTCTTGAGGAGGACGCGCGTAAGGCGGCGGGCGCACATTTTGAGGACGACCTTAAGCTAATGTCGGAGCCGATAGATTTTTTGGGCTTCAATATTTATACAGGCTCTGAGGTGGACGCAAAGGGAAACCTTACAAAGCGTTACAGAGGTTTTCCGAGAACAGCGCTAAAATGGGTCGTTTCACCCGAAGTAATGCATTATGGAGTAAGGTTTCTCTATGAGAGATACCGTCTTCCCATCTTTATTTCTGAGAGCGGGCTTTCCTGCAACGATAAGATATACCTTGACGGAAAGGTGCATGACCTTGAGCGTATAGATTATCTTGATAGATACCTAAGCGAGCTTCAAAAGAGCGTCGGCGACGGCGTTGACCTAAGGGGTTATTTCCACTGGAGCCTTACGGACAACTTTGAATGGCATTCGGGCTATGACGAGCGGTTCGGGCTGGTTTTTGTCGATTACAGAACGGGCGAGAGAATTCGCAAGGATTCGTCCTTCTGGTTTGAGAATTATATAAGCGAAAATACCGAAAATTAAATTGGAGGATTAGCAATGAGCGAGTATTTCAGCAACATCAAAAAAATTCCCTATGAAGGCGCGAAATCCAAGAACCCGCTGGCGTTCCGTTATTACAACC
>CAZUOY010000044.1:1038-15136 GCA_964622315.1 uncultured Oscillospiraceae bacterium | reverse complement strand
TGATTCTTCCCCAGAACATTAACAACCTGATTATTCAGAACTCTTACGTCGTTATACTTGCCGTCGGTATGCTTTTATGTATACTAACGGGCGGTAACATCGACCTCTCGGTCGGCTCGATAGTCTGCCTCGTCGGCGCTATCGCGGGCGTTCTTATGGCACAGCTTCACTGGAACATGTACCTTGTTATGGGCATATGCCTGCTCGTCGGCGTTATCATAGGCGTATGGCAGGGCTTCTGGATAGCGTATGTGCGAATACCACCGTTCATCGTTACCCTCGCGGGCATGCTGCTCTTTAGGGGACTTGCTCAGTCAATGCTCGGCGGACTTACCATTTCGGGCTTCCCCGATGAGTTCCTCGCTATGTTCAATGACTATGTTTATATCCCCGGTCTTGACATTCAGTCCGACCCCGCTACAGGCGCTCCCGCTATGATGTGGTCCTGCATTATTGCCGGTATCGTTGCCTGCGCGGTCTATGTTCTTACGACTGTATTCGGAAACATTAATAAAAAGCGCAAGGGCTATGAGACGGAAAACACGCTCAGCATGGTGGGAAGACTCGCCGTTATCTCCGTCGCGATTATGGCTGTTATGTATCAGCTCGCCCGCTACAAGGGCATACCCTACATTCTCCTTTGGCTCGGCGCAATCATACTCATCTATTCGTATATTACCTCGAAAACCACCTTCGGACGCCACTTCTATGCTCTTGGCGGAAACGAAAAGGCTACGAAGCTTTCGGGTATTAACACCAACAAGATTTACTTCGCGGCGTATGTCAATATGGCGTTCCTGAGCGCCTTTGCGGCTATGGTCGTTGCGGCGCGCTTCACCTCGGCTAACCCCCAGGCGGGCACCAGCTACGAAATGGACGCTATCGGCTCCTGCTTTATCGGCGGCGCGTCGGCATACGGCGGCGTAGGTAAGGTAAGCGGCGCGGTTATTGGCGCTATCCTCATGGGTATACTTAACCTCGGAATGAACATTATCGGTATCGACAGTAACTTCCAGAAGGTCGTTAAGGGTATCGTTCTTCTTATCGCCGTTATCTTCGACGTTGTTTCAAACCGCAAGGCGAGAAAAGCGTAATTAAACTACCAACCAACAACATTTCATTTTCTCCTTCTAATGAGTCCGAAAGACTGAGCACCTTTCGGGCAAGTGCGAGGAAAAGAGCGTCGGCAGAAGCCGGCGCTCTTTTCCTTATGTTCATTTAAATTTAACCGTCAGCTTTCCGCGGCGTAAGGATACAGTCGTCTGATGTCTCATCAACCGTAAAAGTTAGCGATTATCTGAGATTGACGAATTTAGTCGCTGTTTTTCTTGCGAACGCGCCGTCGTGCTCAACGAAAATCATCGTGGGGCAGTATTGATTTATTAGCGCCTCAAGCTGAAGCCTTGAAAAGAGGTCGATGAAGTTTAGCGGCTCGTCCCAGACATAGAGATGTGCGCTTGAGGAAAGACTCCTTGCGAGCGCGACCTTCTTTTTTTGCCCGTCGCTGTAGTCCGCCGCGTCCTTCTCAAACATAAGCCTTGAAAAATCAAGCTTGCGAAGGATAGTGAGAAAAAGCGTTTTATCAATACCCGCGTCCTCGGCAATGCTGTCAAGACTGCCCGAAAGCTTGGATACGTCCTGCGGCACATATGAGATTGTAAGACCGGAACCCTTCGTTAATAGCCCGTCGTACTCCATTTCTTCGCCGAGTATAAGCTTTAGTATGCTGGACTTTCCCGAACCGTTTATTCCCGAAAGACAGACGCGCTCTCCGTTTTTAATATCAAAGCTGACGCCAAAACACGCCGTTTTTTCACCGTAGTGAATGCTCACGCCGTTAAGCGAAACAAGAACGTTTGAGCGGTAGCGAAGGGGCGAAAGCTTCAGTTCCTCGGTCTTTTCAATGTTTTTTAACAGCTTTGACTTTTCCTCGGCGGCGGAATTCATTCTGTTTTCAAACGCTTTTGCCCTTTTCATCGCCTTCTTTGATTTCGCCGCCTCGTTCGGACGGCGCGTTAAACTTTTTTCCTCCTTGGTTGGGTCAAAACCTATCCTGCGGCTCTCAGCCTTATTGGACCAGCCCTCAGTGCGTCTGGCGGCCTCTGAGAGCCGTCCTATCTCACCCTTAAGCTTTTCGTTCTGTGCGCGTTCAAACTCGTCCTGACGCGATTTTGCCTCGTGCCAGACAGAGTAGCTTCCCTTAACCACCTCGATATTCGTTTTATTAATTGAAAGGGTGTGGTCGGTACACGCGTCAAGGAAATCGCGGTCGTGCGAAACAAGTATAAAGCCGCTTTTTCCGCGCAGGTATTCCGCGACAGTGCGCCTTGCCTCGGCGTCAAGGTGGTTCGTTGGTTCGTCGATGAGAAGGAAGCTGTTTTCACGTAGAAAGAGCGCCGCAAGAAGAAGCTTTGAGCGCTCGCCGTTACTGAGCGTATCAAACGGTCTCCAAAGAACACCCTCGTCCACCTTTAATAATGAAAGCTCGCGAAGAAGACGCCATTCCTCAACGTCGGGTATGATTTTCTCTATACAGTCACGCGAAAGCTCGTTCTCGTCGGAGATAGGGTAAGGATAGTACTCAAAATCCACCGAGGCGGTTATGCATCCTTTATAAGGCAGCTCGCCTGAAAGAAGACGAAGAAAGGTTGTTTTGCCCCGCCCGTTGCGCCCGACGAAGCCCAGCCGCCAGTCGGTATCAATTCGGAACGACACATCTTCAAAGATATTGTCAAAGCTGCCCTCATAGCCGAAGGTCAGCCCATTAACGCTGATTAATGACATAATAAACACCCCCTGAAAAATAAAATCGCCGCGGAAAATATACTTTTCCACAGCTCATAAATACGCAAGGGGTAACCTTACGAAATAAAAAAGCCGAAGATGGTAAACTTCCCGCTAAAGCCGCGCGACACAAAAGGGCACAGTTCGCCCGTCAATATCGCGACCATTGACACTAGCAAGAAATAATAACCATCCCGAGCCTCCGTTCATTAATTATGAAAAGATTTTAACCTAAATAATTGTGAATGTCAACCGTGTGAATAGCAAAACGACTGTTCAAGGTTCGGGATAAGTCGAACCGCAAACAGCCGTCACGCCAGTAAAGTTGAGATTTACTGTTATTCAGAGAGTGAATACAATTCTAAAATAACACAAAAAAGGAAAAAGTCAATAGAATTGCCACAAGTTGTTTTGAAATGCCACACTGGCAACCGAAAAAGCTAAAAAAGGCAAAAAAATTCCGTTTCCACCTTGAAAAGTGGGAACGGAATTGCCACTTTTTGAAAAAAAGTTACTATTTATTTCCTTTGGGCTTCTTTTCAAATATATCTATTTTACCGTTTTTGTCCTTGTCGAAGGTTTCTTGAAGCTTGTCTTTTAGGCTTCGGTTCTCCTCAACCGCTGCATTTAGGTTTTCGTTAAGCGCACGGTTTTCGTCAGATAAGCTGTCCTTCTCGGTCTTAAGCTGGACGTTCTGGGCTTCAAGCTCGCTCGCCTTCTTTTCTGAGCGCTTCTTCGCCTTTTCGATAGAACGCTTGTCAACCGAGGAGAGTATACGGCTAATTACCATGCCCAAAAGGGTACAAGCTATTATCTCCACAAGCGCGTTAACCCCTACGAAGGCGGCGGCAAATTGCAGCACGGACATTGAACCGAAATTTAAGTTCAATATGGAGTTGAGGTTACTTTGCCCGTAAAGACCGATTAACGCCGTCATAAAAAAGCAGGTGTTAAAGAGTGCGCCGAAAAAGCTGGACACGGTGTAAGCCGAAAAGCGAAGCGCTTTAATAAGGCTGATTCCCTTAAAAATGACGCCAACCAGCCAGCCCATAATAAGACGCGGGAAGAAGCAGACAATGAAGCAAAAGATGGGGTTTGTCTCAAGCAGTATCGCGCCGAGCGCAGACATACCGAAGCATTGAATAAAGCTTGTTATGCCGAAAACCCCGCCGAGTATCGCGCCCGCCGTGGGTCCGAGCCAGATGGCACCGATAATTACGGGAATTGTAAGAAAGGTTATCTCAATTGCGCCGACTTTTAGATATCCCAGCGGCGTAAATGCCATTACAATGACTATCGCCGTGAGAATAGCAAGCCGCGCGATATAGTAGGTTTTGCTCGATTTCCAGTCGCCTTGTTTTCTTTTTGTTTCGTTCTCGCCCACCGAGGTTTCAGTGGCTTTGATTTCGTCTGTCATAACACAATTCCTCACTTAGTTGTGTGCTTCTCGTATATGAGCTTTAAGCCTTCAAGAAGCAGCATATCGTCTAAAATAATATCCGTCTTGCAGTGCGGCTCAATTACCGCGGCAAGCCCGCCCGTCGCGACAACCGTCGCTTTACCGCCGAGCTCCTTGGCTATTCGCTCGCACATTCCGTCGAGCATTGACGCCGTGCCGAAGACCGCGCCTGATTTCATTGAATCCACAGTGTTTTTGCCTATCGCGGCTTCCGGCGCTTCAAGCGAAATGCCAACAAGCGTGGAGGTGCGTGAGATGAGCGCGTCGGTTGCGACCCGAACGCCCGGGAGAATAGCGCCGCCGAGAAACGCGCCGTCCTTATCGAGCGCGGTTATCGTCGTGGCGGTGCCCATATCTATTATAATGCAGGGCAAAGGATATTTCTCCTTAGCGGCGACGGCGGCGGCAACAAGGTCCGCGCCTATCTCCTTGGGGTTATCAAGTCTGATATCAAGGTCGCGATAAAGGCTTCTTTTTAGTATGAGTGGCTCAACTCCGACGGCACGCTTAACAGCTAACGCCACCGGCGTGGTGAGCGAGGGCACAACTGAACTCACTATAGCGCCGTCGATATCCGTGGGCATAATAGAATAAAGAGTAAGTATGTCCTTTATTTCAACCGCATATTGGTCGCTCATTCGGCTGCGGTCGGTGGAAATCCGCGAAAAGAGAGGAAGACGGTCTCCGTCGTAGCAGCCAAGAACAATATTCGTATTTCCGATATCAATGCAAAAAATCATATAGGTTTCCTTTAAATCGTGTCGTCGTGGGTTACCCACTCGTCGTCAACGTCTATTACCGTGTACTCGTCCTTGTTGTTTCTGATTATTACCGTGCTTATTCCCGAATTGATTATCAGCATTCGGCACATAGCGCAGCAGGAGGCGTTCTCCACATATTCACCTGTGTTCGCGTCCATTGCCACAAGGTAAAGGGTACCGTTGAGCGCGGCGCGGCGGGAGGCGCTGACTATAGCGTTCGCCTCGGCGTGAACCGCACGGCAGAACTCAAAATGTCCGCTCTTTTTACTGCCGAGCGTCTTTTCACAGGTGCAGTAGCCAAGGTCGGTGCAATTCTTTCTCGTTCTCGGCGCGCCGAGATAGCCCGTCGAGATTATCTCGTCGTTTTTTACTATTATTGCGCCGTAGTTCTCATGCAAACAGGTCCCGCGTTTGCTTACCGTTTCGGCTATATCGAGATAGTAATTAATCTTGTCGCGTCTTTCCATCATCTTTCTCCCTATAATTTAAATAAAAACTGTAAATTTCTTAATGTTTATTAAATAATATTCTATTTTAATGAATTATTCAAGTTTTAATATATTTTGTGTTATACTTTAGAAAAACAAAGCAAAGGGAAGGTAACGCAGAATGGACGAGGCGTTAAAAAAACAGCTTATTGAGACCGCGTGGAAGGTAAGGGATAACTCCTATTCGCCCTACTCGAATTTTAAGGTGGGCGCGAGCGTTCTCGGCGAGGACGGTTGTATATATGTCGGCACTAATGTGGAGAACGTAAGCTATGGCGGAACGGTCTGCGCGGAACGGTGCGCTGTTTTTAATATGGTTGCGGCGGGCTGCAAGAAATTCACCGCGCTTTGCGTTGCGCTTGACCTTGAAGGGGACGGCGCTCCCTGCCTTCTCTGCCGTCAGGTTATGAGCGAGTTTTGCTCGTCACTCAGCGCGGCGGTGCTGTATTCCACGCCGAAGAAGACCTATGAGCATACTATGAGAGAAATCTGCCCGCTTCCGGTAATGCCGAACAGCCTTTTCCACGATAAAGAATAATTGTGCGAGCTTGTGATTTGATAGTTAAAACAGATTCATCTGGAGGAGTATTTTGAGCGAGAGCGGTGTGCGCCCGAATAAGGCGCTCGGACAAAACTTTCTTATAAATGACGGAGTTTGCGAAAAGATAGCCAACGCCGCCGTAGTTGACGGCGACGGCGCGATAATAGAGATAGGCCCGGGGCTTGGTGCGCTTACAAAAAAGCTGGCTGAGCGGGCGCGCAAGGTAATAGCCGTAGAAATAGACGGGTCAATCATTCCAAAGCTTAAAGAGAAGCTGAGGGATTGCGAGAACGTGGAGATAATCAACGCCGACATACTAAAGACCGACCTGAACGCACTGATAGCTGAACGTTGCGGCGGTATGCGGGTGAGCGTGGCGGGAAATCTTCCGTACTACATAACAAGCCCGATAATTATGTCTTTGCTGGAGCGGCGGGTTCCCGCCGAGCGGATAACAGCAATGGTGCAAAAGGAGGCGGCGGCGAGACTCTGCGCCGTCGACGGCAGCCGCGAGGGCGGTGCGATATCCCTTGCCGTGCGGTATTACAGCGAGCCGCACGTGCTTTTCGATGTGTCGCCGGGCAGCTTCTATCCTGCGCCGAAGGTGGTAAGCAGCGTGATTACCCTCGACCCGTTAAAAGAGCCGCGGGTGTCGCCCGCGAACGAGCGGTTTATGTTCAGCGTTATAAAGTCTGCTTTTTGTATGCGCAGAAAAACCGCTGTAAACGCTGTCTCCTCATCGCTTTCAATAGAGAAGTCAAAGGTGGCTGACGCTGTAGTGAAGGCGACGGGCGACATTAACATTCGCCCTGAGCGAATAACCCTTTCACAATACGCAGAAATAAGCGACCTGCTCCTACAGTGAGTGGCTTATGGGCATTTTAACAAAAGAATATGACAATATTTATCTAATGAAAATTCGACAAAATTCATTTGCGGTAAAAATTGCACATAGAAATAATAATTGTTTTGTATAAAAATGTTGCAAAATACAAGTCTTTTGTGTAAAATAGATATATATTTCAAGGTTTTATTATTGATTTGTGTCTTGTTAAAAATGACGAAACAATTTTAAGCGGGAAGACAAAATACTTTTTCAAGAGGTAAAATGCTATGGCAAATAAACTCTATCAGGGAATAGTATCGCAGATGAAGGACGCTATCGACCGTGAGGTCGGAGTTATCGACGAGAGCTCGTCGGTGGTTGCGTGCAGCGACGCGACGAAGATTGAAACCGTCCGTGTAGGCATAATGGACAATTCGCCAGCCGACGGGATTCTCAGAGCTGAGGGATACACCTATTATTTCGTCGGAGCTAACAAGAAGTATGACTGCGCTGTTTTTGTGCAGGGTGACGATGAGCAGGCATGGCGCTACGCCTCTATGATAGCTATTGCCATACAAAACGTTAAGCAGTATTTCGACGAAAAGTTCGACAAGGTAAACTTTATAAAGAATGTTGTGCTTGACAATATTCTTCCGGGCGACGTTTACGGAAAGGCACGCGAGCTTCATTTTGCGACCGACGCCATTCGCGTAGTGTTGCTTGTACGCATTTCAACCGACAAAGAGATTTCCGCGCTCGATATTATTTCCGAGCTGTTCCCCGACAAGCAGAAGGACTTTATCTTTAATATTAACGAGAACGACACGGTTATCGTTAAAGAGGTAAAAGCGGGAATAGAGTCCCATGACATAGAGAAGCTTGCGGGCTCCATTGTTGACACGCTTGAAAGCGAGCATTACATCAAGTCGGTTGTCGGTATAGGCACGGCAGTGATGGGCATTAAAGACCTCGCAACCTCCTTTAAAGAGGCGCAGGTGGCGCTTGAGGTGGGCAAGGTGTTCGACACCGAGCACGCAATAATAAGCTATGACAACCTCGGTATCGCCCGACTTATCTATCAGCTTCCCACTACAATGTGTGAAATGTTCTTAAAAGAGGTCTTCAAGAAAGGCTCGATAGACAGCCTCGATTCAGAAACCCTCTTTACAATACAGCGCTTTTTTGAAAACAACCTTAATGTATCCGAGACGTCGCGCGGGCTGTTTGTGCACCGCAATACCCTCGTATACCGTCTTGAAAAGATAAAGAAGCTGACCGGTCTTGACCTGCGTGAGTTTGACCACGCCATAGTCTTTAAAGTCGCGCTTATGGTTAGAAAATATCTCGATTCAACTCCCACGAAATACTAAATATTTCCCCGCAACAGGGAAAACAGATATTTTCCACCTTAATGTGTGAGGGCAATGCTATGTCCGACATTCAGCACGTTCAAGGAGCAAAGTATGATTGAATTTACCGGCGTTACAAAGGTATATGATAACGGCACGGTCGCGCTCGAAAATGTAGATTTATACATAGGAAAGGGTGAGTTTGTCTTCGTTCTCGGTCATTCGGGAGCCGGCAAAAGCACCCTTCTTAAGCTTATTCTGCGTGAGGAGAAGCCTTCCAAGGGGCGCATCTTCGTCGGCGACTACGACCTTGTGAAAATGAAAAACAGGCAGGTACCCTATCTTCGCCGTCAGCTCGGCGTGGTGTTTCAGGACTTCCGCCTTATTCCGAATATGACAGCTTACGAAAACGTCGCTTTCGCTATGCGCGTGACGAACATTCCCACGAAGGAGATAAGACGGCGCGTGCCGTATATCCTTAACCTTGTGGGGCTTTCCAACCGCGCGAAGGCGCTTCCGAACCAGCTTTCCGGTGGCGAACAGCAGCGTGTGGCTTTAGCCCGCGCCCTCGTGCACAACCCGCCCATTGTTATTGCGGACGAGCCGACAGGCAACATCGACCCGCAGCTGAGCTATGAAATAATGGAGCTTTTAACCGAAATTAACAAGCTCGGCACAACGGTGGTGGTCGTTACCCACGAGCAGGATATGGTAAAGGAGTTCGGAAAACGCACAATTGTCATCAAGCACGGCAGGGTGTCGGCGGACACAGGAAGGCCGGTGTTAAGATGAACGGAGGAAGCTTTAGATACCTTGTAAAGCAAGGGCTTACAAATGTGTGGATTAACCGAGTTATGTCGCTCGCGTCGGTGGGCATTCTCACGGCGTGCTTAATAATTCTCGGCGGAGCGGGATTGCTTTCGCTCAATGTAAGCGACCTTTTTACGGCGGTAGAAAACCAAAACGAGGTCGTTGTATTTATAGAGGACAGCGCGACGGGCAATGAAATCTCAGCGCTTCGCGACAGCCTTAACGAACTTGAATATGTTTTTGATACTAAGTATATCTCGAAAGAGGACGCGCTGAAGGAGCAAAAGGAATATATGGGCGAGCAGGGATATCTGCTTGACGGGCTTGAGGACGATAACCCACTTCCCGCTTCATTCAGAATTACTCTAAGTGACCTTCAGTATCTCGACGAAACCGTGGCGAAGATAGAGCTTATGAAAGGTGTGGATACCATCTCCGCGCCGACCAACCTTGCGCACACTCTTAACGGAATAGAAAAGACTTTGTTGGTTTTGGGTGCTATAATAATCGGTATACTTCTCGTAGCGTCGGTGGTTGTAATAAGCAACACGATAAAGCTCACCGTGTTTTCAAGAAAAAAAGAGATAAACATAATGAAGTATGTCGGCGCGACGAACTCATTTATTAAGTTTCCCTTCGTCGTTGAGGGCATTACAATCGGTATTATCTCCGCGGCGCTTGCCTTTGGTATAATTGCGGGAGTATACGCAAGCCTTTCAACAATGCTCGCGGGCTCAACCGTTCCGTGGGTTAAGACCATATCAGGCAGCCTGGTGAATTTCTGGGATATCTGGTACTATGTCTTCGGCGCCTTCTTTGTCGGCGGAGTACTAATCGGTATGTTCGGCAGCTCCTCGGCTATGAGAAAGTATCTTAAGGTTTAGCGCCAAACTACAGCAAATATGTTAATGAGAGTAATTATACAAATGGTATAATAGCATAGAGATAGACAATTTGTAAAATGTGAGATGAAAACACAGCAATTTACAAATAGTAATAATCACACTGGAATATACGCATAGTGCGCTCAACGTTTGCGGCGAAAAGAGGTGTTTACTATGTCATTGAAAAAATTAATGGCCACACTGTCGGTTTTGGTCTGCCTGCTTACGCTTATACCCGCCTCAGGCAGCGTTAAGGCGCTGACCCTTGCGGAGATACAGGCGCAACGGCAGGAGTTGCAGCAAAAGCTGAGCGATATCAACAAGAAGCTGGCGGCGGTAAAGGACGAGAAAGAGCTTGCGAAGGAAAAGGCCGATACCTACGAGGAAAGAAAAAATATCGTTCAAAGTCAGATAAATGTGCTTGTGGAAAGCATAGATATAAAACAGGGCGAAATTACCGTAAAGCAAGAGGAGCTTGACAAAAAGATAAGAGAACGCGAGGAGACCTACGAGCTGTTTAAACAACGTCTTCGCGCTATGTATATGAGCCGCAACACCTCTCAGCTTTCGGCGCTGCTCGGTGTTTCCTCCTTTTCGGAGCTGCTTGTTGCGAGCGACACCCTAACGAAGATTTCCGAGCACGACACCGACCTTGTCACCTTGTTAGAGGAACAGCAGAAGGTTATCGAGGCGGAAAAGGAAGTACTTGAAACAGAGCTTGAGTCGCTTGAGACTGATAAAGCCGAGCTTGATATAAAGGTAAACGAACTTAAAGAGCTGCTTGTTGAAGCGAATAACGATATTTCGGAAGCGGAAGCCGACGAAACGGCTCTTAAAGAGCAGTTTGATAAGTATGCCACAGAAATCGCGGCGGCAGACGCGGAGATTTCTAATATTACCGGCGGCGGAAGCTATACGGCTACTTATATCGGCGGCTACTATGCGTGGCCTGTGCCCGGCTACAGCTACATTTCCTCAAAGTTTGGCTGGCGTCTTCTTTACGGCGCGAGAAACTGGCACGGCGGTGTTGACATAGCTGGCGGAGCCATATACGGAAAGCCGATTATTGCCTCGAACACGGGCAAGGTAGTAACAGCGAAATACACAAGCTACGGCTATGGTAACTATGTTATTCTTGACCACGGCGGGAACCAGTACACCGTTTACGGTCATATGAGTAGTCTTGCGGTTAGCGAGGGGCAGTATGTCGCACAGGGCGACACGATAGGCTATGTCGGCAGTACGGGCAACTCTACGGGTCCGCATCTTCACTTTGAAATCAGAATTAACGGCGAGAAGGTAGACCCGCTGACCTATATCAGATACGGTAACTGAGCGAACGTCTTTCAGGAGAAGCTATGAATAAAAAAATATCGGTGGGTATCGCCGTTGCGTTTGTACTAATTGCGATAACCATCACCTTTACGGCGGCAATGATATTTTCAATGAACCTTTTCGACAGCAAGGTTTTAAGTGCGCAGGAGCGCGCGGCTATGTACGAAAAGCTATCTGAGATAGACAATGTCGCGCGGCAGAATTTTTATAAAGCTATCGACGACACCAATCTGTCCGATAGCCTTTCAAAAGGCTATATATCGGGGCTTGGTGACGCTGATTCCTCATACCTCACCTCGGCGGAGATAGCGGCACGCGAGGCGAGCGCCCTTGGCACAAAGATAACGGTAGGCGTTGAGGTGGAGAAGGACACAAGCGGTTATATGCTTGTAAACAAGGTTTATAACGAGTCCTCCGCACAAAAGGTGGGCGTTGAGGTCGGCGACATAATTACCTCGATAGACGGAAACGACGTTCTCCTTATCGGCTTCGACGAGGCAAAGAAGCTGCTTGAGGGCATTGAAGGCTCAAAGGTTAACGTTCTTTACAACAAAGCGGGCGAGGAGAACGCCGCGGAGCTGACAAGAGCCTCGGCGGAGGTGCCCTCGGTCGAATACTCAATGATAGATGACGTTTGCTACATAAGGGTCAGCAGCTTTTGCAACACGACGATAACCCAGTTTGAGTACGCGCTTAACGCCGCAAACACAAGTGAAACCGTCACGGGCGCGGTTATTGATTTACGCGACCTTTTCGGCGGCTATGACCCGCAGGTGGCGGCGGATATGCTCGACGTGCTTCTTCCCACAGGAAAGCTTGTTACGGGAATATATGCGAACGAGGAGCGCAAGGTTCTTTTCACTTCCGACGAGAACAGCTTTTCGCTTCCCGTTGTAATTATTGTTAACGAGCATACCGAGGGCTTTTCAGAGCTTTTCACCGCTGTAATGGCGGACAGCAACAGCTGTCGCGTGGTCGGTAAGACCACCGCGGGCAAGGGAACCCTTCAACAGCTTGTAAAGCTTAACGACGGGTCGGGAGTTGATATTACGGTAGCTGTGCTTGAGACACCGAGCGGGAGTGTTTTTAATGAAACGGGCATCGTACCCGATTTTGAGGTCGAGCCTATTGAGGGCTTTGTGCGCGCACAGATACCCGACGAGACGACCGACGCGCAGTTCAGAAAGGCGCTGAGCGTGGTGCGCTCACTTGTATAATCGACAGTAACATAAGAGAAGGGACAAAACCCTTCTCTTTTTATTATTTTTATTTACAATTCATATACTTGACAGCGAAAACCAATTAACATATAATTTATCTTTGTAAAACGTCCGAGAAAGAAGGATAATTTAATGGCTAAAGAAGCGCTTATCAGCAAGTCGAAGCTTATCGAGTACGAGCAGGAGCTTGAATATCTTAAAACAATAAAACGTAAAGAAATAGCCGAGGTAATAAAAGAGGCTCGTTCTCATGGCGACCTTTCTGAGAACAGCGAATACGACGAGGCAAAGAACACTCAGGCTATGATTGAAAGCCGTATAGTCGAGATAGAAAAGATGCTTCAAAACGCCAAGGTTCTCGACGAAGACGAGCTTACCACCGATAAAGTCTCGGTGGGCAGCATTGTAAAGGTTAAATTCATTGAAAGCGGAATGGAAGCCGAATATTATATTGTAAGCTCAAGCGAATCCGACGCTATAAACAACAAAATAAGCGACGAATCTCCCGTGGGCGAGGCGCTTATCGGTCACAAGAAGGGTGAGGTCTGTGAGGCTAACACTCCCGGCGGAGCGATTAAGGTTAAGATACTAAACATCGGCAAGCAGGCACTTAACTAACGAAGCTATTGTGATTCTCCGCTCGTTTTTGCGGAGAATCGCTTTATATTACGGGAAAACAGTGAGGAAGAATAGATGAACGAGAACGAGACAATAAATTCTACAGAGGTAACAGAGGTTGACGAGAACGAGCTTGTCGCCATACGCAAGGAAAAGCTCGCTAAGCTAAAGAATGACGGTCGTAACCCCTACGAAATAACAAAGTATAATGAGACCGATTATTCCGCGGATATTGTGAATAACTTTGAAGACGGTTATGACGGGCGCGATGTCAGTATTGCGGGACGCATTATGAGCTGGCGCGATATGGGTAAAGCAAATTTTATCGACCTTCGCGACGGCAAGGGCAAAATTCAGGTTTATGTCAGAACTGACGATGTTGGTGAAAACATTTATGCGGAGTTTAAAACGTGGGATATCGGCGATATAATCGGCGTAAAGGGCTTTGCGTTCAGAACGCGCCGAGGCGAAATTTCCGTGCATGCGAAGGAGATAACACTCCTGTCAAAATCCCTTCGCCCGCTTCCCGAAAAATATCACGGTCTTACGAACACGGAGCTTCGCTATCGTCAGCGTTATGTTGATTTAATAATGAACCCAGAGGTGAAGGACACCTTTTTAAAGCGCTCGCTGATACTTAAAGAGATACGCGCGTACCTCGATTCGCTCGGTTATCTTGAGGTGGACACCCCCGTGCTTCATACCCTTGAAATCGGCGCGGCGGCAAGACCTTTCGTAACACACCACAACACGCTCGACATTGATATGTACCTTCGCATTGAAACCGAGCTTTACCTAAAGCGACTTATTGTCGGCGGTTTCCCAAAGGTTTACGAGGTGGGAAGAATCTTCCGCAACGAGGGCATGGACACCTCCCACAACCCCGAGTTCACCTCGATTGAGATGTACGAGGCATATTCCGACTACTTTGATATGATGGATCTTATCGAGAAGATGTACGTCGGGCTTACACAGAAAATCTGCGGCACTGAGGTTATAAGCTATCAGGGCACCGAGATAAAT
>CAZUOY010000044.1:0-1015 GCA_964622315.1 uncultured Oscillospiraceae bacterium | reverse complement strand
GACGACGCCGCGGCGCGAGCTGTAGCGAAGGAGAAGGATATCAACGTTCCCGAGGGCGCGAACGCAACTAAGGGACATGTGCTTATTGCCTTCTTTGAGGAATGCGTCGAGGACAAGCTGATTCAACCGACAATTATTTATGACTACCCTGTAGAAAATTCGCCGCTTGCGAAGCGCAAGCCCAGTAACCCCGCCTTTACGGAAAGATTTGAGTATTTTATCTATGCGCGTGAAATGGGCAACGCCTTCTCCGAGCTTAACGACCCGATTGACCAGCGCGAGCGTTTTGAAAAGCAGGTAGCCGCGAAGCGCGCACAGGGTGTAAACGCCCAGGTGGACGATGACTTCATAAATGCGCTGGAATACGGAATGCCCCCGACTGGCGGACTCGGTATGGGACTTGACCGCCTCGTTATGCTCTTAACCGACAGCGCGTCGATACGCGACGTTCTTCTTTTCCCCACAATGAAACCCTTGGAGTGAATAAGTCTATATAGGTAGATATAAGTAGGCGTCTGAAGGGTTTTGTAGGGGTTTACACCACGAACTTACGCCAATTTACGCCAAACTTACACCTAAGTCTACGGCAAAAATCTGCAAATCTTTGAAAGCCTTCAAAGGTATACCGCACTCTACAGCCCGCTGAGAAATCAGCGGGCTGTTTGCATATAGGGAGAATCTCAGTACATAGCCGTCCACCTTCAAAAGTGGGCGGCTAAATCTATTTCAGGAAGGAGAAACCCGCAATGGATCAATGCAAAGTGATCGCCATCACAAACCAGAAGGGCGGCGTCGGAAAGACAACCACCACCGTCAACCTCGGCGTAGGACTTGCGAATATGGGAAAGCGCGTGCTTCTCATCGACGCTGACCCGCAAGGCAGCCTGACCGTGAGCCTCGGCATCAAGAAACCGGACGACCTCTCTGTTTCCCTCGCAACGGTCATGCAGGACGTAATTGAGGACAGAGACACACCGGACGGGAGCGGCATCATTCACCACGAGGAGGGCGTAGA
>CAZUOY010000043.1:0-15330 GCA_964622315.1 uncultured Oscillospiraceae bacterium | reverse complement strand
CTCATGTTCCTTTCCAGCGACAGTGCAGCCGCATCTATAATGTCTCGAAAGGACACCGAAAAGCAACCCCTAAATACCGAGAAAAAACGGTGTTTAGGGGCTTTTTGTTGCCTTAAAGCATTTCGGTAAAAACGCAAAAGCATATAACAGCAAAACCCTCAGGATAGTAAATCTTGAGGGTTTTTACATAGCCGTTTGTCAGTATACCGTTTTCTGTCGGAAAACATACATTACTTGTATTTCGAATTTGACTTTACAACGCTTGCGTTACTATGTAGAATTAGTTTAGACTATACCAAAACCAGCGAAGCTTGCCCCTCTCCCGATTGCAGATTAAGACTACTCCGCTTGTTTTTGAACCATATTCTATGGTTCATTGAGATTAAGCCTTCCGTCATCAAGCTGTTGGCAATCTGCGTAATATGCGGCTAAGGAAGTTGACCTACGATACAGTGACATTATAAGGAGATTTGCTATGCAAATAGGTGATAGCGTAAAACTCGGTATGCTCGAATGGAAAGTGCTTGATATTAAGGAAAAAGCCGCTTTAGTCATAACTAAAGACATTGTGGAGCTTCAAGCTTATCATAATAAACCCGGAGATATTACTTGGGCAGACTGTGAATTACGGAATTATCTAAACGGAAAATTTCTTAACCGCTTTACGGAAGAAGAAAAGCTAAGGATAAATCCCACTAAGGTTATTAACAGCGGTAATCCGTGGTTTGACACGATAGGCGGCGAGGATACAACAGACTACGTTTTCTTGTTGAACATTGAAGAGGCCGTCTGTAAATACTTCGGAGACAGCAGTAGTAATCTTCAAATACCAAACGGCAAGTATAAATACTGGTTCACAAGAAAAGATATTAATAATTCCAAACGGGTAGCTAACTATTTAGGCTACGATTGGTGGTGGTGGCTTCGTTCGCCCGGTCGAAAACAGGTCAAGGCTGCATACATTCACGGTGACGGAAATATTGGAATTCAGGGCAACAATGCTTTAAGGTGCAACCTGAGCGGTGTTTTTCATCCTGTTGATAACGACGCAAGAGGCGGCGTGCGCCCCGCTTTATGGATGAAATTGTAGTTTCTTGTGCTAATGGGAAATACCGATAGATAATACTGTGATATTGATTTCGCGAAACATTTGTGGGGTGAAGGATATGCAGGAATTTTTATACAAACAAATGGAGGACTACACCTACTGCGTCACAAGATATAAAGGGGACGAGGCTGAGGTCGTGATTCCGAACAACCGCAAAGTAACGGCTCTTTTTGATAAACTGTTCGCTGGGCACAGAGAAATAACCTCTGTACATATTCCCGAAACCGTTACGGATTTGGGCGAGTTTCTTTTTGACGGCTGCGAAAATCTCCGCAGTATTGAGCTTCCTTCCGCGCTAAGCTGTTTGTGGGGATATACCTTTTGTCGCAGCGGAATTGAAGAAATCGTTTTGCCTGACAAGCTGACCTCACTTCCGCCGTTTGCTTTTAAGGATTGCAAAAATTTGAAAAGAGTTGTCTGCGGCAAAGGAATGAAAAAAATTCACGCGTGGGTATTTAGCGGTTGCGAACAGCTCAAAGAGGTCGTATGCGGACCGAATGTAGAGATAAGCCCAGAGGCTTATAACACGAAAACGCTGAACACCTGAACATGCGCCAACGCGGCTCTAGGTTTAGTGACCAAGGACTTTAATTTTCTCAAATTTCGCTAATAAAAACCACCGAAATTTCGGTGGTTTTATTTTTGTTTCTTATTTTGTTTATTGACAAGCTGGGTTCGTCTTCTGAGCTGCCGATATTAACAAGCTCCGTTTCAAAGCTGTTTGCTAATTCTTTTCACCCGAAAGAAGCGCGAGCGGTTCTTCTTTTAGATTTTTCCATGCGAACGCGCTCGATACCGCCGCGGTGAATAAGAGCATACCGCCGCAGGACGCCGCAGAAATTAAAAACTCACCGTTCATCTTCTGTTCCTCGGGCTGTTCTTCAACGTTGATTACGCCCGCACTGTAGGTGCGGTCAAACACGTCGGCGTTCGACAGCTTGTTCGCTACCGCGCCCGTAAGCAGTGCCCCTAAAAGACTGCCCGCGATACACCCCGCCGCCGCCGTAAGCCATATTCCCGTAAGAAGCGAAGCCATACACTGACGTTTGCTTGAGCCAAGACTGCGCTCGATAGCCGTCCGCTTCTTTTGGTTGCTTATCATCATGTGGCTGAAGAACAGCATTACGAGTACCGTCATAAATATCCCCGCGCCCAAAAGAACATAAGCCATGCGCTCGGTTTGAAGAATTCCCTCCTCAAGACGAGAATAGCCCTTATCGTAAAAGCGAATAGTCAGGTCCTTTATTCCCGCTTTCTCAAAGCTTTCGAGATATTCGTCTATCTTGCCGTTTTCTATCCTAAACGAGGTGTTGTATGGGCTGATATATCTGCCGAGCACACCTATGTTATTTGAGTCGTCCGCGCGTATTGAGCGCTTAGGAATGATTATCTCGTTGTCTTCGAGCATGTAGCCGTCATCGGTGCCTCCGCCCGGCATTGGGCTGTAAATACCGATGACCGTATAGTCTTCTTCAAAGAACGGTTTAAACTCCTCGCCATTCGCCGTCAAGGCGGCTTGTCCCCATTCGACTATCGGCGTATTGGCGTAGTCGGCGTAGCGCAGAGAAAGACGCAGAGTGTCACCGACTTCGATTTTGTTTCTTCTTGCGAAGCGGAAGGATATGAGACAGTTCAGCGTACCCTCGTCAAAATCACTCTTGTTTAAGATTCTGCCGCTCGAAATTCCGACGTCATTATTGTAAAACGGCATAATAAGGTTAATATCACTTGTCGAGGTCACTGGAACCGTGTGGTAGTACATCTCTATCTCGTTCACATAGTTCTCCCACCATACGTCGTGACCCTTCGCGTAGTACTCGTCGTTTATCTCCTCAATCGCGTCGCCCCTAAGCTCGGTCGGAAGCCGTGTCCCATCCGCTGAGGTCTGCTCGGAGTAAGGTCCGCCCGCTCGAATATGCTCGGGAGGATATTCCGTATCGCTTGGCGAACTCCAGAAGTGCGGAGGAAATTCTCTAATGCACATAATATAGGTTTTATCGGCGTACATCATCTGTGGATTGTCGTTAAAATGGTCGCAAAAATAGATATATTCTACGTTGAGCTTATAATAGTTGTACAGAATACGGGAAACATGCATTTTTATCGGTCCGTCAGGTACGCCGTCCTCCACGGGCGACGCTTCAACTATAATACAGTTGTATATGCCGGAGTTGTCGTCAATCATCTTGTAGTCGGGCAAATAAGCCTGATAAAAGGGACGTCGCTCAGGACCGCTTATGTATTCAACATCCGGTAAATCAAGTGACGAAAGCGAAGCAAGTTCACCGTATTCGTTTACATTATAATAGGTATAGTCCTTGGTCTCGGCGTTGTATGAGGGCTGACGCGAAACCGTAATCGGCGTCTGTTCAACAGTGCCTATCGTGACAAACACGGCCTTTAGGTTTTCAATGTTATCACGGCACTGCTTTGACAGATTGCTTCCAAGGCATACAAGCAGTGCGCACAACACGACGAGCAGTAAAAAGAGCGTGGTTTGAATCTTTGTGCGAAAGAGCTGGCGCAGGCTGTACTTCATACGTTATTGCCGCCCTTCTCGGGGACACCAATGTCCTTTCTTTCTTCGAGGCTTAACATTCCGTCATTCATGCGGTATATACAGTCGGCTTGCTGCGCGACGGCGGGGTTGTGGGTTATTACAATAACGGTATAGCCGTCCTCATGCGCAAGCTTTTTAAGAAAACTCACAATCAGTCTTTCGTTTTCGGTGTCAAGGTTTCCTGTCGGCTCGTCCGCAAGAAGAATGGTTCCGCCCGCCGCAAGCGCACGGGCAATAGCGACGCGCTGCTGCTCGCCACCGCTCATCATAAGCGGAAACTGCTTAAAAATCTTCGGAGGAAGCCCTACCTTATTAAGCAGCTCCTTCGCCTTTGTTGACGCAACCTTTCGGTCGACCTTCTTCATCTCCATAGGATACATCACGTTTTCGCCTGCGTTTAGCAGCGGAAAGAGCTGAAAAGACTGGTAGACAACCGACGCTTGGTCACGGCGGTAAATGTCGCGGTTGGTCTCCTTGAGGTTAACTCCGTCTACGATAATCTTGCCCTCGTCCGCAACGTCCAATCCCGCAAGCAGCGAGAGAAAGGTGGTTTTACCGCTGCCGGATTTACCTACAATTGCGTACATCTGTCCGTCCTCGAAGGTGCAGCTCACGTTTTTAAGCGCATGCACCGTCTGGTATTTCGTCTTGTACGAGTAACTAACGTTCTCAACCTTTATGATTGCCATGGTGTTTTCCCCTCAACTGTTATTTCGTATTATACCGCTTATTCTAATCGTTCTTTCCAAGAACGGATATTATACTCATTTTCTTAAGTGACGAGAGCGCCGCAGTTGTGCCGATAATGTAAAACAGTAGGAACACCGCCGCCGCGGCTATAGAGGTAAGCGGGTCCGTTTTCAGCACCGATATTCCAACAACTGTGCCCACGGCACAGCCGACAAAGGCGGTTATAGCATATTCGGCGCATAATGCCGTAAGCCCTTGCCTGTGCGTCTGACCAAGCGAGCGCATAATCGCGTACTCGGCGCGCCGCTCTTTCATAAGGAGCTGTGCGGTAACAAAGCCGACGCAGAGCACCGCGAGGACGAGGAACGGCAGTATCCACAACAGCAAGTCTCGGTTTTTAAACAGCTGACGCGCCGAGCTTACGAAGGTTTCGTCCTTAACGACAAGCGCGTTTCCGTCATACTGAAATTCCGCCTTAAAATTCACAGGCAAAAAGCCTATGTCGTGCATCTGTGCCTTAAACTCGTTGAGTTTATACGGGTCTTTTACCCTGAAAGAGCCTGAGTCCGCAGAGAATTCACGCCCGTTTTCGTCAAAGATATCAATTGTGGTAGATAGAGGGAACACAATTTCGGGTTGTACGCCGTCCCCGTGATAATCTTTAATGTCCATCGTTCCCGCAATGGTAAAGTTCTGGCTTGTAAGCGGGTCAAGGTATATCATATGATACGCCTCGTATCGGTAACAAAAGCAGGTCAGCATTACCTCGTCGCCGACCGACAATCCGTTCTTCTCAAGTAAGGCTTTGTCGATAAGGCAAAGCGGCTTCGTGCTGGAGAAAAACTCGTCGGCGGTGGTGTTGTCCGTCATCGTGATGTCCTCGTAGGTAAGCCCGGGAATACCCTCAATGCTGTTAGCGGCGCAAGCAAAGTAGTTTAGCTTTCCAAGATAGTCCTCAACACCAAACTCGCCGAAGCCGAACTTAAGCCGCGTGGTGAAGACGGGGTTCTCGATATACTCGCTATCAAGCACAGCCTCCATATCCTGACGGCGTATGTCCAACCCAGCGTCCATGTTTCCGCAAAAGTTGCTTATTATCGCGTCCACCTTAATTACCTGCGGTAGCTCGTTGAGCTGACGGTAAACGCCCGCAATATTACCCGCAAAGACATTGAGTAAAACGACCGTCATTAAACAGACAGCCAGATTAAGCACTGTTTTCTTCCGATTTCTAATCAGACTCTCCCACGAATAGCGCAACAGTCTCATTCTCAATCCCCCGAACGGTAAAAAGTAATACAAATATACACCTTTATGGCAATAATAACTACTTTATACTCAGAAGTTCACAATAATATGCTAATATGTAATATTTTTGCACTTAATTAGCGACAGGAATCATTTAAATCCTTGCTTGTCGTGTAACGTCTAAAAGTGCGGAATCAATCATTGAAAAGCGTGTCTCGGTGTATTATAATTGTTAAATTGCTTAAATAGGGGATAGAAGTCGCGTGGCGGCGAAACCACGCGGCTAAGTACGATAAAATGATAGATAAAAAGAAGTTCAACAAACAGCTTATAACGCTCTTGCTTCCGATAGCTTTTCAGTCCTTTATGCTTGCGCTTGTAAGCGCCTCGGACGCAGTAATGCTGGGCTTTTTAAGCCAGGATACTATGGCGGCGGTGTCGCTCGCCGGGCAGGTTCAGTTCGTTTTCAGTCTTTTTGTTTTCACTATGACGGCAGGCACGAGCATCTTTGCCGCGCAATATTGGGGCAAGGGCGACAAGGACGCGGTAGAGAGACTTGTCGGGATAGTATACCGAATAACAATCCCAGTATCCCTCTGTTTTACGTTATCCACAGCACTTATACCCTCGCTGCTGATGAAAATCTTTACCCCAGACCCCGTTTTGATAGGTTACGGCGCGGAGTATCTAAGAGCCGTCAGCTTATCTTATCTTTTCTGCGGTGCGTCGCAGATTTATATGTGTGTAATGAAGAACAGCGAACGCGTTTTTAAGGCTTCGCTCATCAGCTCGGTCTGTGTTGTTGTTAACATTCTGCTTAATGGCGTTTTAATCTTCGGACTTTTTGGACTTCCTAAGCTCGGAGGAACAGGCGCCGCGATAGCGACAGTCATAGCGCGCGCGATAGAGCTTGTCTGGGCGCTGTCCGATTCCGCCGCGCCGGATAGAATAAAGATGAAGAAGGAATATTTCTTACATATCGACAAGCCGCTTCGCAAGGACTTCTGGAAATACACCTCGCCCGTTTTCGGAAATGAGCTGGTGTGGGGGCTTGGCTACACTATGGGAACGGTGATAGTCGGAAGACTTGGTACCGACGCGGTAGCGGCGAGCGCTATAGCGGTAATAGCGAAGAATCTTTCGGTCTGCTTTATCCGAGGTATTTCTGCGGGCGCGGGCATAATGGTCGGAAATGAACTGGGCGCGGGCAACCTTGAAAAGGCGAAGGCATACGGCGAAAGACTGCTGAAAACGGCGATTGTCAGCGGCATTGTAACAGGTGCGTTTCTTCTGCTTATTTCGCCGCTAATTATATCTATCACAACTCTTACACCCGCGGCTACGGCATATCTAAAATGGATGATAGCTATCTGTGCGCTTAGCATTGTCGGAAAGGCAATTAACGCAACCGCAATAATAGGACTTTTCTGCGCCGGCGGCGACTCGAAGTTCGGGTTTGCCTGCGACAGCATAACCCTTTGGGCGGTTATCGTTCCGTTGGGACTTCTTGCGGCGTTCGTTTGGCACCTTCCGGTGCTTGTCGTTTACTTTATTATCAGCGCCGACGAAATTATCAAAATACCCGCCGTGCTTCTCCACTATAAAAAGTACAGGTGGGTTAAGAACCTCACAAAATAGCTGTTTAATAAAAAGACGCGGAAGAAATTGTTTCAGCGCAAAAAATCGGTTGACTCATAGGTTAAACCGCGCTTGTCTCATTTATTGTTAATTCCTCCTTCTTGTGATAGAATTATTTCAAGTTTCAGTCTATTAAGCTGTGAGGAGGCATTATGCTAAAAAGAAGTCATTCCTTCAAATATATTTGTTTAGCGATATTCTTTGTAGTTCTTTTTGTAGTTTTAATTGTCATTGAATTACTCTGCGATTCTTCTATAGAAAAATCAGAACTACTTAGATACGAAATAATCAAATCCGTGTCCGTCGCATTAGTGGTGACGGGGCTTATCGGACTCTTAACCAAGTATATTTCCGAGGATATTCTGCGCATACAAAAGAACGATAAAAAACTAAGAGAATACGGAATTACCGGTTTGGGAACCGGAAAGCTTTCTTATCAAGACACGATAGATATGTTCGGAGATGGGATATCTCATTCGTTCCCGACGCAGCTGGACTTTCTCTTTTTGACAGGGAACTCGTTTATTTCGGTTTTTAAAGAAAAGATTATACGCGCACTTGCCGAGGGCTGTAATATACGATTGTTAATTGTACGCCCAGTAGTAGACGGTGAAATAAATAGCTATCTAAAACACTATTCGGCTATCTGTGAAGAAACAGATGCGGGTCTTGCGTACGAGGTCTATGATGAGGTTTTGCCGCTGATTTCGGAGATTAGGAGTGAAGCGGCAAAAATCAATCCCGAAAGCAGTGGAGCAATTGAGGTTCGTTCATATATTGATGAATTCAGAAACAATCAAAGATACGCAACTTACATAATTAGAGGAGAGAAGGAAATTCGTTGTTGGCTTAACATTCAGTCAACAATTAAGTCGGCAATCAATCTTTCTCTATTACTGCGCGGAGTAGTGGATAAGTCTGAGATGTACAACGATGAGCTTGGTGATAAAAACTTAATGTTTGCATCATTTTTGAGCTTTGAAAAGCTTTGGGATTTATATCCTAACAGTTGTCCTAAACCAGAAGAAGCAGATTTATTCGATTATCGAAAAAATAGATAAATGTGAAGTGTAGATATATTGCAATCAATCTTTAATACGGCAGTGCAATTACTATTACTGTACAAAAAGCATAATCAGCTAAATTTATTACACGAGGAATTTAACCGATGCAGTTTAATTCATTTATTTTTATTCTTGCGTTCCTTCCAATCTTCTTAATCGCTTATTTTGCGATTAGTAAACTGAACCATCAAGCCGGAAAGCTCTGCATCATTTTCGGCAGTCTTCTCTTTTATGCCTACGCCGGCTTTAACTATGCGCTGGTTTTGTTAATTAGCGTCGTGTTCAATCTGATTTTTTCGATGCTAATAAACAGATGTAAGAATAGCAAAGCATTTTTGATTATAGCCATTATCATAAACCTTGCATTACTTACATACTTTAAATACACCAATTTCCTGTTGTCGGTATTTGGAATTGATGCTTCATCATTAAGCTTTATTACAAGTAGCATAATGCTTCCGCTCGGAATTAGCTTCTTTACATTTCAACAGATAATGTATCTTGTAAATGTATATAAGAAGACTATTCCTCAAGTAAAAGTAATTGATTACTTGGCATATATTCTGTATTTTCCCAAAATAGCGATGGGACCGCTTGTTGAACCGACTGAATTGATATCGCAGTTAAACGAACCCGCAAATTTGCGGGTTAACTGGGACAACATTTTTAGCGGCGTTAAGGTTTTTTGCTTCGGACTCTTTAAAAAGGTAATACTTGCCGATACTTTTTCGCGAGCGGTAACATGGGGTTTTTCCAATCTTGATAAATCAACGTCTTTAGACTGGTTTATCATTATGCTTTCCTGCTCTTTCGAAATCTATTTTGATTTCAGCGGATATTGCGATATGGCTTTAGGCGTCTCCACCATGCTGAATGTTAAGCTTCCGATTAACTTTGACTCTCCTTATAAAGCTTTTTCAATTAGAGAGTTTTGGAAAAGGTGGCACATATCGTTAACACAATTCTTCACAAAATATATTTACATTCCATTAGGCGGAAACAGAATTAGTACCTACAGAACATATTTAAACATATTGTTAGTGTTTCTAATCAGCGGTATATGGCACGGCGCGAACTGGACTTTTATTCTGTGGGGTGTTTTACATGGAGCTTTGAGCATTGCCGAAAGAATTTTCGCGAAATATGAAAGCAAAGTATTTCAGCCTGTGCGCTGGATTATGACCTTCCTTGCTGTCGGTATTCTTTGGCTGCTGTTCTTTTCAAATTCAATTTCGCAGTGGTATGAAATTGTCTACAGGATGTTTACGTTTCAAAGTACACTAATCAGTGAAGGTGTATATAACGCGTTTATCATTCCGCAAATGCCATTTATATACAGCTTATTGCACATAGACAGCTTAAATGAAAAAATACGCGGACTTTCTCTTCTAATTTTTATGGGTGCTTCGTTTGCTATTTGCTTATTGCCAGAGAATAATTACAAGCGTTTAAAGAACGGCGGTCTATTTTCAGCGGTTTTCGCGGCGCTTGCGTTTATATTTGCTTTTCTGTCCTTGAGCAGTGAATCGGTATTCTTATATTTCAATTTTTAGGAGCATTTATATAATGAAAATTACTGCTAAGTTAAAGCTGCTTGTATTTTTTCTAATAATTATATCTGTCCTTACATATGTTTGCGTTACGGTTGTGACTGTTGACCCCTTTTTTCACTACCACAAGCCAAACACGGAAACCTATTACTATGAACTAAACAATCAACGAAGTCAGAACGATGGAATAATCAGGCACTTTGATTATGACGCATTAATTACCGGTTCATCAATGACGGAAAACTTTTCAACAAGTGAAATGGATGAAATTTATGGCACTAACTCAATCAAGGTTCCTTTTTCGGGAGGAAGCTTTCGTGAAATTAACGACTGGATACAAACCGCTATTACTGAAAACGGCAACTTAAAAACTGTAGTTCGCGGATTGGATTTAAATATGTTCTTTCAGGATAAGGACGCCCTAAGACCCGACTTGGGTGAGTATCCGAATTATTTATATAATGAAAGTGTGTTTGATGATGTCTATTATGTTTTTAACAGAGATGTAATTTTTGCGCGAGTATTTCCAATGATTGAAAACAGCAAGACTGAAAACGCAGTATCAGGAATAGACTCTTTTGATGTTTATTCAAGTTGGATGACTGGTTATACTTACGGCATTAACACGGTTCGTCCTAATGGTATTGATTTTAGCCAAACTGGAAAGCAGAGTCATCTTTCAGAAAGTGAAAGAGAACGACTGCTTGAAATGACCAAACAGAATATAACGTCTTTGCCCCAACAATACCCTGATGTTGAGTTTTACTATTTTTTCACACCGTATAGCGCCGTTTGGTGGAAAAACCTTGTCGCTGACGGAAGTGTATACAAACAGATAGAAGCCGAAAGAGTGATTATTGAAGAAGCTTTGAAGTATGATAACCTAAAGCTGTTCTCATTCAATAACCTTACAGAAATAACAACTGATATAAATAACTATAAAGACACTATTCACTATGGCTCATGGATAAACAGCTTGATACTGCGCTATATGTATAGTAACAAATGTCTATTGACTTCTGAAAATTACAACGACTACTTAAACGATGAGTTATCCTTCTATACTACTTTTGATTATGCATCCTTGGTTGAGCAAGAAGACTATGAGAATGATTATCTCGCCGCCAATTTGGTGATGAAAAATTACACCTGATAATTTCATATGACAATTACTAAAGAATTTAAGCGGAATAAAGCCCGAAAAGCTGTATTCAGTTGAAAGGTCGCGCAGTGTTCTGTTTTTTAGCGGGCAAGTAAATTTTGCTTTTAGGTGAAGACGTGAAAATGAAGAATGAAAGCTCGGCGGTTCAGTTCAGCCAAATAAAGAAGGTTAAGCTGCAATACAGCGTCGGTAATTCACGACTGTTGTTGTTTTCCGCGCCCTTTATTGTCTGGCAGATGGGAGTTTTGTATTTTTCGGGAACAACCATGTCGTTGTTCGGGCGCACGCCAATACCACTTGCGCAGGAGGATACCACAGCGGTAATTGCGGCGGGATATATTATTTCGATGCTTTTATTGGCACTGTTTCCTCGCAAGGCGGTACTTATGGAACGAATAGCTATGCCGTTAGCTTTAGCGGCTACCGTCTTAATGATGTTTCCTTTCCCGCCCGCTGTTGTGACTAAGCTATTCTTTGTCTCCGCCTTTGTCTGCGTTTTTTCCATTGGTACAATGTGCTCGATTGCGGCGCAACATTTTACCGTTGAGACGACCTGGCGTGATGGGATAATAAGCATGACGGTCGGCGGAATTCTAATTGCCGTTCTGCAGAATGATTTATTTAATATCAGCTTTACAGTCTTTACGGTTTTTTCGGTGTTTCTGATTGTTGCGCAGACGGTTTTCTACTATACAATTCCGCTCAAAATCGAGGCTGAGTACGTCAGCCGCGATAACGAAGTAAAAATGCCGAAGATTCTTTTTTTAGGCATCTGGCTAATCAGCGGCTTTTCAACTCTGTTAATCTGTCTTGCTTCCTCCTTTGCTGAGAGTGTGCGCGGCGGCGTAAGTGTGCTTTATCTGTCTGCGTCAGTAATGGCGGTGATTCTGTTTTTACTTAGAAAAAGATTTGGGTCGGGTTCCTTACGAATATTCGGTTGTTTCTTTGCGCTCGCGGTTTTTGGTTTTGTGTTGTCATTTTTGTCTATTTATATCCATGGGCTTCAGATAATTGCCTGCGTTTTATTGGGCTTCATTGTCGTGCTTGCGAACCTATGGCTTTTCTTTGCGGCGGCTTCATTTCGTGTGTATCCGACACGCTTTATCGGTGTTATCGGCGCAGCCATCGGTTTTGTCTTGGTTGCCTTTCATTCAGGTCTGCTTGAAGCTTTGAGAAACGACACGGCGCTGCTTTACGGAATATACGCCGTTTTGTCGGTGGGCTTATTGCTGATATACTTTTTTATGGAGCCTTATTTTCTTCGCATGTGGAATAAAGAATATGCCATTCGCGCAAACGAGCTTTTGCCTTTGAATGAAGAAACAGCCGCTGTTTCAAATGCTAAAGCTAAAGCAGCACCTCAGTTTTTCGGCGTACTTTCTGAACAGGAGCGGATTTTAGCCGGTTTAATTTTGGACGGTTACACGGAGACCTCTGCCTCACGAATCATGAATATTTCGATAAACACACAGAAAAGCTATCGAAAAAATATTTATTTTAAACTTGACATTCACTCAAAACGGGAGCTGTTTGAACTGGCAAACAAGGAATAACATTTATATAGAAATATATTAAAACCCACCCGATACTGGTGTGGGTCTTTTTTATTGATACGCAGTAAAATATGTATAGCAAGCTGTGAAAGGGGTGTGACGAAATGCTACACTCTGTTACAAAACGCTGTGACGACCTTTCCACCGACAGGTGCTTTTGCTTCGTTTTTTATTGTGACATATGCGGCGCGGAATGGAAAAGCGAGCAGTATCTCTTTTCTATGCGCGACAACTTAGCCGCAAGTGAGGGTGAGAAGGAAGCAAGGGTGATACTCTGGAAGGCTGAGCACGACTGTGCTTATGAACGCGCTAACATTGAGGCAATTTTCAACTTCAACAAGTGTCACGGATGCGGCAAGCGTGTATGTGACGACTGCTTCTGTGAGCTGCAAGCGTATTGTTTAAGTTGTGAAAGCGGAATGAAATAATGCAGGCACAGTTTTAGGCGGCAGTGGATAAAACGGAAGCTCAACTATCATATGACATTTTATATTGGAGGTATAACAATGAGAAAAATTTTTGCAATAATACTAACGGCTGTAATTCTGCTTACTCTCGTTTCTTGCGGGGGAAAGAAGAAACCGTCTGGTGACAACGGAAATTCCACAGTAAGTAATTCCGACCCGTCGGGGCAGGGCAAAGTGGACGAAGCGGAAATCGAGAATCTCGTCGAACTCTCGCTCGATAAAGCTCAGTATGAAAAAGAGGAACGCATAGAAGTTATGCTGGATTTCGATAAGCTTAATCAGGATGAGGCCGTCATTGCTATTGTCGATTTTGAAATGGAGCACGGCAAAGAGACACCGGCACATGATAACTATGAGGAGTACCGATATCTTTCCGATTTTTCAGAGCTGCCGTTCTATCTTTGGGCGCCCGCACGCGACGGATTATTTGATGTTAGAGTCTATGCCAACAGTGAAGGCGGCAAGGAGCTTGCGAGTGCCCTTATTGCTGTTGGAAGCGCAGTACTGCCGATGAGCGGCGAAGGCTTAGACAGCGAGTTTGACGCAAGCGTTGGCGCTCCGACACAGGGTGGAGATAATGCGCAAAAACAGATGGAAGATACGATAGTGTCGTATTTTTCTCCCATAAGCGAACTTAGCGCACTTACACTTTGCGGCGGTGACAGCATCGAATGTGAGCCAGCCGATATTCCGTGGCAAACGGTCGATATATGGACAATCAACAGCCCGACAATTGAATATGATGAGCTTGCGGCGGCTATGTCTTCACAGCTTACAGCGGCTGGCTTATCAGAGCGTGAGATGGAAAGCGGCGGTTATGAATGGTCGGTTGCCATAGGCGAGAAGAAGATGTACATTCAGCTTCGCGCGTACTATGAGGGCGACGGATACTATCTCATCTACGCTACGCCGGAAGCGGAATAACATAAAACGAATGGAGGAAAGCAAAACGAAAAAGCTGTATATTTATATCCTTTTCATGGTTCTAATGCTTATCCTTTGTGGTTGCGCGACAAAGCTCACAACGGTGCGCCCTTCGGAAATAAGTCTGCTTACGGTGGAACGCCTAAGCGACGGGATAACAGTTTCGCTTCCATACTCACCCGAAAGCGGTGACTTGAAAGACACCTTGATTTTTCAGCTTGAAGAGCCATATAAAGAAGTAAGCGCTTGTTCGGAAAATGACGGACATTGCTACAAAGTGTCTTTGTATTTGGGTGCGGAGAACAAAAAGCTCGACACAGAGGTAGTAATAAATTCTGACGGTTCTGTTTGCAAAAACGGTAAACGTTATGTTGCGGATGTAACGGCAGAACAGCCCGTGATGATTGCAAATTGGGAAGCTTTGTTTCCAAAAGACGAAATAGCAGACGAGCAGCTGACCGATGAGGGCGAAATGAAGATTGTTTCGGCTCAAGGGAGCGCAGAAGTTATGCAAGACGGCTTCGAAATAATGAGTTCCATAGCGGTGGCGGAAATATTGCCGTGGAGCTATTATATTAGCGACATTTGCTGTGACAATCAAAATTATGTAATGGTGTGGCGAGACACTCCAAGCGGTAGCGACGCACAATGGCTTTGCAGCGTAGAGCAGATGAACAGCAACTCCTCTTTACGGCATAGCATTGAATACGTCAAGGGAAGCTATGAGCGAAGCGGCGAAAAATATTTGTATTTCAGCATAACCGATGCAAACAGTTTTCACAGCAGCTTGTGGTGTCTCAATTTGGAGACCGAATACTTCAACTGTGTTCTGGACGCGCCTTGCAGCAATATGATTCTCTTAAAGGTCGAGCCAAGCGATGCCCAGGGAATCGGCTGGGTGGTGTATGAGCATTATCTCACCGCTGTTGACCTTGCTGAGGGCAGCACCTATGAGGGACTTTCGGTTGACCTTGACGAATACATAGAGGATAGTTTGTTCTATGAAATAGGGGATTTTGGGACGCACAAGTTTGTCAGGCTTTCTGATTTAGGCAAAAATAATCTGCAAATTGATGTCGTCACCGCGGAGCCGGAAACCTCGGCGCCCGAACAGAGAAGTAGCTATCAAATAGATATTCTGTCGCGTGAATTTACAAATTCAAAAGTGTGAGACATGGATTCTGACTAAGCTCAAGATGAAAGCGTAGAAACGTGATTCTCACATAAACGCATATATAATATAGTAATAAACAAATGAAAGAGGTCTTCGGATTTGTAACCGAAAACCTCTTTTTTGTGTGTTAAGCTTTAGTAGCCTAAGATGTTGCTCTGTCTCGTAACCGTGTAGACGATACCTGAGTTCGTT
>CAZUOY010000042.1:348-15465 GCA_964622315.1 uncultured Oscillospiraceae bacterium | reverse complement strand
GCTCCGATATTTTTTTGCAAAAATATCATCCGCTTTGCTTCCTTGCTCCTCCTTTGCCCTCAAAGCCGTCGCGGCGCTTCGCTTGCTTTGAGCTTTTCGGGTGTGGGAGACGGGCAGATGAGTAATTTAAACCCATTTTCTTTGGTACGAGGTTCGTAATAACTCGCAAAATGTAAAGCCAGCCACACAGAAATGTGTGGCTGGCTTAATTCTTAATTAATCCGTTATTATTATGAATATTTCTTTACAATCTCGGAAAATATCTTATGCGCGGCAATAAACTCATTATAAACAGGAAGTAAGCCTTCGTCGTTACCGTGTCTTAGTGGCTCAACAAGCCTTACGGCAATATCATATAACGGAGTTATGCCCATATTGCCAAGCAAACCTTTGATTAGGTGGGCGCAATCGAAAGCCGCGCTGATATTATGATTTTTAAGCTCAATTCCGAGTTTCTCAACGGCTGGCTCGTTTATTACATCTGACAGAAAAGAAATGAACAATTCCTCATCGTCGTCAAAACGTTCCATTGCGCCGTCAATGTCACATCCCCAACTGCGAAGCGCTTCAATAACTCTATTCATAGCACCCTCCTCATTTTTTCGATTATACTATATTTTGTCTGCTATTGCAACACGAGAGCGCTATATTGTGTTTTTTCTGTTTGGATTTATAAGCCCATACATTGCCGTGTCACAGACCCCAGTGTTATTTTTATCCGCCTGTACACGCGTTCCCTCATATTTCAAACCGCATTTTTTCATTACAAGCCCCGAAACACGGTTATTGGGGTCATGGCGAGCTTCAACTCTGTTTAAGCCAATTTGGTTAAAGAAGAAATCAATAACTGCGGAAAATGCTTCGGAGGTGTAGCCTTTATTCCAGTAACGCTTGCCAATGCAGTATCCGATTTCCACGGCGCTCGTCGCCTCGTTATAGTCAACCGCGCCTATACTTCCTATCGCTTCGCCTGTTTCTTTTAATTCAATGCACCATTGATAATACTTCAAGCTTGTGTATTCACCAACCCACTCGTTGAGAATATATCTGCTAACCTCCTCGCTTTTGTGCGTAGGCCAGGTCAGATATTTCGTAACATCATCGTCGTTCGCCCAATTATTGTACATCTGCTTACTATCTTCAAGAGTGAATCTTCTTAATATCAGTCTTTTTGTTTCAAGCCTTACGGTTCCTTTGTGCCGCATCTGTAATTAATCTGCTCGCTTTCTTTTTTTGTTAACTCAATTGACATTCACAATTGCCTTATTGTATAATATCACTTGCGCGATATCATAATATCACTTACGTAATATCTTAGTAAAGCAAATTTAATATTTTTTATTTATTTGGAAATTTGGAGAAGTACTCAAGTGGCCGAAGAGGCGCCCCTGCTAAGGGCGTAGGGTGGGATAACTGCCGCGAGGGTTCAAATCCCTCCTTCTCCGCCAAGTCGGAGCAAAGTTCGCTTTGCTCCGATACTTTTTTATAAATTCAATTGCTCGGTAAACATCACGTTCAAGAAAGAGGCATCTTACGATGCCTCTTTCTATTTGTTTGAACTTATAATTTTAATACTAAAACAATTATCAATGTCAACTTGTTGATAGTCTACTTAAATTTGCTTTTAAATCGTCAATAGATTCGTTTCTTATATTTAAATTATGGTTTGGTACTTCTGTCTCATACCTCTCATAAAAATTATCAAAGTTAAAATTATAATAACCATATAAATCTTCATAGTATCCATCTGCACAACATAACATCTGGTACATAATTACATTAACCATTTCCGATTGAGTTCCATTTTTAGCATCATCAATTATAGCATCAAGTGCTTCATTTAAATAATTCACACTTTCTTCTGAAATGTTTTCTGTACTATGTATTTCCAAAGCCAATTTATCATAAGACTTTAGAAACTCTATATTTTCATCTGAACCTACATAGTAATCAGTCAACGAAACATAATCATTCATGTTACTACTATTTCTTATTGTAATTGCTTCTGAAGCAAGAATAAGATTATCAAGTATATTACCCATATCTTCGCTATAATCAGTTATATAATGTAATTGCTCTTGCGAAATTGAACTAATATTTAATAAAGCAAAAAATAAAGTCACTTTTTCTCTGCTATCAATGCAATATAAACCATAATCACTTCTATTTGCACACGCACCTTCGATTTTGGCGTAAAGCTCATCTACCTTCGCGTTGAAAACCGCGTCGTCGGTTATGTCAAAGCGCTCGTAAACCACCTTCGGTTCCTCTATTACTTCGGGCTCTTTTTCCTCAATAACCTCGCCGATTACCTCGGCGGGGTCTTCGCCGTTATTCTCCTGTTTTGCGGCGCAGCCGACGAAGGAACAAAGGGTAGCCGCCGCGAGCAGAAAAGCCGCAAATTTCTTTAAAATATCGTTCTTTTTCATGTCCTCACCCCTTTTCAAAAAAACACTAACACATATTTACAGCGTTGTCAATTTATAGTACCAAGTGAAATTGTAATTTTCTAAATATACTTCTTTATCAATACACTTAGTCGTCCCTTTTTTGTCTTCTTTGTTACGCCTTCATAGATAAATCTTCCCTTTCCCCTTACGGAGATGATTTCGCCTGCTTGCGGTACATACGTCAGCTTTTCAATTAACCTTGCGTTGGAATAGCAAAGACCTTTTTCAATAAATTCCTGCGAAACGGTGCGCGAGAGCAGAAACGCCGCCGCAATAATGGAATCTATTCGTTCAGATTGTATTATTGCCGACACTTCTTCAAACTCATTTTCGTTTAATTGCGGTTGTTCTTCACACGCCGAACATTCTATGTCGGTGTGTTTTATCTTCGTTAGGTTCTCGCATATAAACTCAGCCGCCTTATCAAGACAAACTATATAGCCAGAATTGTCCTTTACGAGGATGTCTCCAATAAGCTCACGTTTAATTCCGAGCGACATTATCGCACCGAGAAAATCCCTATGCGTTAGCTCGTCGCTGAAACGCTGAGACTTTGGCGTCGCTTTAAGTGTCGTTATCGGGTAGTTTTCCTCATAATCCGCCGTGCCGAAACGTGCAACACGCCTTTCGGCGTCAAGAAAACCACCGAATAATTCAACGCCGCTGAAAAGATTTCGCTTTAACTGATTAACTATATCCTGTTCGGCAAGAGATAAAAAAGCGGTATAGGTGTAAATACCGCGGTTGAGCGCTCTTTCAGAAAGCTCGATAATTCTTTTTTTGAATAATGCCTCGTCAAAATCAGACAAAACTATTCCCTCTTTGCAATTTATCTAAAAGTATATATAATTATATCATATAAACTAATTATGCGCAGTAAGCGCAATTGTGAGACAAGCCTATGTATGAATTACGCGAGGATGAATTCTATATTGCAAAGCCATTTGCCGACAGCTTTTTAGAAGACCCTGTTTTTATCAACTCAGTCTTGTGCGGCAGCCGTTTCGGAAGAATTTTTACCGACAACGCCACGAGCCCTTCCGCCGCGCTCTATTGGCACCGTTGCGGCTTTGCATATATCTGCGGTGAGCCTGACAAAGCTTTTCTTGAAGCCGTGATACCGTTCCTTTATGAGCGTTTTGAGACTGAAAAGCGGCGCTTTCGTTTGCATATTTACGACAAAAGACTAAATGATTATTTTTGCTGCTTAAGCGGTCTTAAAGTATGGAAGCAATATGTCTTTTCAATTAAAAGCGATAGTCTTTTCCCCTTTTATCGTAAGCTTCCTAATGGTTATTCCCTCAAAGAAGCCGACATTGACGACCTTTCGGGTTTTACGGGTAAAATAGTTCCCACCTTTTCGTGGGCAACTAACGCCGATTTTCTTCGCGAGGGCAAGGGCTTTTGCGTTATGTATGAAAATAAAGTCGCGGCTATGGCATTTACCTGCGCTATCGGCGGAAATACGGTTGATATCGGTATAGAAACCGCCGAGGCTCACAGAGGCAGGGGCCTTGGAAAGATTGCCGCGTCTAAGCTTGCCGATTATCTGCTAAATCAAGGCTTTTTTCCTGTGTGGCGCTGTGCTGACTCCAATCCCGCATCAAGAGGCATAGCCGAGGCTGTCGGCTTTGTTCTTGAAAGTGAACATAACGTTTATATGAAAATGCAAAATACATAAATTCGGAGATAAATATGAAAACACCTGTAATACTTTCTGAAACTGACAGAGAACAAATCTTAAATTACATAAATAAGGAGCCTGAATATAATATCTTTATATACGGCGACTTGTATAACGTGGGCGTTTGCAAGGACCCCGTTACCACCTATGCTTTTTTGAAGGATAATGGTTATGACTGTATTCTTCTAAAATACTTTGACAACTATGTTTTATATTCGGATAACGACGGCTTCGACGCAGAATCCGTAGGTGAATTTCTTAAGAACAGGAAAATAGACTGCATAAGCGGAAAATTCAGCGTAGTCAGCAAGCTTAAACCTTACTTGAAAAGTTTAAAGCTATCCGAAACCTATCTCAGCAGCTGTGAAAAGGTAAAGTGTGACTATTCGCTTCCGAATGACGTTACCGTTAAACGACTTCTTCCCGAGAACGCAAAGGATATTGTAGAAATGTTCAAAAGCATTGAAGGCTTCTCCGACTCTCAAGACGGAAAGGAAGCAGATAGGATTGAAGAACTCGCCTACGGCATAAAGGAAAACAAAGACATAGGATACGGAGCTTTTAAGGACGGCGAAATGATAAGCGTCGCTAAAACAACAGCCGAAAACGACATTAGCGCAATGGTCGTCGGAGTTGCGACAAAGCTTGAATACAGAAAACGCGGTTATGCCTCAGCTATGGTCGCGCATGTTTGTCAGGAGAGCCTTTCGCTTAATAAAAGGTTCATCTGCTTATTCTATGATAACCCTGAGGCGGGCAAGATTTACAGAAAAATAGGCTTTAAAGAAATTGGCAAGTATGCCATGCTTAAATAGACTATAGAAATCATCTGAGTGAGAATGCATATGAATAAATTTTTCGGAAAACTGATAAAGGGTCTGTTCAGTCAGCTTACCTTTGTCTGTATTATTCTTTTGATACAAGCCGGCATTTTTATCTATCTTACCTCAAGCATCTATTCTGTTGAAATAAGGCTGGCTTTATATGTTGTAAGCGCGTTTGTCGTGGTTTACATAGTCAACGGCACCTATTCACCGAGCTATAAGCTTTCCTGGGTTATCCCAATACTGATTTTTCCTGTTTTCGGCGGTTTGTTATTTATTCTTTTAAAGCTTCAGCGTCCACGGAAAAAGAGCATTGAACGAATAAACCGTATAGCTGAGGAGAGCGCCGAGGCTCTTAAGCAGGACGAAAACGTAGAGAGCCGCCTTTCAATTGAAAGCGAGCATTTCGCCTCCTCTGTTCGCTATATGAACAGCTGTGCAGGCTGCAGTGTTGTTAAGAACACGGCTGTGACCTACTTTCCAAGCGGCGAGGAGCTGTGGCCCGTGCTTCTTACCGAGCTTAGAAAGGCAAAAAAGTATATATTTATTGAGTTCTTTATCATACGTGAAGGCGAGTTTTGGAACAGCGTGCTTGATGTACTTACAGAAAAAGCAGCGAGCGGCGTTGATGTTCGCGTTTTATATGACGGCGTTGGGAGTATTTCTACCCTTCCGCATAACTACTATAAAAAGCTTGAAAAGCTCGGAATTAAAGCAAGGGTTTTTAATCCTTTCGTTCCACTCCTTACTGTTTCTCAGAACAACCGTAACCACAGAAAAATCGTTTCCGTTGATGGAAGGGTTGCTTTTAACGGCGGTATAAACCTTGCTGACGAATATGTTAACCGCGAAGACCGTTTCGGATATTGGAAGGACACGAGCGTTATGCTAAAAGGTGACGCCGCGTACAACTTCACGGTCATGTTTCTTCAGATGTGGCAGTTTACCGACAAAAACAAAAACACGGCCATTGATTATCTAAGCTACAAGCCAAAGCGGGTGAACGTCGAATTAACTAAGCGCGCAGGCTATGTTCTACCCTACTGCGACCACCCAATAGACAACGAGAACGTAGGCGAGTTCGTATATCTTGATATAATCAACAATGCCACAGACTATCTTTATATTACAACGCCTTACCTTATTATCGACGATACAATGTATCGTGCGCTTCATAACGCCTCTAAGCGCGGAGTTGACGTAAAGATTATTATTCCGAAGAATCCCGACCACTGGTACGCCTACTATGTTACCGAAACCTACAGCATTGATTTAATTAAGGCGGGCATTGAAATATACAAGTATACGCCCGGCTTTATTCACGCAAAATCCGTTGTAAGCGACAACGATATGGCTATAGTCGGAAGTATTAATTTTGACTACAGAAGCCTTTATCTTCATTATGAATGTGCTACGTTAATGTATAAGGACGAATCCGTCGCCGAGGTGTATAAGGATTTCAACTCAACGCTGCTTGAATGTGAAAAGATGACGGTGGAGAAGCTGAAAAAGGTAAATATCTTTAAAAGAATTCTTCGTGTTTTCCTAAAACTTTTCGCGCCTCTAATGTAAAACAATAGCCGCTCGGTAAAACCGAGCGGCTATTTATTCTCTTAACCTATTTCAATTCTCTTTCTTTCAGGTTCTTTTGGCTCGACCTTTGGCATTGTTAGCTCAAGTACTCCGTTGTTGTACTGCGCCTTAATCTCCTCGGTATTTACGCCGCTTACGTCAAAGCTTCTTGAATAAGAGCCGCTGTAACGTTCGCGCCTTACAAAGCTTTTCTCCTTTTCTTCCTTCTCCTCGCTATGCGAGGCGGAAACGGTAAGAACGTCTTTGTCGATATCTATGCAGATATCTTCTTTTTTGAAGCCCGGAAGCTCCGCTTCGATTGTATAGCTATCGCCGTTATCTTTAATATCGGTTTTGAAGCCATACAGGGATTTTGAGAAGCTGTTGGTCATATAATCCTTTTCGAAATCATCAAAAAATCTGTTGAGCATGGAATTTCTCGCTCTTTCAAATGGCATTAGTTCAAACATAGTAATTACCTCCGTTTATATTATTGTTGTTTTGTTGAAATTTATGTGACTGAGCTTTTCTCAACTCACAGCTATAATATAGTTTTCATGTTTGAACTATTTGTTAACTTAATATGAATTATTATTTAATTATTAGCACTCTCACCATATGAGTGCCAGCTAATATAAAAAAATAAAGCGCCGATTATATCGGCGCTTTACATTTAACTGTTAAAAAACTCCCTGAGCAAGCATAGCGTCTGCTACCTTCTTGAAGCCCGCGATATTTGCGCCCGCTACGAGGTTTCCGTCCATGCCGTATTCCTTTGCTGCGTTGTATGCGGCGTGGAATATGTTGACCATAATTCCGTGAAGCTTTGCGTCAACTTCTTCAGCTGTCCATGAATATCTCATAGAGTTCTGGCTCATTTCAAGGCCGGAGGTTGCAACACCGCCTGCGTTAGCCGCCTTAGCGGGTCCAAAGAGTACGCCCGCCTTCTGAAGCTTCTCAACCGCCTCAGGGGTGCTGGGCATATTTGCGCCTTCGCATACTGCGATTACGCCGTTCTTTATTAGCGCATCGGCACCTTCACCGTCAAGTTCGTTCTGAGTGGCGCAAGGAAGTGCTACGTCGCACTTTGTGTTCCATATACCTTTGCAGCCTTCTGTGAATGTGGAGCCGCCCACACGCTTTGTGTATTCAACTATTCTTGCGCGTTCAACCTCTTTAATCTGCTTAATGACCTTGAGGTCAATTCCCTTTTCATCAACAATGTAGCCCGAGGAATCGCTCATAGCGATAACAGTACCGCCAAACTGAGTCGCTTTCTCCGCGGCATAAATGGCTACGTTACCGCTTCCGGAAATGACAACCTTCTTACCCTTAAAGCTGTCGTTTTTCATGCATTTAAGCGCTTCTTCGGTGAAGTAGCAAAGACCATAGCCTGTCGCCTGAGTTCTTATAAGCGAACCGCCGTATGTAAGTCCTTTTCCTGTAAGCACGCCGACAAATTCGTTGCGAAGTCTCTTGTACTGTCCGAAAAGGAAGCCTATTTCACGTGCACCTACGCCGATATCGCCTGCAGGAACGTCCGTGTCAGCGCCGATATGCTTTGAAAGCTCGGTCATAAAGCTTTGGCAGAAGCGCATAATTTCGCCGTCAGATTTGCCCTTCGGGTCAAAATCACTGCCGCCCTTGCCGCCGCCCATAGGAAGGGTGGTAAGGCTGTTCTTAAAGATTTGCTCAAAGCCTAAAAACTTGATAACAGAGGCGTTAACGGAAGGATGCAGGCGAAGACCGCCCTTGTATGGTCCGATGGCAGAATTGAACTGTACGCGGAAGCCACGGTTAACCTGCACCTTACCTGAATCGTCAACCCATGCCACACGGAATTGAAAGAATCTTTCGGGCTCAACAATTCTCTCGATTATTCCGTTCTTTACATAAGCGGGGTTCTTCTCGATTACCGGCTCAAGGGACTCAAGCACCTCGTAAACCGCCTGCTGAAACTCAGGCTCGCTCGCGTTGCGCTTGCAAACGGTTTCATATACGCCGTTTAAATATGTATTCTTCATTTTTGCTCACTCTCTTTCATAAAGTATACTTAATTATATTTCTTGCGTTTTGCAATTGCAATGTTTTTTTGTCTCTTTTTTGACTTTTAATAACATTTTTGTTGTTTATACAAAATCTTTAATTGCTTTTGACGCTTTTAAGTGCTAAATTGATAAAACGCTTGAATTGAGCTGTTGTTTTAATTCATTTTGTGATATAATCTTTTAGCAAGTCGGCCGGATGTCAGCGCACCGAAAGGTGTGAGGAAAGTCCGAGCTCCACAGGGCAGAATAGCTGTTAACGACAGCCGAGGGTGACCTCAGGGAGAGTGCAACAGAGATATACCGCCCGATTATTCGGGTAAGGGTGGAAAGGCGAGGTAAGAGCTCACCGGCGCACAGGCGACTGTGCGGCCATGTAAACCCTATTCGGAGCAACACCGACAAAGACTATCGCTTGCCCGGCGTGTCTTTAGGAGTGGCTTGAGCCGTATGGCGACATGCGGTCGAGATAGATTGTCATCTAAGACAGAACTCGGCTTATAGACCGACTTGCGTTATATGTAAAAGAGGAACGGCAAATCCGTTCCTCTTTTATTTTCTTGGCTATTATTCACCCTGTTCTTAGATTCGGACACAGTTACAGTAATTTGATAAGTAGAATAGCTATTGTTCCCGGTATACCAAGAAGCGCTGTAAATGCCACAGTAAAATAATTAACTGCCAAAGACACGCCAGTAAAAGATGCCAGACAGTTAACAGCCATAAAAGAAGCAACGCCGCACAGCGAAGATTTTAGAGCACCCGCAAAAGGCTTATTATTTTTTGAAAAGTGTTTAACATATAAAAACAAGATAAATGCAAACGCCGCTAAGAATATAATCCTCATATTAATCCCCCGATTAATCTATATGAATAAATCAGAAGAAATATTAAAGCCGAGGGCTGACGCCCTCGGCTTTCTCAATAATAAATACTATTTGGCTATTCGGCGTCTGCGTTTTCATCAGAACCGTTATCTACAGACGAAAGGATATCGTTAATTACCTTATCAGGGTCTTCAACTGTGGCTTTTGTAGAAAGCGAAACAATATTGACCGCGAGCGTCACTATGAAAAATACTATAGCAAGTACCTTCGTGATTTTCGCAAGCTTTTTATCGGATTCCTTACCCTTTTCACGTCCGCCGGCGGCTCCGCCCATAATAGCACCGGAAAGACCATCGCCTTTTCCGCTTTGAAGCATAACAGCGAGAACTATAAGAATGCTTGTAAGCAGCAGGGTCGCTCCAGCAATAATTTCAAGTGTTTTCATTAATATCTTCCTCCAAATATCAGTGCAACAAAGCTAATAATATCACATAATAATTCAAAAATCAACTATAAAAGCGAAAGCTGTTCAGCTATATCCTCCTCGCGGACAATTGCGCCCGCGGCTGGAAGATTCCGTGTCCTATAGCGGTGGGGTGAATCCAATTCCAATTCCAAAGCTTCAGCAATTTTAGCAATCTTTTGACCTTTCTTAAGAGTCATAACATTTACGCCCAAAGTGTCCTTAGCCTGTTTTATCGGAACAAGTGCGCTGTTGACAAGAAGCATTCTTCCCGCCGTTGAAAAAACCGCAAATTCCCTGTCTTCGGTAACGCCTATCGCGGCAACAAGCTCACTCTTTTCACAAAACGCTTTCATTAAACGCTTTCTGTTTAATTTTGTTTCAAACTGAGAGAGCGGAATCTTTGCAACCTTTCCGTTCTCATAGAAATACAGAACATTTCCTTTATAGTCGTCGGTCATAAGCATTGCTATCGGTATTTCCGTCTCGTCCATGTTTAGCTTATTCGCAACGTAATCACCTATAACACTCGCCTTACATTCGTCAAAATCTGCGGCGCGGCACTTGTAGGCGTTTCTTTGGTTGGTAAGAAAGATTAAATTAACGTCGTTTTTACATTCGGCGGTGAAGATGATTTCATCGCCTTCTTTGAGCTTATGTTCGCCTCCCATACGAAGGGATAACGGTGTTATCTTCTTAAAATAGCCCTCCTTAGTAAAGAAAATGTTTACCGCATAATCAGGAATTGTTTCTTCTTCCTCAACATATGTTTCGACCGCTTCGTAGATTATCCTTGTTCTTCTCGGTTGAACAAACCTTTTTGCTACCTCGGCTTGCTCTTGCATTATAACCTTATCTACAAGCTTATCATTGCCGAGCACCTCTTTCAGCTCCGCAATGTCTTGTTTAAGGCTCTCTCGCTCCTCAATACGGTTTGTGATGTATTCCCTATTCAGGTGGCGCAGTTTAATTTCAGCAATATAATTCGCTTGGATTTCATCTATAGCGAAACCAATCATAAGGTTTGGAACAACCTCTTTCTCCTCTTTTGTCTCACGAATAATCTTAATTGCTTTATCAATATCAAGCAAAAGAGCCGCAAGTCCCTCAAGAAGATGAAGTCTGTCTTCTTTTCCCTTTAATTCAAATGAAGTTCGCCTTTTAACGCAAGAACGTCTGAAGCTTGTCCACTCCTTCAGTATTTCGCGAACACCCATTAGCCTCGGCGCGCCGTTAATTAAGACCGTGAAGTTGCAGGAAAAGCTGTCCTCAAGCGGCGTCATTTTGAAAAGCTTATTCATAAGCTTTTCAGCGTCGGTGCCTCTCTTTAAATCAAGGGTCAATCTTAAGCCTTTCAGGTCGGTCTCATCACGCATATCGGCAAGCTCTTTAACCTTGCCGGTCTTAACAAGCTCGGTAAGCTTGTCCATTATCGCTTCTATCGTCGTGGACGGTGGGATTTCCGTTATCTCAATTCTGTTTCCGTTCTTTATGAATTCCCACTTTGAACGAAGCTTGAAAGAGCCGCGCCCCGTTTCGTATATCTCTCTTGTCGCCGCTTCGTCGTATATTAAATCACATCCGCCGGGAAAATCAGGCGCTTTGAGTGTTGTTGTAATATCATGGTTTGGGTTCTTTATTAATGCTACCGTCGTCTCGCATACTTCGGCAAGATTGAACGGACATATGGCGCTCGCCATTCCTACGGCAATGCCGATATTGGAGTTCACTAATATAGTCGGGAAGGTAGCTGGAAAAAGAGTCGGCTCCTTCATCGTGTTGTCGTAATTATCTACGAAATCAACTGTATCCTTGTTTATATCAGAAAACAACTGACTGCATATTTCGGTCAGCTTAACCTCAGTATATCTTGGCGCGGCGAAAGCCATGTCTCGGCTGTAGCTTTTACCGAAGTTACCCTTCGAATCAACATATGCATGCAAAAGCGTCTCGTTTCCCCGTGAAAGGCGCACCATTGTTTCGTATATTGCCATATCGCCGTGCGGATTCAGCTTCATAGTCTGACCGACGACATTTGCTGACTTTGTCCTTGCGCCGTTAAGCAGCCCCATAAGGAACATAGTATATAACAGCTTTCTGTGAGAGGGCTTAAAGCCGTCTATTTCAGGCAGCGCACGGGAAACGATAACGCTCATAGCATAAGGCATATAGTTTTCACGTATAGTGTCAACTATCGTGGTTTCTACCATTTCTCCAGCGCCGGCTATTTCTACGCCCTCTACCATTCCCGTTTTCTTTATTTCTTTTTCACTCTTTTTTGCCAAAGGGATTTCCTCCGTTACTATTCACTGTGAATTAAGCCGTTCAGCTTACGTCTAACTCGTCCATGTATTCCGTTCCGTGCTGAGCAATGTAGTCTTTTCTTCCCGAAAGATTATCGCCCAAAAGCAGGTCAAACATTTCAGATGTCGCCTTCGCTTCCGACGAAGTCACACGAATTAATCGTCTTGTTTCAGGATTCATTGTTGTCATCCACATCATATCAGGCTCGTTTTCGCCGAGACCTTTCGAACGCTGAACAGTATATTTTTCTTTCTCAATTCTTGAAATGATATCTGCTTTTTCTTGTTCTGTATAAGCAAAATAGGTTTTATTCTTCGTCGTTATCTCAAAAAGCGGAGATTCGGCAATGAAGACATATCCTTCACTAATAAGTGTAGGTGTTAACCTGAAAAGCATCGTCAGAATCAGCGTTCTTATCTGATAACCGTCAACGTCGGCGTCGGTACAGATAATCACCTTATTCCAACGCAAATTTTCAAGATTGAAATTCGACAGGTCTTTGTTCGCTTTCGACTGCACTTCAACGCCACAGCCAAGCACCTTCAAAAGGTCAGTAATGATTTCATTCTTAAATATCTTGTCGTACTCAGCTTTCAGGCAGTTAAGTATCTTTCCGCGCACAGGAATTATAGCCTGAAATTCGGCGTCGCGTCCTTGTTTACATGCACCGAGCGCCGAGTCTCCCTCAACGATGTAAACCTCGCGCCGCTCAATGTCCTTCGTTCTGCAATCGACGAATTTATTAATTCTGTTTGTAAAATCACTGTTCGATTGAAGTGTCTTTTTTAAATTAAGCCTTGTTTTTTCCGCGTTTTCACGACTGCGCTTGTTAATTAAAACCTGATTGGCAATTTTGTCACCGTCCAGCTTGTTTTCGATAAAATATATCTCTAAGCTGTGCTTTAAAAACTCGGTCATTGCTTGGGCAATAAATTTGTTGGTAATTGATTTCTTGGTCTGATTCTCATAGCTTGTTACCGTTGAAAAGGAGGAGGAAACAAGCACAAGACAGTCCTCAATGTCCGCAAAGGTAATCTTAGTCTCGTCCTTTTTATATAGCTTTTTTTCCTTAATTAGCGCGTCAATTTGGTTTACAAACGCAAGCTTCACCGCTTTTTCGGGTGAACCGCCGTGCTCAAGCCAGCTACTGTTATGGTAGTATTCAAGCTTGTTAACCTTATTGGAAAAACAGACAGCAAAGGACATCTTTACTTTGTAATCAGGCATATCTTCACGGTCGCGTCCTGTTCTTTCGCCTGACCAAAGCTGCACGGGAGTTATTGTTTCCTCACCGGAAAATTCGTTAACATAGTCGGCTATACCGTTTTCATAATAAAAGACTTTTGTTTCGAATTTATCCTTTGAAATCTCCCTCTTAAATTCAAACGTAATACCTGCATTAACAACAGACTGCCTTTTAAGTGTTTCTTCAAAATACTCGTCTTGTATATCGATATCGGTAAAAACATTCAAATCAGGCAGCCATCTAATCTTACTTCCCGTTTTCTTACGCGTTGTCGCCTCTTTTACTAATTCGCCTTTTGGGTTTCCTTTTTCAAAATGAAGTTCATATCTATAGCCGTCACGAAATATTTCGACATCCATATATCTCGACGAATACTGCGTAGCGCACATTCCAAGCCCGTTAGTGCCGAGCGAATACTGATAATTGGTTCCCATAAGGTTATTGTATTTTCCGCCCGCATAAAGCTCACAAAAGAGAAGCTTCCAGTTGTATTCTTTTTCTTTACTGTTGTAGTCAACGGGTATTCCGCGCGCAAAATCCTCAACCTCAACCGAATGGTCGAGATATTTTGTTATTATAATCCTATCTCCGTAGCCCTCGCGAGCTTCGTCAAGAGAGTTTGATATTATTTCAAAAACCGACTGCTCGCAGCCCTCAATTCCGTCGGAACCGAAAATAACCGCCGGGCGCTTTCTTACCCTGTCGGCGCCTTTTAGCGATTTAATGCTTTCGTTTGTATATTGTGTGTCGTTCACGTTACTCTTTGCCACTTTCTATCTCCCCGATTGCTAATACTCATTGAAAATAACTTATTAATTATATTACATTATAACATAGTAAAAAATCAAAAAAAAGTGTTTTCCGTGCTTTTCTAAACACGGAAAACACAATATTTTGTGTGTAAAGCTGTTTATATTGACAGCTTATTAGGTCTTATCGTTCTCCTCTTTAGGAGCAACCTTTTTCTTAACTGAAACGCTTTTCTTTATCGATTTGTCTTTTACGGTCGAGTCTTCGTCTGTCGAGGAATCCTTTTCGTTCTTCGTCTTTTTATTGTTTATTCCGTCAACAAGCTTTTTGAAGTCGTCGCTGTCCAGCTTTTCATTTTCAAGAAGTGCGTTCGCCACCTTCTTAAGAAGACTCATGTTCTTTTTAAGAATATTCTCGCATTTATTGTAGCTTTCCTCGACAATCTTCTTTATCTCCAAATCTATATCAGTTGCGAAATGCTCCGAATAGTTCCTGGAGGTAGTAAAGTCGCGGCCAAGGAAGACCTCGTCGTGGTCTTCATAAACAACAGGGCCCAGCGTATCAGAGAAGCCGTATTTCGCGACCATAGCGCGCGCTATTGATGTCGCGCGGGACAGGTCATTGGAAGCGCCGGTTGAAACGTCATCGAGAACAAGCTGTTCGGCTACACGTCCGCCAAGAAGTGTAACTATCTCATTAACCATTTCATTCTTTGTTTTAAAGCTTCTATCTTCCTCGGGAAGTGACATAGTGAAGCCTCCAGCCATTCCGCGAGGGATAATGGAAATTTGGTGTATGAGTTTATCTGGGGTAGCGAAATAGGTCGCTATTGCGTGACCCGCTTCGTGGAACGCCGTAAGCTTCTTTTCCGCCTCGCTTACAACCTTTGACTTCTTTTCGGGACCGGCAATAACCTTTATGCTCGCTTCCTCAATATCCGCTTCGAGTATGG
>CAZUOY010000042.1:0-338 GCA_964622315.1 uncultured Oscillospiraceae bacterium | reverse complement strand
TGTACCCGCACGTCGCATCCCAACTGCTCCAGCGCGTCGGCAAGCGCCAGCGCGGCTAAAAGCGCCGCCTCGTTTAGAAGGTTCTCAAGGTCAGCGCCAGTAAAGCCTACGGTGCTCTTTGCTATGGTGGAAAGGTCAACGTTCGGTCCTAATGGCTTTCCTCTCGCGTGTACCTTCAAAATTTCCTCGCGTCCCTTTAAATCGGGATAGCCAACATATACCTGTCTGTCAAAACGACCCGGACGAAGTAAGGCGTGGTCAAGAATATCAGAGCGGTTGGTCGCCGCCATGACAATTACACCCTCGTTTCCTGTGAAGCCGTCCATCTCAACAAGAAG
>CAZUOY010000041.1:0-15781 GCA_964622315.1 uncultured Oscillospiraceae bacterium | reverse complement strand
ACTGTATCAACACTGCGGTAAAGCAAGCAGCGCGAAAAAAGCATCTGCCGTTAAATAGCTATCTGTCACTCAGCAACGAGGACGGAATTGAGCTTCGGGACGATTATTCCCCAGAGGATGTTGCTATATCCAAGGAGGAGTACGATTCCCTACAAAAAAAGATTAACGACGACCTTTCAGAATTTGAAAGGGATGTTCTCGCTTTGTATCTTAATGGGTACGACTATACTGCTTTGGCCAAACGTCTTGATACCACGACAAAATCGGTAGACAATGCGTTACAAAGAGCGAGAAAGAAACTGAAACCCAAACGGCGAGATTAAGCCCGCCGTTATATATGCCTTTGTAGCTCAAGCGCAGAGCGTTGTTTAACAAAGATGTCGGGTCAAGACCGTCCGAGGGCAAAACAATATTTTTTCACCCATTTTAAGAGGAGACAAACATGTACGAAGACAAAACCCTAGTATGCAAAGAATGTGGAGCCGAGTTCATCTTCACCGCTGGTGAGCAGGAATTTTACGCTTCCCGCGGATTCGAGAATGAGCCCCAGAGATGCAAGAATTGCCGTGATGCTCGCAAGAACGCCAGCCGTTCCAACCGCGAAATGTTCACAGCTACCTGCGCTTCCTGTGGTGCCGAGGCTAAGGTACCCTTCAAGCCCCGTGAGGACCGTCCTGTTTACTGCAGCGACTGCTTCGCGAAGATGAAGGAAGCCGAGTAAGCTTTTTATTAAATTGAATGGAAAAAGCGCCCGAATTTCGGGCGCTTTTTATGTTCAGAAAAACTTGCTTAATCTATAGCTTGCTTTATATGCAGTCAAGGGGGATTATTGGAAAAATAAGCAGGCGCTTTAAGCGCGGCATTAATCTATTTTAAATTGATGTATTCTGTGGTATAATAATGACAATGAAAATTAGAGGAGAACGAAATTATGAGCGTAGACAAAAAATCTATCATAGGCGATGTTTTAGATAAATATCCCGAAACCGCTGAATTTTTTATCGAAATAGGCATGCATTGTCTTGGCTGTCCTTCGGCACGCGGTGAAAGCATTGAACAAGCCTGCATGGTTCACGGCACCGACGCTGACGCACTGGTAAAAAAGATAAACGACAAGATAAAGTAAAGCCGAGCATAAACCGCGACGGGCAAAGTTCTTTGCCCGTCTTTTTGTTCCGTGTGTGTTTAAGGAGGCGTTATGGAGGATATCCGACTTTCCCACAGACTTCTTGCGGCGGCTGATGCCGTGCGCGAGGGAAGTCGAGTCGCCGACGTGGGCTGTGACCACGGCAAGCTCGGCGCACACCTAATCATTACGAAAAAATCCCCGCTCGTGACGGCAATTGATATTAGCGAGCCCTCACTCAATAAGGCGAAAGAGCTGTTCGTTCAATTAGGTATAACCGAACGCGCAAGGACACTTTGCAGTGACGGGCTTTCAGAGGTTCATAGTGAGGACGCAGATGACGTTGCTATCGCAGGGCTTGGCAGCGACACTATTATAAAAGTCTTCTGTGACTGTCGCTGGCTGAGGAATCCCGATAAGCGTCTGGTGCTTGTACCTGCCTCTCACCACGAACGGCTGAGGAAGGGCCTTTACGCCGCTGGTTTTAGAATTGAGCGTGAAACAGCGGTTTATGAGGACGCGCAGTATTACACGATTATTACCGCAGTATATTCAGGAGTAATCGAAGAAAAGAACGAGGCTTTTTGCGCTGTCGGCAAGCTTGAGGATAAGGGCGACGGCGAAAGATATATCAATTGGGTTTACAGAAAGAACAAGCTGCTTTTAAACCTGCCGTGTTCAAATGAGAAAAAATCGGCAGCGCAAAGCATAGTAAGACACATCGAGGAGCTTAGAAGATGATAAAAGAGAAAGAGCTTTATGACGTTGTAAACGAGATTGCCCCCTTTTCAGCGGCGCTGGAATGGGACAACGCGGGTTTACTTATTAATTTGGATAACGGTGCTGAAATGATACTTTTTGCGTTGGACGCGACAAGAGCGGTTATTGACGAGGCGCTGACGCTTGGCTGTAAAATGCTCGTCACCCACCACCCGATAGCGTTTAATCCCGTGCGTTCATTTGATATTTCGGACGGTTATGTTTACGCAATGACAAAGGGAATCTCGGTAATTAGTGCTCACACTAACTGGGACGTAGCTGTCGGCGGTGTAAATGATTATCTTTGCTCGCTTCTTGACATAAAGAACACCGAGATATTTATGGGCGAGGGACGAAAGGGAGATATCGACGAAACGACTGGCGGGGAGCTTGCGGCTAAGGTGAAGAAGGCGCTTAACGCCTCGGCGGTTAAGGTGATAAACAAGGAAAAGACAATACGGCGCGTCGCTGTTGTCGGCGGCTCGGCGGGAAATCTGTTTTTGGACGCGGCGGAGCAGGGCTGCGACGCCTTTGTTACGGGAGAGCTCAAGCATATGGAGGAAACCCTCGCCGAAAGTAACGGTATCTGCGTCATTGAGGCGGGGCATTTTGAGACGGAAAGCCCCTCTATGAAGGCTCTTTGCGAAAGGGTGCAGGCGGCTATAGGTGAAAAAGCCGAGTGTATACTTTCGTCGGTGTCTAAGCCGCCGTACAATATAGTTTAAATATCGCAGAGGCTAACGAAAGGAACGGTTCAACATGGCGCTGGACGCGGCAATGCTTGAATATACGGCGCGAACGCTTAAGGAAACGCTTGTCAAAGCGAGGGTGGAGAAGATTTCAATGCCCTCACGCGACGAGGCGCTTTTCTCGTTGCGTACCGAGGCGGGCGCAAAGAAGCTTTTTATTTCCGCGCGCTCTGGCGGCTCACGTATACATCTTACAGAGGAGAGCTTTGAAAATCCCGCTGTGCCGCCGGGCTTTTGTATGCTTCTTCGGAAGTACCTTTCCACAGGAAGGATAACCGACCTTCGTACCGTTGACGGCGAAAGAATTGTATTTCTTGATTTTGACGCGCTTAACGAGATGGGCGACAGGATTAAGCTGACCCTTTCGGTGGAAATAATGGGCCGCTACAGCAATATGGTGCTTGTAAGCGCCGACGGCAGGGTTATAGACGCGCTGAAACGCATTGACGCCGAGCAGTCGGATAAGCGCCAGCTTATTCCGGGAGTCGCTTTTACTATGCCGCCCGCACAGGGAAAGCTTTTCTTTCTTTCCGAAAATACCGACACGCTTATTTCAAAAATCTGCGAAAAGAAGAAACCGCTTTCGGCGGCGATACTTGATACCGTCGCGGGTATAGGTCCCGTTGTCTGCCGTGAAATTGCCTGCCGCACCGACGCGTCAGACCCTGAGGCGGACGCGCTGGGCGAAAAGGAGAGGGATACACTTAAAAGGGTTATTGAGGAAGTGAAGGCGGCGGCTAATGGAGAAGGCGCTTTTCTTTCTATTGTTTATGACGAGAATAGGCCCGTGGAGTTCAGCTTTATTAAGCTAAACCAATATGGAAAGCTGGAGACAAAAAGCTTTACTGACGTAAACGCGCTTTATGACAGCTATTATCTTGAAAAGGACCGAGCGGAGCGTATGAAAGCGTGCTCGTCTGACCTGCTTCGTCAGGTAAATTCCCTTTACGAGCGCGCCGTAAGAAAACAGACCGCCCGCAAGGAGGAATTGTTAAATACCGAGCGCGCCGAGGAAAAAAAGCTTTTCGGCGAGCTGATTAACGCTAATCTCTACGCGCTCAATAAAGGCGAGAAGACGGCAAAGCTTCTTAACTATTACACAGGCGAGACCGTTACGGTGCCGCTGGACGTTACGAAAAACCCCGTTCAGAACGCACAGAAGTATTATAAGGAATACCGTAAGCTTACGACGGCGGCGAAGATGCTTGAAACGCTAATCGAGCAGGGAAAAGGCGAGATAGAATATCTCTCGTCGGTGCGCTACGAAATATCCGAGGCAAAAACCGAGGAGGATTTTCTTCTAATTCGAAAGGAGCTAAAAGAATCGGGTTACCTTCGCGGCTTCAAGTATAAGGAGCAGAAACGCCCTCGCAGAATGAGCGAGTTTATCGAATATAAAACGAGCGACGGACTTCGTGTGCTTGTCGGGCGCAACAACGCCGCTAACGAAAAGCTCACGTTAAAGACCGCAGAGAAAAACGACATTTGGTTCCATGTAAAGAACGCAAGCGGGAGTCACACAGTGCTGCTTTCGGGTGCGGCGGAGCCGAGCAGCGAAAGCTACACCCAAGCCGCGAAGATAGCCGCATATCATAGCTCAGAGCGTCTTTCGGAAAATATCGCCGTAGACTACACACGCATAAAGAACGTGAAGAAGGCGGTTAATCAGAAGACGGGAATGGTTTATTACGAAAGCTACAATACCGCCTATGTTACGCCGAGCGAGCGGGAAATTGAGGAACTTCGCGTATAACGGCAACAGAAGAAGCATACCGCCCCACTTTACAAGTGAGGCGGTATATTTAATGATAGTTGAATTAGTTATTGTTTTGTAATATAATATTATGTAATCGTTTTCGGGGCAAAGAGGGATTAAGATGATATATTTCGACAACGCCGCGACTACGGCGGTCTCAGAAAAGGTCTGCGACAGGGCGGATTTCATTCTTCGAAGCTGCTTCGGAAACCCAAGCTCGCTTTATGATTTAGGCTTTTCTGCGGAAAAGGAGCTTAACGCCGCAAGGGAAACCGTAGCCTCCGCCTTTGGCTGTAAGCGCGACGAAATCTACTTTACCGCGAGCGGAACTGAGAGCAACAACCTTGCGGTGCTTGGCTCAGCAAGAGCGCGAAAGGGCTGGGGAAACGAGATAGTAATCAGCGGATATGAGCACCCGAGCGTCAACAATTCCGCCGAGGCACTTGAACGCGAGGGCTTTAAGCTAATTAAAGTAATGCCAAAGGGCAGTGGAACAGTTCAGCCCGACGAAATACTGCGTGCGGTGAATAATAGCACTGCGCTTGTCGCCCTAATGAGGGTGAATAACGAAACCGGCGCGATGCTTGACGTTAACACACTTGCGAAAGAGATAAAGAAACGAAATAAGCGTACGGCGGTGCACTGCGATAACGTGCAGGGCTTTATGAAGCACCCGCTCGATATAACAAGCATTGACACCGTTTCTGTCAGCGGACACAAGATACACGCTCCGAAGGGCGTTGGCGCTTTATATGTCCGAAACGGGTTTCACATAGAAAAGGTAATCTTCGGCGGCCTTCAGGAGCGCGCGCTTAGAAGCGGAACCGAGAACGTTGCCTTTGCGGCGGCGTTTGCCGAGGCGATTAACGAGGCGAAGCCTTGCGTGACGAGTAACCTTGAGAACGTAAAAAGGATTAATGAGTTTCTCCGTGAAGGGCTTGCGGAGATTGAGAACACTACAATCAACTCACCGTATAACGCAAGTCCGTATATACTAAACGTTTCCTTTATGGGCTATCGCAGCGAGACTTTACTTCATTATTTTGAGGAGAAGGGCATCTATGTTTCCAGCGGCTCGGCGTGCAGTCGCGGTGAAAAGAGCCATACACTTTCGGCTATGTCGTTTTCGGGCGAAAGGATAGACAGTGCCATAAGGATTAGTCTTTGCGGCGGCAATACGCTAAGCGAGGCAAAGGAATTTATAAACGCGGCGCGAGGGATAAAAACGGCGCTTGTAAAAGCATGAAAATGAGATGAAGACAAGGTTGCGGAATGAAGGAAATACTGCTTGCAAAATACGGCGAGCTTGCGCTTAAAGGGCTAAACAAGGGGACCTTTGAAGCGGCGCTGTTAAAGACAATAAAAAAGAGAACAGAGGATTGCGGCGAGTTTAAGGTTTATAAGGCGCAGTCAACGATATATATTGAACCGCTAAACGAAAGCTGTGACGTAGACAAGGCGTGCGATATGCTTACCCGCGTTTTCGGTCTTTCTGCCATTAACCGCGCAGTGCTTGTCGAAAAGGATTTCGATAAAATCTGCGAGACGGCGGTAGCCTATCTCGGTGATAGACTCGCGGAGGCTAAGACCTTTAAGGTCAGCGCCAAGCGTTCAGATAAGCGTTTTGCGCTTAACTCAATGGAAATAGGTTATAAACTCGGCGAGTATATTCTTGAGCGGTATCCTCATCTCGGTGTTGTTATGGACGAGCCTGAGCTTCACGTGGTAGTTGAGATACGTGATTTCGGCGCGTATGTTCACAGTGGCAAGATAGAGGCGGCTGGCGGTATGCCCTGCGGAACAAGCGGGAGAGCCGCGCTGATGATTTCGGGCGGTATAGACAGTCCCGTCGCGGCGTATATGATGGCTAAACGCGGGCTTGACCTTTGCGGAGTGCATTTTATGTCGCCGCCGTATACGAGCGAGAGAGCGCTCGATAAGGTCGTTCGGCTTTCCAAAAGAATAAGTGATTACTGTGGAAATTTTCCTCTTTTCTGCGTGCCGTTTACCGACGTTCAAGTAGCGATTAAAAACGGCGGAGCGGAGGACTATTTCACAATCTTGATGCGTCGTTCTATGATGCGCATAACGAATATAATCTGCGAGCGGGAAAACTGCCACGCGATAGTGACGGGCGAAAGCCTTGCTCAGGTAGCGTCGCAGACCCTACTTGCTATCGGCTGTACCGACGACGCGGCGGACGTTCCCGTGCTTCGTCCGCTTATCGGTATGGATAAGAATGAAATTATTGAAATATCCAGAAAAATCGGCACTTTTGAAACCTCGATAGAGCCATATGAGGATTGTTGCACGGTCTTTACGCCGAAGCACCCTAAGACCAAACCGAAGCTTTCAGAGGTGATTGCCGCCGAGCAAAAGCTTAACATTTTTGACCTTGAAAAAGAAGCCGCGGACAATTATATTGTTAAGGTGCTTCATTTTTACGACTGAAGAAAAGGAGGTGTGTATCTTGAAGGCTGAAATAATTGCTGTGGGAACCGAGCTATTAATGGGAACGAGCGAAAACACAAACGCTCTTTTCCTTTCGCGAAAGCTTGCCCTTAGGGGCTACGAGGTACACCACCAATCGGTAGTCAAAGACGATGAGAAGGACATTATTGATGCCGTTCGAATAGCCGTAGCGAGAAGCAGACTGACTATACTTACGGGCGGTCTCGGACCGACCGACGACGATTTGACCAAGGAAGCTGTCGCTAAAGCGTTCGGCTTTCAGCTCGTCGAGGACGCCGAGGTTTTAGAGGGAATTAAAGCTTATTTTGATAGCAAAAAAATTGAAATGAGCGAGAACAATAAGAAACAGGCGATGATAATAAAAGGCGGCGAGGTGCTGAAAAATCCCAACGGAACCGCCCCCGGAATTATTATTGAAGGTAAGGATAAGCTGATTGTTCTAATGCCCGGCCCGCCCCGTGAAGCCGAGCCAATGTTTGATAATGAGCTTGTTCCGCGTCTCGAAAAATATGACAAGGCGCATACCGCAACCGCCTCGGTGCATGTTTTCGGCATAGCTGAAAGCGAGCTTGAGGAGAAGGTAAAGGATTTGCTCTACGGGGAAAACCCCACTGCCGCTCTTTACGCGAAAACCGGCGAGGTACATATCAATATTGCCGCGCGCAGTAACACTAAATCGAACGCAAGGGCGCTGGTTAATAAAGAGGTTAAGTCGCTTAAAGAGAGAATAGGCGATTGTGTTTACTGTACAGACGGAAGCGAGCTCCACGAAACGGTGGTAAAGCTTCTCAGCGAGACCGGCATAAAGATTTCGCTGGCTGAAAGCTGTACCGGCGGTCTTCTTGCCTCGAAGATAACCGAGGTGGACGGAGCGTCAAAGGTGTTTGAATATGGCATGGCGGCGTACGCAGACTGGGTCAAGCAGAAAAGTCTTGACGTTGACCCCGCCGTCATAAGACGCTATACCTCGATAAGCTCTGTAACCGCCGCCGAAATGGCTAAGGGCGCGTTTGAAAACGGTCAGTCAGATATCGGCGTAGGCATAACCGGTCTTGCGGGTCCCTCTGCCGGCGACTATGTTGATAAGCCCGTAGGGCTTGTATATATCGCTGTGGCGGACGAGGAACACGTAATAGTCAAAAAGTTTAACTTCACCGCTTCCCGCGGAAGAAACTATATTCGCGAGATGTGCGTAAAGAACGCGCTTGATATGGTGCGCCGCTTTGTTTTGGGGCTTCCTATTGACGGTGCGCGCCAGTTTGACGAAAGACAGCTTGCAGACCTTGACCGCGAAAAGCCGAGAAGCAAGAGCAGTATCGCTGTTCAACGCGCGCTGGTCACGGTAATATGCGCGGCTACGGTGTTTGGCAGCGTAGTGCTCGCGGCACAGTCAATTAAGCAGCGCATGGATGAAAACGTATACGACAGTATTAAAGAGACCTACAGCGCAACCTCACTTGAAAGCAACGCCAAGGAGGTAGACTTTACCGCGCTCAGTGCCTCTAACGCCGACACGGTCGGCTGGCTTTGGTCGGACAATATGGCAATAGACAGCGTTGTGGTAGGCAGACGTTCCGACAGCTTTTACGCCGAGCGGGATTTCAGAGGTAACACAAGCACCCTCGGTTGCTTGCACCTAAGTGAAAATCAGGATTTAAGCTCGGACGCAGATAACGTCGTTATCTACGGCAGCAGCGCGGATTCCGCTCAGATGTTCGGACCTCTCCTTCTTATGACCGACAGAAACTATCTTGTTTCCAACTATCTTTTCAACTACTCAACCGTTGAAAGCGTAGGAAAGTATCAGGTGGTTTCGGTCTTTTACGCGAACTCCAAGGAAGCAAGCGGCACCGTACAGGATTTTTACACGAAGGACCGTTTTGAGACGAACGATGAGTTTGTAAATTTCGTGGTTGAGTCGAAGATTCGTTCAATTGTAAATATCGAAACGCCGATTGTATACGGAGATAAGTTCATTACCCTTGTCACAGACCTCACTAACTGGGACGGAGCGAGGCTTGTGGTTGTTGCACGAAAGACGGCAAGCGACGCCGATACAACGCTCGCGTCGACCGCAATAACCAAGAATATGGCGCCGCTTTACCCGGAAATGTACCATACGGTCGCCGGAACTACGTCGCTCATTAATGAAAGCAACGAGCGCGACAGGATTAAAGGCTGGCTCGCCGAAAACGAGGCGGCGTCGGCAGGAAAAGTAAACAACAGCGGCACGGTAATTGAAGCCACGAACGACGGCGAGACGCCCGAGACTACACAGATAGCCGAAGGTGAAACCGCGCTTACAGTAATTATGAACGGTGTGGAGATAACCGATACGCCGTACAACATAGTTTGCAAGATGGTAGCGTATGAGACGTCGGGCGGCTTTACCAATGAGGCGTTGAAGGCTCAGGCTGTGGCGTCCATTACCCTTCTTCGCTACGGCTTTGACGATACCGGTACCCCGTCTGTTTCCGGTCAAACACCGACGGACGAGGTTAAGGCGGCGGTAAAGGAGGTTATGGGTCAGTGCCTTTACTATGACGGCAGAGCCGCGTACACCCCCTCCTTCCAGATTTGTGCCTTAAAAACAAATGCTTATGACGAGGTGTTTTCAGAAAACGCGGGAGCGTTCCCGTACCTTACCTCCGTTGCCAGCGCCTATGACGGTTATGTTACCGGCTTTGAAAAAACCACAAACCTTACAAGAGATATTGTAAAGACAAGGATAGAAAGCTACTATAACATCAACCTCTCGGAAAGCACAGAGAATTGGATTGTAGTAACTGAAAAGACGAGCGCGGGCTACGCAAAAACAATATCCGTAGACGGGCAGATAAACGTCAACGCCTGTGATTTCGCAATAAACTGTTTAAATATCCGTTCGGCATACTTCACGCTTACGTGGTCGGATAACGCGGCGAAATTCATAACGCGCGGTTACGGCAGCGGTGTTGGTTTAAGCTCTGAGGGAGCGAACCAGTACGTCAAACAGAACGGCTGGAGCTATACCCAAATCCTTGAGCATTACTTCCCGGGAACTACGCTCGGCGAGGTTTCTTGGTAAATACATAAGCCTGTCTACAACGGGCTTATACTTGAAAGAACCCGCCTTATTGGCGGGTTCTTTATATAGAAATGCCTCTTTAGGAAGGAATAATTCTTAAGTATTATTAAAGACGATGTTGCACTTGAACGCAAAGAAAAAGCCCGCATACGCGGGCTTTTTCTTTATTTATTCAAAAATTCTTCAATAATATATCGCGGGCGAGCTTTCGTCTCGCTGTAAATCTTTCCGACATATTCGCCGATTATTCCGAGCGAAAGAAGCTGTATTCCGCCGAGCAGCCATATCGACATCATCATAGAAGTCCAGCCCTCCACGGTGTGACCCACAAGGTAAGAAACAAGGGTATATATTAACCCGGCGACGCTTGCGAAGCAGATGAAGATTCCGAGCCCCGTGATTATTTTTATTGGCTTAACAGAAAAGGAGGTTATACCGTCCCACGCGAAAGAGAGCATCTTCTTTAAAGGATACTTGCTTTCGCCCGCGAAGCGCTCGCCGCGCTCATATTCCACGGTGTCTGTCTTGAAGCCGAGAAGGGTAACCATACCGCGAAGAAATAGGTTTACCTCGCCGAACTGCTCAAGCGCGTCGAGCGCACGGCGGCTCATAAGACGATAGTCAGCGTGGTTATAGACCACCTTCGCGCCCATTGCGCCCATAAATTTATAAAAACCCTGAGCAGTGGCACGCTTGAAGACCGAGTCTTTTTTGCGGGAGCTTCTCACGCCGTAAACTATTTCGCAGCCTTCGCTGAATTTCTCGATGAAGCCGTCAATAGCGTCAATGTCGTCCTGCAAATCAGCGTCCATCGAAATAACCGCGTCCGCCTTTTCTTTTACCGTAAGAAGTCCCGCGAGAAGCGCGTTTTGGTGACCGCGGTTGCGTGAAAGCTTTATTCCGCCGAAAATAGGGTTGCTGTTATGGATTTCTTCAATAAGCTCCCATGTTTTATCCCGCGAGCCGTCGTCAACATATATGACGCGGCTGTCCTTTGAAATACTGCCCGCGACGGTAAGCTTCTTCATCTTTTCGGCGAGTCTCGCCGTGGTTTCGTGAAGCACGGCTTCCTCGTTATAGCAGGGAATAACAAGGTATATAGTATTATGCATATCAACCCTCCGCGAATTAAGAATTAATGAACTCAAATTTATCTGCGTCGAACAGCCCCGTGTCAAGAAGCCGAATCTGCGGAATAACCGGAAGCGAGACGAAGGAAAGGGTAATCATTGAATCGAGCTGTGGGTTCACGCCGAGCTTTTTCGCCGCGGCGAGTATTTCCTCGGTCTGCGTTTCAATTTCCTTATAAGAAAGCGTGCTGACAAGTCCGCAAAGTTTAAGCGGAAGCTCAGCCACAATTTTTCCGCCGCTCGCAACGCAGTAGCCGCCACCAAGCTCTTTTACTCTGTTTGCCGCGGTAATTATATCGCCGTCGTTGTCTCCCGCGACAATAAGGTTGTGCGAATCATGCGAAACCGACGAGGCAACTGCGCCGTTTTCAATATTAAAGCCTTTAAGCGGCGCAACTGAAACATTGCCGTTCTTTCCGTGTCGCTCAATTACACAGAGCTTGTTATACTCCCTGTTCGGCTCAAAGTATTCACCGCCGGGTATAGCTTCAATAAGGTGTTCGGTCAATATCTCATTATCGACAAGACCGATGACGTGGTTGGTCGCTTTGCGCTTAAGCGCAAGCTTTGCCTCGGTGAGCGGCTGAAAATGCACAGTATCCAAAAGCTCAGAAGGAATATTGACCTTTTCAGCGCCTCCGAAGCTCTTTCCGTCGGTAAGCACACCGCTTTTTACGGTCATCAACGGCGTTACGTCGGTAAGGTTGTCAAGGATAACAATATCCGCCTTGTAGCGTGCGCCTATTGCGCCGATATGCTTTGCCTTACACATACGGCTGGGATATAACGTCGCCATCTTTATCGCCTTAACGGGCGGCACGCCGAGAGCTATCGCCTTGCGTACGCAATGGTCAATATGCCCCTCGCTCTCCATATCGGCAAGGTGCTTATCGTCCGTGCAAAAAGCGCACTGTTCAAAAGGTATTCCCTTTTCAAGCATGCCCTTAATAATCGGTTCAAGATTTCTCGCGGCACTGCCCTCGCGGATGTAAATATTAAAGCCCGCGCGCATCTTTTCAAGCGCCTCGTCAGCAGTTACGCATTCGTGGTCGTTGTTTACCCCCGCAAGACGGTAGCTTTGCACCTCGCGGCCCGTAATGCCAGGAGCATGACCGTCGCGGGTGTAGTCGGCGAAAAGTGAAATCTTTTCCAGAGCGTCAGGTTCAGAATTAATTACATCGCGAAAACACATAAGCTCGCCAAGACCCAACAAATGCTCGTCGTCGATAAACTCGACCATATCCCGCGCAAGGAATCTTCCGGCACCGTTGGTGTCGAAGGGTGTGGCGGGAACGGAGGAGGGAATCATAAGATAGACGTTGAGCGGTGTTTTCTTCGCGTCGTCAAGAAGAAAGCGCAGTGCCTTTTTCCCTTTGACGTTTACAAGTTCATGCGGGTCGGCGATAATCGTAGTTGTGCCGCGCGTTAAAAGCACACGCGAAAGCTCGCTCGGCAGAGCCATAGTTGACTCAATATGTATATGTGCGTCAATAAAGCCCGGCGCTAAATATCTGCCTTTGCAGTCGAGCTCCTTTTCGCCGTCGTAGTCACCCACGCCGACAATTGTGTCGCCGCAGATAGCCACGTCGGCTTTTATTATTTCCTCGGTAAATACGTTTACAACAAAGCCGCCCTTTAAAACAAGGTCTGCTTTTCGCTTTCCAAGAGCAACGCTTTGATAGTTCGCTACATTCTTCAAATCAACACCTATTATCTCGTCTGTTTACTTGCTTGATATTCTAACATAAACGACTGCTTTTCGCAATCTGTCTCACATTATTGAGGATTGAGATTTACGCCGAAATGGTGTAAAATAAGGAAAACAGAGAAAGGGGAGCAGGGCAAATGGATTTATTGGGGATAATTATTGATATCGTCGTCGGTGGCGTAATAGGCTGGCTTGCAAGCATCATTATGAGAAGCAAGAGCGGTCTTCTCCGTAACATCATCGTAGGTATCGTCGGTTCCGTTCTCGGCGGCTGGCTCGCGGGGATAATCAGATTACCTATCAATGGCTTTATAGCAGGGCTTATCGTTTCGATAATTGGCGCTTGCGTTCTTATCTGGCTTATCAAGCTTATCTTTAAAAAGTAATCAGATAAACCGACAACCCTCGGCAAATGCCGAGGGTTGTTTCTATCTATTACTACTTTTTTCGTCTATTATCGCTTCGAGAATTAACGCAGCGTCCTCTACATATTTTAAACACGGGCGGGTTTTGTAAAACTCGTCCGTTCGCGGTGTTGGCGAGAAAGAAGGCTCAGTGCTGCTTTGAAGGGCGAGCAGCTCCTTGCAGATAATAGAGCCGTTGTTCATTTTGTATCTAAAGTCCTTTGCCATTCGCTGAATAAGTGCGTAGTGTTCAGCTTTAGCGACGTCGTCAGAAGGGTTTGTATAGCCGTAAAGCATACCTGCCGCCATAAACATACCGCTGCACGCGCCACAGACCTCACGCATTCGCCCCATACCCCCGCCGAAGGGCGCTGAAAGGCGAAGCGCAGTGCTTTCATCAATATTCATAACGTCCGCGAAGGCTGCAAAAACCGCCTGCGAACAGTTAAAGCCCTTTAAAAACAACTCGCGTGCTTTGTCCGCGCGGCTCATTTCTTGATTTCCTCAAGCTTTGTATATACGCCGTCCAGCCAATCACCCTCGAAAAGCTCAATCATTCCACCGTCGCACGCCGCGGCAAGCTTTGGGTTAATTGGAAGCTTTGCAACGGTGTCTATGCCGAAGCGCTTCGCCGTCTCGTCAGCGTTGCTTTCACCAAAAATGGGGTGTTTTCCGTGACAGTCGGGACATTCAAAGTAGGACATATTCTCGACAAGCGCGAGAACGGGAATATTCATAAGCTTTGCCATGTTGACAGCCTTTTCGACTATCATTGAAACAAGCTCCTGAGGCGAGGTGACAATAATTATTCCGTCCACGGGAATTGACTGAAAGACGGTCAGCGGAACGTCGCCCGTTCCGGGAGGCATATCAATAAACATACAGTCGATGTCCTTCCAGACTACATCTGTCCAGAACTGCGTTACCGTTCCCGCTATTATCGGTCCGCGCCAAACGACGGGGGTGGTTTCGCTTTCGAGAAGAAGATTAAGCGACATAATATCTATGCCTGTTTTGCTTTTTACGGGGAAGATACCCGCATCGGTTGCCTCGGCGCGGGTATGAATATTAAAAGCTTTTGGTATGGAGGGTCCCGTAATGTCTGCGTCAAGTATGGCGGTCTTATGCCCGCCGCGCTGCGACAGCACTGAAAGAAGGCTGGTTACAAGAGATTTACCGACGCCTCCCTTGCCGCTCACCACCGCGAAAACTTTTTTTACGCTACTTAACTTGTTTAGCGGTTTAATTAAACTCTCCTTGCGCTCGCCGCAGTTTTCCGAGCAAGAGGAGCAGTCATGCGTACATTCGCTCATTTAAATTTCTCCTTTGAATTTGGCTATGTACAAGTTTACCCCCAAAAGAATACACTGTCAATAAAACGCCGCATATTAAATCAAGGTTGCCCGCTTTGCGAAAAGGTGGTATTCTATAGTAAATAACGATATTACGGAGAGGGTTATGAAGGAAGAAAAGCGCGAGCTTGTTTCAATTATCGTTCCGTGCAAGAACGAGCAGGAGGCGGCGCCGATATTCTATGAAACGGTGACGAAAACCTTTTCGGCGCTGGCGGCGGATTATGAGCTTATCTTTGTTGACGACGGCTCAACCGACGGAACGCTTGAGGTCTTCCGTTCGCTCGCAAAGAAGGATAAGAGGGTAAGGTATATTAGCTTTTCGCGGAACTTCGGTAAGGAAGCCGCCATGTTTGCGGGTCTGGAAGCGGCGCACGGCGACTATATCGGCGTAATGGACGCCGACCTTCAAGACCCGCCGGAGCTTGTTCTTTCAATGTACGAAAAGCTCAAGACTGATTCTGCGCTCGACTGTGTAGCTTCGCGCCGTGTAACGCGAAAGGGCGAGCCGAAGATACGCTCGTTTTTCGCGAGAATGTTCTATAAGCTAATTAACCGAATGTCCGAAACCGAAATCGTGGACGGAGCAAGAGATTTCCGCCTTATGTCGCGTAAGATGACCGACGCAGTGTTAAGCCTAAAGGAACGCAACCGATTTTCCAAGGGCATTTTCAGCTGGGTCGGCTTTAAAACCGAGTGGCTTGAATATGAGAACACAGAGAGGGTCGCGGGTGAGACGAAGTGGTCGTTCGGCAAGCTATTAACCTATGCTGTGGACGGAATTATCGGCTTTTCCACCGCGCCGCTTTCCTTCGCCGTGGCGCTCGGATTAATCTTTTGTATAGCGGCGCTTGTTTTGATTGTTGTAGTTATTGTAAAAACGCTTGTTTGGGGCGACCCCGTTGCGGGATACCCGTCGCTTGTCTGCATTATTCTGCTACTCGCGGGGGTTCAGCTATTCACGATAGGCATTGTCGGAAAATATCTCTCCAAAACATATATTGAAACAAAAGCCCGCCCGATATACATTGTAAGCGAAACCGAGAAGAAATAAGTAAACGAAACCGTTATTTACCGGTTTCAGAAATGGGGTCCCCACAAAGCACAAAGTGAAGAGACTGCTTTGCGGGGAAAAGGTGGAGCAACAAACCGTAATAAAAAACCGCCTTACGGCGGTTTTAGCTTTTGGTGAGATATCGGAGATTCGAACTCCGGACACCCTGCTTAAAAGGCAGGTGCTCTGCCGACTGAGCTAATA
>CAZUOY010000040.1:15730-16040 GCA_964622315.1 uncultured Oscillospiraceae bacterium | reverse complement strand
ACGAACTTTTAAGAGCCTGTTACACGCGGCTTAAATATATTACCACAAACACAAATTGGTGTCAATCATTTTTATCTAATCGATTTTTCTAAGAAACTTCTGCAAATCTCCGCGGTGTCCTACGATAAGAAGGCTGTCCTTCACGTTAAATTCATAATCAGCGTCGTTCATAAGCTCAAGTCTTCCGTTGGACCTCACGGCAATGATATTAACGCCGTATTTCGCCCTAAACGAGATTTCGCGAACGGTTTTTCCCGCCCAGTGCTTCTGAACCGGTATTTCGTACATTCCGACGTCGCCGCCAATGCCC
>CAZUOY010000040.1:0-15720 GCA_964622315.1 uncultured Oscillospiraceae bacterium | reverse complement strand
AGTCAAGCGCGTTCTCGGCAGAATAGCGTTCGGCCATTCTTATTGCCATATCACGCTCGGGATAAACTACTCTATTTGCACCGTTTCTGAGAAGGAATTTTGCGTGTATATCATCGCTCGCCTTGCTAATCACCTCTTTTGCACCAAGCTCGTGAAGCATGCTCGTTATTTCAAGACTACTTTGAAAATCGGCGCCAATGCATACAAAGCATACGTCGAAGTTTCTAATACCTATATTCGCCAACACTCCCTCCTCGGTACAGTCGGCAACCTGTGCGTTTTTTGCATATTGAAGAACCGGGCGAAGCGCCTCCTCGTTTCTGTCCACTACCATAACCTCGTTTCCGAGATTACATAAATGAGTGGTAATATACGTTCCATATCTGCCGAGCCCGATGACTAAAAAAGACCTCATAATCACACCAACCTTTCTATCCTATTCTAACCTTATCAACAGGGTAAAGCACAGGTGGCAACACCTTGTTCTCGGTGAATATCATTGCGAAGGAAAGGCTACCCACCCTTCCACAATACATTAACAGTACTATAATAAACCGTGATACCACCGAAAGACTTGGAGTGATACCCGCTGTCATGCCGACGGTACCGACTGCCGAGAATGCTTCAAACAGCACATTCTGTGAAGAAAAATTCGGCTGGTTTGCCATAATAACCGCGGAGGCTGTAAGTGCAAGCGCAAGGTTAACCGCAACAACGGCTGAGGCACGAACAAAAGCGTTCTTCTCGAAACGCCGCCCGAACACGCCGGAGTCGCTTCTTCCTCGGATATTGGCAATAACCGAAAAAACAATAATAGCTATTGTAGTTGTTTTAATTCCGCCCGCCGTAGAGCCTGGGCTTCCGCCGATGAACATTAGTATTACCGTTAAAAGCCGACCAAACGGTGAAAGCGCCGCTGTGTCAACGGTATTAAAGCCCGCCGTTCGCGGCGTTACACTACTGAATAGAGCCGCAAGCATCTTTTCTCCGAGAGAAAAGTCCTTATAAGCAAAGCCTTGTTCGCTGAAAAAAAAGGCAACGGCAGGTAGAATAACGAGAAAAGCCGTTACGGAAAGAACTATCTTAGTATGCAAAGAATAGCGCTTGAATTTCAGCTTGTTTTTGCTTATGTCATCCCATACGAAAAAGCCTATACCGCCAATTATGATAAGAGCCATTACCGTAACATTCACCGTTGCGTCGCCCGCGTAATTCATCAGCGACGAACTTTCGCCAAAACGTCCCATAAGGTCAAAGCCCGCGTTGCAAAACGCGGAAATCGAATGCCATAAGCCGTAGTAAAGAGCCGTTTTGAGTTCCATGTCGAAGGAGAAACGCACAGCGAGAATAACAGCTCCTATGCCTTCAAAAATGATTGTTCCCAAAACTATCTTCTTCGTAAGCCTTACGATTCCGCCAAGATACATCGTGTTAATACTCTCTTGCATAAGCGAACGAGCAGTAAGCCCAATCTTTTTATTAAGTAAGGACGACAGCGCCATAAAAATGGTCATAAACCCAAGTCCGCCGGTCTGAATCAAAAGCAGAATTACTATCTGACCGAAAAGCGACCACTGAGTATAGGTATCAGCAATAACAAGACCTGTTACGCAGGAAGCCGAGGTCGCGGTGAACAAGGCGTTAACAAAACCTATCGATTCACCGCTTCTACTCGCGACAGGCAGCGACAGCAGCGAAGTTCCAACTGTAATAAGCGCCGCGAAACCCGCCGCAATGATACCCGGATAGCTGATTGTCTTCTTCTTAATCATAATTCCTCAATAATTCAAAATGTACATTCTTAGCACCGCGAGTATCTCACGAAACCAGTAGGTAACAAAAACGAAAAACGGCGTTTCGCTTGAAAGCGGCGACGGCGCAAGTCCGTACCTTCTTGCAAAGCAGCCTGCTCTATACTGATGAAACGCGTCGGACACGATAATAACGCTTTTATCCAAGCCCTCTTGTTCAATCAGCTTTGCGCTGTAGAATAGGTTTTCTTTGGTTCTAAGCGCCTTACTATCTTTATATACTCTGTTCACTTCAATGCCGCTGTCTATAACATAGTTATACATTACATCCGCCTCGAAGGAATCCTCGCCCTTTCCCATAGCGCCCGAAACTATAACAGAGCATTCGGAATGCTCATTTAAATATTTTATTGCCGTATCGAGTCTTCTTTTCAGCATCTCGCTGGGTTCACCGTTTTGTACCTGACAACCAAGCACAATAACCGTTTTTGCTTCTTTGTTCGGTTTTTCAATAAGAGATGCGGTCATTAACACCGAAATAACTAAGCACACGGCTACCGCAAAGCTACAGCATATTAACAACAGCGTTTTTACCCACCTGCACTTCTCTGTCAGTTTATCAAGCGGTTTCGGCGAAAAAAGCAGTATTCCGAGAACCGCGAATAGCAAAGACGCAAGCACACCCTCACTCTTACAGCCGAATAAAAGCGGTAACGCGGCGGCAAGAGCTATGAAAAAGCAAACAGCGGATATTACTCTTTTAACCTTCATTGATATTGAAGCTCCTGCTTCATATTGTAAATTACTCCCGCGTCCGCCATAGAAACGGCACTGTTGGCGCCCACTACGATATGGTCGCTCAACTGTATGTCAATCGGCGCGAGAGCCTTAAGTATTCGCTTTGTGGTCTCAATATCCTCCGCAGAGGGTGAGGCAAATCCGCCGGGGTGGTTATGCGTCAGTATCACCGACACGGCGCCATGTGCCGTAGCGGCTTCTACCACCCGTCTTACCGAAACCGACGTCGCATTCACGCTTCCGTCGGAAATCTTCACGCAATTTATAAGCTTTAGCTTAACATCAAAGCAAAGAAGATACACAATCTCTTTCTTTTCGCCTACAAAGAGCGATTTCACATAGCTCTTTACGTCGTCAGAGCTTGTGGCTATGAACCCTTCCTTGCTCTTTTCACGCTCGTAGTATCCGTATGAGGCGAGAAAAAGCTTAAGAAGAACCGCGGAATGTTCACCCATGCCCTTCACCTTTGCCAGCTGTTCCACGTCCGCTTCAAGCACCTTGTCGAAGCTTCCGAAGGTGTCTATCAGCCTGTGTGCCAGCTCGTTCGTGTCGCGCTTGGGTATAGCATAGAACAGCATGAGCTCCAACACATTATGGGGCTCAAAATCGTTCAGCCCGCTTTTCAAAAAACGGTGTTTGGTTCTTTGTCTATGTCCGTCGTGCAAGCTTTCCGCCATACAAAACTACTGCTCCTCGGCTTTACTTATTTATTTTAATATTATATACTATTTCCACTATAAATCAAATAAGGCGGTAAAAATGAAAGCCTTTACTATTTCAAAAGCCGATAACGGAATAAGGCTTAATCGTTATCTTGAAAGGTGTGTTCCCTCCCTTTCGGGCGCACTCATGTATAAATATCTTAGGCTAAAACGAATAAAGGTGAACGGGAAACGCTGTGAAGCGTCCACGCGCCTTAACGAGGGCGACCTTGTTGAGCTCTATCTCAACGACGAGCTTTTCCGCGCAGAAAAGAAGGCACCCGACTATATGCAGGCGTCTGACCTTCTTGAAATAATTTATGAGGATAAGAATATCGCGCTCATAAATAAAAACGCGGGCGTTGTCTGTCACTCCGACAACGGCGGAAACCGCGACTCGCTTGTTAATCGCTTTCTTCGCAGGCTTACTGAGAACGGCGAATATACTCCCGACAATTCCGTCGGCTTCACTCCCGCGCTTTGCAACAGGCTCGACCAAGGTACAAGCGGTTTGGTAATTGGCGCGAAGAACGCCAAAGCACTTCGAGAGATAAATGATATAATTAAGAACCGATATATAGAAAAAAAGTATCTCGCCGTTCTTTGCGGAACGATAAAAAACGGCACATATGAGGCTTTCCTTACAAAAAACGAAAAGGATAATAAGGTTCGCGTAACAAAAGGGCCGAACAGTGATTCCAAAAACATAATCACCTCTTTTGTTACCCTCAAGGTTAAAAATAACCTGTCGCTCGCCGAGGTAGGACTTGTTACCGGCAGACCTCACCAGATACGCGCTCACGCCGCCTTTCTCGGCGCACCGGTGCTTGGTGATTTAAAATACGGAAACCAGACACTCAACAAAAAATATGCCCTCACCCGCCAGCTGCTTTGCGCGTACAGCCTTGGCTTTGACCTTCCTGACAGCTACGACGGTGTTTTGAAGTATCTTGACAAAAAGCGATTTAGCATAGATAACGTACCGTTTACCAAAGAATATTTTTAACAAAAAACTCCGCGCCATCTCGCGCGGAGTTTTTATTATCTGTTAAAACAATGTGAGCTGACTGGACTTCGGCAGATTGCCTAAAGCACCGAGCTTTTCAAGAGTATCAAGCAGCGACGGCGTAATGCCTGTCTCACACAGCATCTCCTCAGCGGAGACATATTCACGCTTACGCGCTGCATCATATATCGCTCGCGCCGCGTTTTCGCCTATGCCCTTAGCGGAAACAAACGGAAGTCTCAGCTTGCCGTTCTCCACAAGAAACTGCGTAGCGTCCGATTTCTTAATGTCTATCGGAAGAAACTCGTAGCCACGACTTACCATTTCACATATCATCTGAAGCGCAACATAGGTGTCCTCGTCCTTTGCCGTTCTTCTTGCGTCGTCGCGCAGCAGAGCCTTCATCTCGGAAAGCCGCTTCTTCGCCACAGACTTTCCTCCAAGCGCGGCGTCTATATCAATATCGCTTCCACGCACGGTAAAATAGGTTGAATAGAACTCTATCGGATAGTAAAGCTTATACCACGCAAGTCTGACCGCTGAGGTAACATAGGCGACGGCGTGCGCCTTCGGGAACATGTACTTTATCTTTTTGCAGCTTTCAATATACCAGTCGGGCACATTGTTTTCCTTAAGCGCCTGCATATGCTGCTCGGTATGCTTAGCTACAAACTTGCCCTTACGGGTAATCTCCATTATCTGAAAGGCTATGTCGTTAGGAACGCCCATCTTTATCAGCGCAACCATAATGCTGTCACGCGTGCCTATAACCTCTTTAATTGTGCAAGTGCCGTTCGCTATTAGCTCCTGCGCGTTATTTGCCCAAACATCGGTGCCGTGGGAAAGCCCCGAAACCTGCACTAAATCCTCGAAGGTTTTCGGGTTCGATTCGATAAGCAACCGACGTACCGTTTCGGTGCCCATTTCGGGGATACCGAAGGTGCCGGTTTTACTGTCAACATCCACTTCGCTTATACCCAACGGTTCGACCGAGGTAAAAAGGCTAAACACCTTTCGGTCGTTCATTGGAATATCGGTAACCTTCACGCCCGTAAGTGCTTCTATATAATGAAACATTGTCGGAACTTCGTGCCCGAGCTCATCAAGCTTCAACAGGGTATCGTGCAAGGAGTTGAAGTCGAAGTGGGTGGTTATAACGTCCGTTTCGGATTTGTCTGCTGGGCGCTGCGCGGGGCAGAAATCGGTAATATCATAGCCTTGCGGTACTACGACCATTCCGCCCGGGTGCTGACCCGTCGTCTTCTTTACGCCTACACAGCCGAGCGCAAGTCTGTTCTCCTCCGCCTTATTTACTACCTTGCCGTTATCCTCAAGAAACTTCTTCACGTAACCGAACGCGGTTTTATCCTGAAGCGCCGAAATTGTGCCGGCTTTAAAAACATGGTCCTTACCAAATATCTCCTCGGTGTACCTATGAGCCTGTGACTGATATTCCGACGAAAAATTAAGGTCTATATCGGGCTGTTTATCACCCTTAAAACCAAGGAAGGTCTCAAACGGAATATCCTGCCCGTCGCCGCGAAGCGTTTGTCCGCAGACGGGACAAGCCTTGTCCGGCAAATCAAAGCCGGAGCCCACATCGGGTGTAAACTCAAAGTGTTTGCAGTTGTCGCATATATAATGCGGAGCTATGGGGTTCACCTCTGAAATGCCGAGAAGAAAAGCAATAAACGACGAGCCGACCGACCCTCGTGAGCCCACATGATAGCCGTCGCTTTCAGATTTTGAAACGAGCTTCTGAGCGATTACGTAAAGCACGGAATAGTGGTTGCCGATAATGGAGTCGAGCTCCTTATTCATTCGAGCCACAACCGTTTCGGGCGGATTGTCTCCGAAGATACGTTTGAGCGACGCCCGAGCGGTATTAAGTAGCGTTTCCTCCGCCCCGTCGATAGACGGCGTGAAGGTGCCCTCGGGAATAGGCTTTATGTCGCTTTCGGTCATGTCGGCTATCCTCTGAGGATTGTCGATAACAGCCTCCATCGCCGTTTCCTCGCCAAGATAGGAGAATTCCTCAAGCATCTCGTCGGTGGTTCTGAACACAAGCATTGTACTCTCGTCAGAGAAGCCCATGCCGTGCATAAGAATGCGGCGATAAAGCTCGTCCTTTTCGTCAAGAAAATGAGCGTCGCAGGTGGCACAGAAGGGCTTACCCGTTTCTCTTGCAAGCTTAACCACCTTAGCGTTCAGTTCACGAACAGCCTCAATATCGGGCAACGTCCCGTTTTCGACCAAAAACTTGTTGTTTTCGACAGGTTGAATTTCCAAATAGTCGTATTTGCGGGAGATATCCACTACGTCCTCCCACATACGCCCTTCAAGAAGCGCGCGATATACCTCTCCCTGCTCGCAAGCGGAACCAATAATCAGTCCTTCGCGGTACTTCATAAGCTCGCTTCTCGGTATACGCGGGCGCAAATAGAAATAATCCAGATGACTGACAGTAATAAGCTTATATAGGTTTTTAAGACCCGCTTGATTCTTCACAAGCAGTATCATATGATTTGGCTTAGTGTGCTTGTGTCCGCGCCCGCCAAGTTTTTCGTTAATATCGCAAAGCCTATCTATGCCTGCTTCTTTCATAAGCGGCATAAGCTTAAAGTATATCCGTGCAAGCGCCGCCGCGTCGTCGTTTGCGCGGTGATGTTCAAAGCCTTGAAGCTTAAAATAAGAAGTTAATGAATCAAGCTTATGCTTTTTAAGGTCGGGTAAAAGCGACTGAGAGAGCGCGAGGGAATCCACCGAAACGGGCTTCTTATCAATTAAGCAACGCTTCATAGCCGCTTCGAGGAAGGACATATCGAAGTTGGCGTTGTGCGCCATAAGGGGGCGGTCTTTAGCGTACGCGAAGAAATCGAGCAACGCCTCGCGCTCCATCGGCGCGCCCTTTACGTCCGAGTTGCGTATCTTTGTAAGCTCGGTAATCTTTGCGGGTATCTCTCTTTCAGGGTCTACAAAGGTATCGAAGCTGTCTATTATTTCGCCGTTCTTTATTCTTACGGCTCCAATTTCAATAATTCTGTCAGTCATGGCGGAAAGCCCTGTGGTCTCAAGGTCGAAACAGACTATCTCGTCGTCGATAGCTATGTCGCTTCTTCCTTTAACCGCCGTTATTGAATCGTCAACATAGTAGCATTCAACGCCATAAATTATTTTAAAATCAGGCACAAGCTTTCGCGCGTCGGAGAGCGCCGCTGCGGCATCTGGGAACGCTTGAACTACGCCGTGGTCGGTTATCGCTACGGCGTGGTGTCCGAAGGACGCGGCGCGCCTTACCGCGCTTCCCGCGTCAGGCAACGCGTCCATTGAGGACATATTCGTATGCAGATGAAGCTCGGTGCGCTTGCGAGGCGAAAGGTCTTTCTTTGTTTTTTTAGTGACCTTAATTATATCCCGCGGGTTCATTACAAACTCGTTCTCATACCTGTCGTGCGCTATTTCGCCCGCCACAACAAGGGTGTCTCCCACTGCTACCGAGGATAACGCTTTATAATCTCCGTTTCGGTCAAACACCTTCATATTAACCGAGCTTGTATAGTCGGTAATCGAAACTGAATATACGGTGTTCCCGTTCCTCGTTTCACGGTTTTCGGTGAAAAACACGTCACCCCAAACTGTGCATCTTCCGCCGTCGAAGACCACCTCTTTAAGCGGCTTAACCGCCTCAAGCGAGGGCTTTTTTCCTATGACGACCGAATACTCCTCATTTTCAAGCTCAAGATATCTGCATTTTAAATCACTCGCCGCGAGCGCGTTTTTCGGTCGCTTGGGCTTTTCTTTCGCCACAGCCGATTTCGTCGAAGACGGCTCAGTTATAGGTTTAATATCCTCTATTTTGACCTCGGTTACACCTGAGAACTCAATGCTTGGCGCAACGCCGAAGCATCTGACTGTTTCCTGTATAAAGACGCGCTCAAACTCCATAGACTCAAGTACGCGCCGTCCACCATGGGTAAGCTCCACACTAAACTCAGTTCCGTTAAGCGAAACCTTACTGCCGCTGAAAAAGCCGTTAATGGGAAGTCCCTTCTTGCTAATTCGCTGAACTATGTAGTCAAAAGCCTCAGACGAAAAGCTTTCCTTTGAAAATCGCATCTCGACGTTAACGTCGCAGTCTTTAAGCTCGCTTTTTAAATACTCCTCAAGCTTACTCTCTAAATCCGTACAAAAGCTATCACAAAACAAAGACAGAACTATTTCTTTTCTGTCTTTGTCGACCGATAGCTTTTCAATTTTCGCGTCTGTCTTTTCCTTGTTACAAAACTCAGGAAAAAGCGCGCTTAGACTTTCCGACATCCTTAACCTACATCTTTTCTATTTCTTTTATCAGTTCGTCCGCTATGTTGCCCGAAACTTTTTTAATGATTTTTCCCTTTTTAAAAAGCACTGCGCAGTCGTGCCCACCGGCTATACCTATATCGGCGTTTGAAGCCTCCCCGGGACCGTTTACCACACAGCCCATAACGGCAACCTTAATATTTTTATTTATTTTTTTTGTGTGTTCTTCGACCTCTTTTGCTATAGCAATAAGGTCTATTTCGGTACGCCCGCAGGTAGGGCAGGAAACTATCTCTATTCCCCCGCCTATGCCGACAGCTTTTAGAATTGTTTTCGCCGCTTCCACCTCAAGCACGGGGTCGTCCGTGAGCGATACACGAAGGGTATCGCCAATTCCGTCGCAAAGCAACGAGCCTATGCCAATAGAAGATTTAACAAGCCCGATATTATATGTACCCGCCTCGGTTACGCCGAGATGAAGCGGATAGTCGCACCTTTCGCTGGCAAGTCGATAGGCGGATATCATCGTCTTCAGGTCGCTCGATTTTATTGAAATTACGATATTGTCGTAATCAAATTTTTCGATAAGCCGCGTATGGAAGAAAGCGCTTTCCACCAGCGCCTCGGCAGTCGCAGAGCCAAACTTTGCGAGTATGCTCTTTTCGACAGAGCCAGAATTTACGCCGACGCGTATAGGCACGTTCCTCGCCTTGCACGCTTCGACCACCTCTTTTACCCGCGAATCGTCACCGATATTTCCAGGGTTAATGCGCACCTTGTCAACTCCCGCGGCTACGCTTTCGAGCGCGAGTTTATAGTCAAAATGGATATCTGCGACAAGCGGGATTGAAACCGCGCTTTTTATTGCGGGAATAAGCCGAACGGCTTCCATACAGGGAACGGCGGCTCGGATAATTTCACAGCCCGCTTCTTCCAGCCTTATCGCCTGCGCGACGTTGCCCTCAATATCAGAATTGTGTACGTTGAGCATTGATTGAATTGCGGGCTTCTCCCCGCCGCCGATAACCACTTTTCCAACAGTAACTTTTCTGCTCATAATCTTTTCCCTACTTCACAAGCCGCGTTATATCGTTATAGGTTACAAAAACCATTAAAAGCATTAAAAGTACAAAGCCGATGACGTTAACAAGAGCCTCATATTTGGAATCTAACTTTTTCTTTGTAATTGCCTCAAAGAACAAGAACACAAGTCGCCCGCCGTCAAGCGCGGGAAGCGGCAGAATATTAAAAATGCCGAGATTTATCGAGATGAAGGCGAGAAGCATAAGAACAGAAGCGAAGCTCTGTCGCGCCGCTTGACCGACTACCGTAACAATTCCCACAGGTCCCGAAAGCTGGCTTACGTCCGCGTAACCCGTTACAAGGTCAACAAGCGAGCTTACAACAAGCTTTGCGATAGACAGCGTCCAGCGGAAAGAATAGGTCATAATATTTCCGAAGTTTTTCTGTGCCGGGTAAAACCCCATATCGAAAACAATGGTTTCCGTTCCGTCCTCGGTGACGGCTTTATCGAACCGCACGTCTTCAATCGTAATGACCTCGCTCCCGCGTTTCACCGTAATATCGGCGGTGTACTCTTTAATACGCGCTATTTCATACTGAATGTCGGTTATTAGATAGGTTTTTCTTCCGTTAACGGCTACTATCGTATCGCCGGCCTGTAAGCCGGACGCTTCGGTCGCCGCGTTCTCTGCGAAGCCGTATATCGTCCGCGAAAAAAGATATTCAGACGAGCAGGTCAGCGCAAGCACAACAACAAAGCCCAAAATGAGGTTCATTATCGCGCCCGACGCCACCACCCATATTCTGTTCCAAACGGGTGCCTTATTGAACGCGCCTGGCTTGTCGCTGTCCTCGTCCTCGCCTTCCATAGCAACAAAGCCTCCGATAGGAAGCAAGCGAAGATTATACTTTGTTTCTTTCCTCGTGAATCCGAAAAGTCGCGGACCCATTCCCAGTGAAAACTCGTTCACCGTTATTTTACTTTTTTTAGCGGCGATAAAGTGTCCGAGCTCATGAATAAAAATAATCAGCCCGAAAATGAATATCGACGCGAGAATTGTTAGAATTACGCTCATATCTTCTCCAAACTAAAACAAGAATTCTTCTGTTATCTCCCGTGAAGCTCTGTCTGCATCAAAAAGCTCATCAATAGTATATTGTTCCTTGCTTGGCGCTTTATTAACCGCGTTTGCCACCGCTCGTCCGATATCAAGAAAACCTATTCTTCCATTGAGGAACGCCGATACGGCTACTTCGTTCGCGCCGTTCGCATAGCACGGCACCAGCCCGCCCTTTTTTGCGGCAAGCTTACACGAGCTAAGGCATTCAAATGTTTCGTCGTCCGTGCTTTCAAAGGTAAGCTTGGATAGACGCTCTATGGTAAGCGGTTCGACAGGACTCGCCTTTCTTTCGGGATAGGTCAGCGCGTACTGTATAGGTATACGCATATCGGGCACGCCGAGCTGCGCAAGCACCGAATTATCGGAAAACTCCACCATTGAATGAACTATGCTTTGGCGGTGCACGGTAATTTCAATATCCTCTGGCTTTAGCGAAAATAGCCACATTGCCTCAATAAGCTCAAGACCCTTATTCATAAGCGTTGCGCTGTCCACGGTAATCTTCTTGCCCATTGACCAATTCGGGTGGTTAAGCGCCTCTTTCACGCCGACCTTCGCAAGTTCCGCTCTCGTTCTCCCAAAAAACGGTCCACCTGAGGCGGTGAGAAATATCCTCTTTAGGCTTTTAGCGGATTTTTGGTCCTGAAGGCACTGAAATATCGCGGAATGTTCGCTGTCCACGGGGAGTAGTCGTACGCCGTGTTCCTTAACAAGCTCGGTAATCAGCCGTCCGCCTGTAACCAACGTCTCCTTGTTCGCCAGCGCAATGGTTTTCTTTGCCTTGATTGCTTCAATAGTCGGCGCGAGCCCCGCAATACCCACAACTGAGGTCAGCACCGTGTCGCTCTCGTCGTTTGCGGCTATCTCCAATAATCCGTCTTTGCCGCACAGCACCTTTATATTAGTATGCGAAAGTCTCTGCTTTAAATCATAGTATGCGTTCTCATCGACGGCACAGATAAATTTCGGCATAAACTCCAGCGCCTGCTCCTCCAAAAGTGTGGCGTTTTTGTATCCCGAAAGCGAGACTATTTCTATATCGAGTGCCTTAATAAGTGAAAGCGTTTGGGTTCCGATTGAACCCGTTGAACCGAGTATTGAAAGCTTTTCAGTAGCCATATCAGTTCTCCGTCAAAAAGCGATAAACAGCTTGAAATATATATCCATACACACAGCCGCGAATGAACAGGTGAAAAGCACGCTGTCTATTCTATCCATAGCGCCGCCGTGACCGGGCATAATATTTCCGAAATCCTTGATGCCGCATTCACGTTTGACATATGACGCGGCAAGGTCGCCGAGTATCCCAACAACCGCGCCGAGTGCTCCCATAATGAAAATGAAAACCACCTGCCACACGCTGTTTGAAAAGTCTTTAAACGCTGTCAAGCCGTTCAACGCCGAGTAGATAAAAAATGAAGCGGCTATGAATATCGGCGTACCGATAATTCCGCCGAGCGCCCCCGCCACCGTTTTGTTTGGGCTTATTTCAGGGCAGAGCTTTTTCTTTCCCCACGCGCGTCCCGTAAAAAACGCGCAGGTATCGCATATCCAGCCGAGCGCGAGCCCTATGAAAAGCATAAAGCGCCAGTCACCCGCGTACGGGGTAAAGGTCCGAATATATAGCATAGCATTTAAGCCGACCGTTACAACCAGCGTCATTAAGAGCGCACCGCCCGTCTCGGCGACGGTGTGCTTTGTTTTTGTTGAAAGCATCACTGTTACAAGCGCAAGAAAGATGAGCAGAGCCATAATTGCAGAAAAATATGGCTTTGGCGCAAGCTCAAAGAAGACAGAGCACACGGTAAAGGAAATAAAGAAGACCGCAAGCAAAATATTTTTATTAAGCTTGTAAGCTCGAATAATCTCAAACACCGCGATAGCGCCGATTATGGCAAGAACCGCGTTCGGAAGAAGCGTATCAAACCATATCAGCACCGCGGCTAACAGTATAAGTCCCACGCCCACAGAGATTAATCTTTTTTTCACAGTCTTACCCTCCCGCAAAAATTACGGCGGGTTGCTACCCGCCGAATAAGCGTTAAATTCCGCCGAAACGGCGTTTCCTTTTTGAAAACTCCTCGATAGCCTTGTCGAGGTCCTTCGCGGTGAAGTCAGGCCACAGCGTATTCATGTAAACAAATTCGCTGTAGGCGCACTGCCATAAAAGAAAGTTTGATATCCTCTCCTCGCCGCTTGGACGAAGTATTAAATCCACCTGCGGCTGTCCGTGGGTGTAGGTATAGCTCTCAAACAGAGTCTCGTCAATTTCCGACATTGATACCTTGCCGTTCTTTACGTCCTCAGCAAGCTTTCTTGCGGCAAAGACTATTTCGTCGCGTCCGCCGTAATTCACCGCAACATTAAGGATAAGCCCCGTGTTGTTTTTTGAGGTTTCCTCAATTTCGTTCATAAGCTCGATAATATCAGAATCGAGCCGTGTGCGCTCACCGATAAAGTTAATCTTTATGTTCTCGCCCTTAAAGCCGAACGCGTCGTGAAGGTACTTTCGAAGAAGCGACATAATTGAGTCAACTTCCTCCTTAGGGCGTGACCAGTTCTCAGTAGAGAAGGCGTAAACTGTAAGCGCTTTAACGCCAATCTTCTCACAGTGACGGGTAATTGCCTGAAACACCTCGGCACCCTTGACGTGCCCCGCGTTTCTCGGAAGCAGGCGCTTCTTCGCCCATCTTCCGTTGCCGTCCATAATTATGCCGATGTGCTGAGGTATCTTTATCTCCTCGTCAGACATCGCTATATCTCCATTATCTCGTTTTCCTTAGCCTTAACCGCGTCGTCAACTTCCTTCGTCTTCTTATCGGTCAGCTTCTGTATTTCTTCCTCAAGATTCTTTAGGTCGTCCTCGGTGATTTCGCTGTCCTTCTGAAGCGCTTTGAATTTTTCAATAGCGTCGCGGCGGATTGAGCGAACAGCAACCTTGGAATCCTCGCCCATCTTTTTTATATCCTTAACAAGGTCACGGCGGCGCTCCTCGGTTAGCTGAGGAAAGTTTATTCTTATGCACTTTCCGTCATTCATAGGGTTAATGCCTATATCCGACATCTGTATCGCCTTTTCGATATTGCGAATTGCCGACGCGTCCCAGGGCTGAATAACCAAAACACGCGCTTCTGACACCGATACCGCCGCCATCTGATTTATGGGGGTCGGCGTTCCGTAATAATCCACGAGTATCTTGTCAAGCACCGCGGGGTTAGCGCGTCCGGCGCGAGTCGCGGCAAGGTCAGCCTTTAGATAGCTTAAGGTTTTGTCCATTTTCTCGCTGTAAGGGTTAACATATTCGCTCATTAGGTTATTCCTCCTCTATTATTGTACCGATATTCTCGCCCTTTACTACTCTTACAAGGTTCATAGGGTCGTTTTGCAAATCAAAAACAAGCACGGGAATGCGATTGTCGCGACACATACTCGCCGCAGTGCTGTCTATTACCTGAAGACCGTTATTCAGCACCGTCGAGAAGCTTAGTCTCTCGTATCGTACCGCGTCGGCAAACTTATGTGGGTCCTTGTTATAAACTCCGTCAACAAGCGTCGCCTTAAGTATGATATTTGCGTCTATCTCGGCGGCTCTGAGCGCCGAGGCTGTGTCGGTGGAGAAGTATGGGTTACCGGTGCCGGCGGCAAGGATAATTACCCTTCCCTTTTCAAGGTGGCGAATAGCCCTGTTCCTTATATACGGCTCCGCTATCTGCTGCATTGGGATAGCCGACATTACGCGCACCGTTACGTTCATCTGTTCAAGTGCGTCTGCTACGGCAAGGGCGTTCATGACCGTTGCGAGCATTCCGATATGGTCTGCGCGTGTGCGCTCCATTCCGCTTGAGTCGCGCCCGCGCCAGAAGTTTCCGCCGCCGACCACAATAGCGATTTCCGTTCCGAGCTTCGCCGTCTCGCATATTGCCTCGCAGATTTTCACTACAGTGTCGTGATTAAGCCCGCGCACGTCATCGCCGGCTAAAGCTTCTCCGGAAAGCTTAATAAGTATCCGTTTATACTTAAGCATATTTTCGCCTTTCACTAAGGTTTAATTATTATATATTCTACATTAAATCTATTTGGTTGTAAACCGAAAAAGAAAAAAAGAACGCAGCTAAAAGCTACGTCCTTTTGAAGCAAAACTTATTTCTGGGTCATGCTTGCGACTTCCGCCGCGAAATCATCACTGCGCTTTTCAAGGCCTTCGCCCTTCTCGTAACGCGAGAAAGCAACAACCTTAATCGCAGAACCGAGCTCCTTAGCGGTCGCCTCGGTATACTGACCGACGGAAATCTTGTCGTCCTTTACGAACGCCTGGTCGAGTAAGCAATTCTCTTTATAGAATTTGCCGATACGACCCATAACCATCTTCGCGGCGATTTCTGCGGGCTTGCCTTCGTTAATCGCCTGCTGGGTGAGAATCTCCTTCTCCTTTTCGATAGCCGCCGCGGGAACCTCGTCCTTGTTTACATAGGTGGGGCTTACCGCCGCTATCTGCATGGCCACGTCCTTCGCGTACGCAGTAAACTCGGCCTTTGCCGCAGTCGCGTCGTCGGTTTCAAACTTGACTATAACCGCGTGGGTTCCGCCGCCGTGAATGTAAGGAACGAGCACGCCGTCATATTTCTGGAAACGGCGAATCTTAATGTTCTCGCCGATTGTAAGAATTTTCTCCTGAAGAAGCGCCTCAATCGTTTGACCGTCAACAGTGCATTTGAGCAGTGCGTCAACGTCGGCGGGGTTCTCCTTAATTACTGTCTTCGCGCAAAGGTCTACGAACTCCTTAAAGCTGTCGTTCTTCGCTACAAAATCGGTTTCGGAATTAACCTCGATGATTGCGCCTTCCTTACCCACTACGAGCGCGTAAACGATACCCTCGGAGGCTATTCTTCCCGCCTTCTTGGCGGCGGCGGCAAGACCCTTCTCGCGAAGGAACTCTATCGCCTTATCCATATCGCCGTCAGACTCGGTAAGAGCCTTCTTGCAGTCCATCATTCCGCAGCCTGTGCGCTCGCGGAGTGCCT
>CAZUOY010000039.1:0-16384 GCA_964622315.1 uncultured Oscillospiraceae bacterium | reverse complement strand
ATTCCCTATGAAGGCGCGAAATCCAAGAACCCGCTGGCGTTCCGTTATTACAACCCGGACGAAATCATCGACGGAAAACCCATGCGTGAGCAGCTTAAGTTCGCCCTTTCTTACTGGCACACTATGTGCGGCGACGGCACCGATATGTTCGGCGTCGGAACAGCTGACAAGACCTTCGGCGGCAGCGACAAGATGGACATTTACAAGAACAAGGCATACGCCGCGTTCGAGCTTATGGATAAGCTCTCCATCGACTATTACTGCTTCCACGACCGCGACATAGCCCCCGAGGCTGACACCCTTGCCGAGAGCAACAAGCGTATCGACGAGATTGCTTCGCTTCTTGAAGGACTTATGAAGCAAAGCGGCAAAAAGCTTCTTTGGGGCACTGCAAACTGCTTCGGCAACCCGAGATATATGCAGGGTGCCGGCACATCTCCCTCGGCTGACGTTTTCGCCTTTGCCGCGGCGCAGATAAAGAAGGCTCTCGAAACCACCGTTAAGCTCGGCGGTAACGGCTACGTCTTCTGGGGCGGCCGCGAGGGTTACGAAACCCTTCTTAACACAAATATGGAGCTTGAGCAGGACAACATGGCTCGCTTAATGCACCTTATCGTTGATTATGCACGTTCAATAGGCTTCAAGGGCGATTTCTACATCGAGCCGAAGCCGAAGGAGCCGATGAAGCATCAGTACGATTTCGACGCTGCGACAGCTATCGGTTTCCTCAACAAGTACGGTCTTGACAAAGACTTCAAGATGAACATTGAAGCGAACCACGCAACGCTCGCCGCTCACACCTTCCAGCATGAGCTTCGCGTTTCCAGAATTAACGGTATGTTCGGTTCTATCGACGCGAACCAGGGCGACACACTCCTCGGTTGGGATACTGACCAGTTCCCGACGAATGTTTACGAAACTACAATGTGCATGTATGAAGTTATAAAGGCCGGCGGCTTCACTAACGGCGGACTTAACTTCGACGCAAAGGCGCGCCGCGCTTCCTATAAGCCCGACGACCTGTTCTATTCCTACATCGCCGGCATCGACGCCTTCGCGCTTGGCTATCGTCTTGCCCGTAAGGTTGTCGCCGACGGCACAATCGACAAGTTCATTGAGAACCGCTACAGCAGCTGGAAGTCCGGCATCGGCGCCGACATTATCTCCGGCAAAGCTTCTCTTGCGGATATTGAGAAGTACGCGCTCGCCAAGGGCGACGTCGTCTCCTCGCTCGACAGCGGACGTCAAGAGTTCCTTGAGAATACTCTTAACGCCATTATGTTTGAGTAATTAACAGCAAAATAAAGACCGCCGCGTAAAGCGGCGGTCTTTTACTTTTATAACTATAGCTTTGGCTTTCGAACCGAGTGACGAACTACAAGACTCATCGGTATCCTTACCGCGCCCGTCGGACGGTAGCTGTTGTCGTCAAGCATACGCAGCATTATCTCTGCGGCGTCCGCGCCGATAATATCACGGTCCTGAGCTACGGTGGTTATCTTCGGTGTCGAGCATTCGCCGATAATAAGGTTGTCGAAACCCGCGACGGAGATATCGTGAGGTATTCGGTAACCCCGCTGTGTCAGCATTTCCACGGCGGTATAGGCGAACTCGTCGTAGGCGCAGAAGATAGCCGTCGGCGGGTCGTTCCAGCACTGAGAAAGAAGTCTGTTTGTTGCCGCATAGCCGCATTTCATTGTGTAATTATCCGCCGACGCGATATACTTTTCTGCTGGGGTTAGTCCCTTCGCGGCAAGAAATTCCATAAAAGCGTCGTACCTCTCCTTACCCGCCGTAGTGTCGAGAGGACCTGAGATATACGCTATCTTTCGGTGACCGAGATTATAAAGATAATCGAGCATCTGGATTGTTCCAGAACGGTTGTCGGAAATGACACAGGGTGTGCTCGGGTAGATGTCCTCAACTGAAACACAGGGAAAAGCACCGCTTTCGACTAACGGCAGTGCTTTGCTTCTTCCGACGGCGGAAACAGCAAGCAAAACTCCGTCCACCTGACGTGAAACGCAATGCTCGTAAAAGCCTTTGCCGAAAGCACTGCTACTGTCGCTTATATACATAGCGTCGTAACCCGCGCGTGCTATTGTCGCGCGAAAGGCGTTAAATATTTGGGTAAAGTGCGGATGGGTAGGCGTGTCTATATCTATATCGCTACATACAATACCTATTATCCACGATTTCTTTGTCGTGAGCGACTGAGCAATTATGTTAGGCGTATAGTTAAGCCGCCGCGCCGTTTCCATAACCTGCGCGACAGTATTCTCGTTAACACCCTTATAGTTGTTGAAAACTTTGGAAACGGTCGCAACCGAAAAGCCTGAGCATCTCGCAATATCATAGATGGTCGGTTTGTTCATAAGCCCACCTTTCTTCTCTAAAATGATTATACCGTAGAAGCGGTGGTATATCAATAAAGATAAGAAAACGCAGATATACAATTAATACAAAAGCTAAAGAATTATACAAATAGTAAATAATTAATTTATTTCTGCAAAGAGTTTCGCAAGTTAATTTAATTTGTTTACAAACTATTGACACAAATATTAAATATTGGTACTATAAAAATAATGTAATAAACAAATATAAATAATAAGTAAGCAGGGTGAAACGTTATGGAGTATTTACTCGGAATTGACGTGGGAACGTCGGGAACAAAGACGGTTCTTTTTGACCGCGCGGGAAAGGCTGTCGCAAGCAGCACCGTGGAATATCCTATGTACCAGCCACAGAACGGTTGGGCGGAGCAAGCACCGCAGGATTGGTGGAACGCGGCGGCGTCTACGACAAGCGATGTAATAAAGAAAAGCGGCGTTTCAGCCGCAGATATAAAGGGAGTCGGCATTTCAGGACAGATGCACGGGCTTGTAATGCTTGACGAGAATGGCGAGGTTCTTCGCAACAGTATTATCTGGTGCGACGGACGTACCGTGAAGGAATGCGAGGAGATTACAGAGGCGGTCGGCAAACAGCGCCTCATTGAAATAACGGCGAACCCCGCGCTTCCCGGCTTTACGGCGGGCAAAATTCTTTGGGTTAGAAAAAACGAGCCGGAGATTTTCGCAAAGTGTGCGCATATACTTCTTCCGAAGGACTATATACGTTATATGTTTACGGGCGAGTACGCGACTGAGGTCAGTGACGCTTCCGGAATGAACCTTCTTGACGTAAAAACCCGCGACTGGAGCGACGAGGTTCTTGATAAGCTTAACCTCGACAAAAAGCTGTTCGGAAAGATGTACGAGAGCTGTGAGGTTACTGGTAAGGTACACGCCAAGGCGGCGGCGCTTACGGGACTTCAAGAGGGCACAGTAGTAGTCGGCGGCGCGGGTGACAACGCGGCGGCGGCGGTTGGCACCGGCGTGGTTGAAAAGGGCAAGGCTTTTACCACGATTGGTACGTCGGGTGTTGTTTTCGCTCATTCCGATGACGTAACTATAGACAAGGGCGGCAGAGTTCATACCTTCTGTTCGGCGGTGCCCGGCTGTTATACGGTTATGAGCTGTACGCTCGCGGCGGGACTTTCGCTTAAGTGGTTCCGCGACACCCTTTGCAAGGAAGAAATGGACGATGCCGATAAGCAGGGCGTAGACCCCTATTATCTTATGGATAAGAAGGCGGCGGCGGTGCCTGTCGGCTCTAACAGGCTGATATATCTTCCCTACCTTATGGGCGAGAGAAGCCCGATTCTCGATTCCAACGCGCGCGGCGTTTTCTTCGGTCTTTCGGCTATACATAAGAAGGACGATATGCTTCGTGCGGTTATGGAGGGGGTCATCTTCTCTCTTAGAAACTGCCTTGATGTGCTTCGCGAGATGGGCGTGGTTTCCACCGAAATGCTTGCGTGCGGCGGCGGAGGCACGAGCAAGCTTTGGCGGCAGATGATGGCGGACGTTTATGACTGCCCCGTTTCAACAGTTGCTAACAAAGAAGGCCCCGCGCTCGGCGTGGCTATCCTTGCGGGAGTAGGCGCTGGCGTTTATGAAAGCGTTCCGGCGGCGTGCAAAGAGATAATAAGCGTTAACACCCCCGAAACTCCTAATAAGGATAACGGCAATCAGTACGCGAAGTCCTACGAAATATACAAGAAGCTTTACGCTTCTCTCAAGGATAATTTCCTTGAGCTTTCACAAATCTGAGTTACTCTTTTTTCTTCTTTCTTTTTTCTGTGAAGAAGCCCCCGAAAATATTTGGGGGCTTTTTCACGTCTTTACGCGGATATGGTTGTTGTGATATACTTAGAAAAATATTTTTGAGCGGTGCGATATGAAAAACGTAGTTTTTGATTTGGGCAACGTCATACTGAATTTCAATCCCGATTATATGGTTAGTCTTTTTTGCGACGACGCTGAGGATAAGCGGTTACTTCTCGCCGCTATCTTTGATAACGGGTGGGATAAATACGACGAGGGGTTAGTCACACACGAGGAGAAGAAGGCGAGCGCAAGAAAGCTTTTGCCGAAGCGGTTGCATGAGCTTTCTGACGACATTCTCGATAAATGGGTCTATCATCTCACTGAGATTCACGGTATGGAACAGCTGTTAACTAAGCTTAAAAGGGACGGCTTCGGCGTGTTTCTGCTCTCCAACGCCCCCACATACTTTTCGCAGAACTCGGGCTTTTATAACGTGGTTAAGCTTTTTGACGGAAAGATTTTTTCGGGAGATATTAAGCTTGCGAAGCCGTCGCCCGAAATATTCGCCCACGCTTTAAAACGGTTTGGCATAAGCGCAGAGGAGAGCGTTTTTATTGACGATAAAGCTGAAAACGTAAAGACGGCAGAGGAGCTTGGTTTTATCGGCGTTGTCTTCGACGGCGACGACCTCGGGCTATATGACTATATTAAAGGTTTAAAATAAAATTACGGAGAAAGAATTATGAAAAGAAGCGATTATATTTCCTGGGACGAGTTTTTTATGGGTGTCGCGGTGCTTGCGTCAAAACGCAGTAAGGACCCGAACACGCAGGTTGGCGCTTGCATTGTAAACGACGACAACATTATCCTTTCAACAGGCTATAACGGTTTTCCTATGGGCTGTTCTGACGACGAGTATCCGTGGGACCGTGACGGCGAGGAGACAAAGTATCCTTACGTTGTGCACGCGGAGCTAAACGCCATACTTAACGCAAACGGAAAGAGCTTGAAGGGTGCGCGCGTATACGTCTATCTGTTCCCCTGCAACGAGTGCGCCAAGGCGATTATTCAAGCGGGCATAAAGGAGATTATCTACATAAGCGATAAATATGCCGATGAGAAGAACACCCTCGCGTCAAAGAAGATGCTTAACTCCGCGGGTGTGAAGCTAACAAAATTCACGTCTTCACTTGACAGCATCAATCTGGGGCTAAAATAAGAAAACATAAGAGCGGGAAGCGACAGCTTCCCGCTCTTTTTAGTATCAGTCTTTATTTATTCATTCTAAAGCCTGTGACGGTGAGGGTTGAAACGAGGGTGCCAAGCTCGTCCAATACGTCCACTCGAAATGTGCAGGTGCTTCGTCCGGCCTTTATTGCGGTTGCCTCAGCAATAAGCCGCTTGCCCTTACAGACATTTAAATAGGAAATTGTACAGCCCAGTGAAACGGTGTGCGCACAGTTGATATTCGCCGCCACGGCAAAGGCAAAGTCCGCGAGCGTAAAGATTACGCCGCCCATAACCGTGCCGCCTGCGTTTAGGTGCTTCTTTTCAATATCTACGCTGCATTTCGCGTAGCCCTCGCGTGCGTCGTCTATTTTTATTCCCGTCGTTTCCGTCGCGTATATGTCGTTTGAAAAGTATTCCTTTACTTCGTCAATAGTTTGCATTTGTTATCTCCCGTGTTTTTTGTTTATTATATCATAATATCAGAAATTTGCAGCGGAATTGTCATTTCACGCTTTGCAAAAATCGGAATTTGTGATAACATTGTTTTTATTGAAATCAGCTTATGGAGGATATGAATGAAGAAACTTGCGGCTTTAGCCTTTGTCCTTGTACTGCTGCTCTCATTTTCGGGAGCGGTCTTCGCTGGCTACAACGGCTATGAAATAACCTCATACGACGTAACAATGGACGTCGGTATAGACAACGTAATTAGTATAACCGAAAAGATAGACATCTTTGCTGAGTATGACAAACACGGAATAATCAGAAACATTCCTAAAGAAGTAGAGCTCAATCGCGCGGACGGAAGCAGCTCGAATTACCGCGCAATAATCAGCAATCTCAGTGTCAGCGAGGAATACTCTACCGATAATGAGAATGGAGAGCTTGCCATTAAAATTGGTGACCCCGACCGCACCTTTACAGGTGCGCATAGCTACGTAATCTCTTACGATTATAAAATTGGCAGATATAACAGTGAGGGCTTTGATGAGCTATATTATAATATCATCGGCACTAATTGGGATACGACAATTGACAACGTAACCTTTACTATCAATATGCCCGTCGAATTTGACCCGTCACTCATCGGTTTTTCTCACGGTGGCTATTCGTCATACTCTGACGAAGATATTGAATATGAGGTTAACGGAGCTACTATAACAGGTCGCTATCTTGGTACGCTTGACAGCTACGAGGGACTTACCATTCGCACCGAGCTTCCCGACGAGTATTTTGTAGAGCCGGTTTTGAAGTTCGATGTCTATACCGCGTTTATGCTTTTCCTTCCGTTACTTACACTTGCCTACGCTTTTATCGTTTATCTCAAATTCGGCAAGGAATATCCAACAGTCGAGCCTGTTACCTTCTATCCGCCAGCGGGCATGAACAGCGCTGAGGTGGGCTTTGCATATAAATTATCGAGCGAGAGCAACGACATAATGTCGTTACTTATCTTCCTTGCGGATAAAGGCTATGTAAAGATAACCGACCAGACGAACGGCAGATATAAAAAGCTGGACTCAATCTATATTACAAAGCTTCGCGAATATGACGGAGAAAATAAGATTGAAAAAATGTTTATGGAAGGCTTGTTTAAGTCTAAAGACACTGTTACAGTCTCAGACTTACAGTATAAGTTTTACACCACGGTTCAAAAAATCAAAACAAGTATTACATCAACAAAAAACACCGCAAAGATTAGAGAATCTATTCCCGGATGGCGTGTATTGATAATAATTGTGCTTACATTGGCGTCCTTTGTTCTGTTGGTTTTCCGTCCGATAAAGGAATGCTTCGGCTTTGATGACGGTAGTATTGCGATACTATTTCCCGCCATTGCGCTGTTAATCACCCTTGTTAGCAGCCTCATGAACGGCGGCAAGGTTATGCTGTTTATCTACGCGTGGTCCTTCTTCTTCGGCGGCGTAATCGCCTGCATACAAATACCGCAGGCATATCTCTATTCGCCCTTCTACATTCCCTACGGCATAACAGGCTTCGTCTGTATAGTGCTTGTGCATTTCTGTCTTAAGGCGTTGCCAAGAAGAACCCAGTTTGGAAACAAGCTTTACGGCGAAATCAAAGGCTTCCGAAGGTTTTTGCAGTATGCAGAGAAGCCGAAGCTTGAGGAGCTTGTAAACGAGAACCCAAGCTATTTCTACGACGTTCTTCCCTACACCTATGTTTTGGGACTTTCAAACAAATGGATTAAGAAATTTGAGACAATAGTTCAAACCACGCCAGACTGGTATGAAGGAGCAGGCGGCTATATGGCGTTCTCAACCTTTATGAGCTCGACAATGAGCTCCAGTATGCGCTCAATGTCCTCGTCACCCAGCAGCGGTGGAAGCGGCGGCGGCGGAGGCGGCTTCTCAGGCGGAGGCGGCGGAGGCGGCGGCGGTTCGTCGTGGTAATAATTTAATTAATCTAAAAGGCGGGCGCAAATGCGCCCGCCTTTTTATTTGCACATTAACACGTCGCCTCGCAAGGTCGCGAATTTGAAATAAGCGCTGTGGCGGAAACTATTAAGAAACAAGAAAAAATGTAAAGGGTGCTTGACATTTTCGAAAAATGGTGTATTATAGTGAATGTAAAGCTAACTTTACGTTGCAAAGCGGATTTTCCTTGTAAAGTTACTTACCGTCGCAAAAGCAAGCTGTCGGCTACAGAACGCGCGCTGTGCAGACAGGCTGCGAAATAACTGTTAAGAGGTGAAATTTTGAATAACCGTCTTGAGGAGATACGAAAGGCAAGAGGAATCAAGCAGGACGAGCTTGCAGAGGCACTGGAGGTTTCGCGCCAGACAATAAGCTCTCTTGAGGGGGGAAGGTATAATCCCTCAATTATTCTTGCCATTAAAATCGCACGCTACTTTAAAATGAGCGTGGAAGAAATATTTATTTATGAGGAGTAGTAAAAATGTTTAAAGCTATGAATAACAAGGATAAGGCAATTTATTTAATCGTTGCAGGGCTAATCGGTGTGGCTACTTGCGCCTTCGGTCTTGTGGGTATGTTCGGTGTGCCAGAGACACAAAGCGCAGGAAATGATATGTTCATGGGTTACTGCACAGGCTTCGGTGGAACGCTGGCGCTGATATCGGCGGTGTGCTTGATAGTGAACGCGCTTACCCCAAAGGATAAAAAGCGCGAGCAGATGATTGAAGCGAACGATGAGAGAAACGTTTTAATCAAAAGAAGCTCCTGCTGTGCGGCGTACTTCGCGGCTATTATCGCCGACGTTGCAATGGCGTTCCTTTTTATCGGCTTAGGCTATGTAACCCCCGCGCTGATAGTTATTGGCGCTATGTATGTTACGGTAATAACGCTTCTGATAGCGCAGTGCATACTGAGAAAAAAGATTTAGTAAACCATAAGAAAAAGAGCGGGCAGAAGCCCGTTCTTTTTTGTTTAAGCAGAAGTGAATAAAAAATTAAGAAAATGTGTTGACAAAACCAAAAGTGAGTGATATAGTCTTATTAGTTAATTAGTAAAGTAACTAACCAAAGAACCAAAAAGGAGGACGAAAGCTTGAACAACAACCTAAACGAAGAAAAACCGATATTTCTTCAAATTGCGTTACTCCTTGAAAACGGAATACTTAACGGAGCTTATCCTGAGGAAAGCCAGATACCGTCGATAACGGAATTTTCGGTTGAGTACAAAATCAACCCCGCTACGGCGCTGAAGGGCGTGAACATTCTCGTTGACAAGGGACTTTTGTATAAGAAAAGGGGATTGGGTATGTTTGTTGCAAAGGACGCAAGGCAAACGCTTGTAAAAAGCAGAAAGGAAGGCTTCTATGACGAGCTGATAAAGCCCGTCGTGCAGGAAGCGAAAAGCCTCGGTGTGAGCGCTGAGGAGCTTACAGAAATGATGATGAGAGGATATAGAGAAGATGTCGATAGAGCTTAAAAATGTAACAAAACGCTTCGGCGCTACGACGGCGCTTGATAATGTGAGCGTAACCTTTGCCGAGAACAGGATTTACGGTCTTCTCGGCAACAACGGTGCTGGCAAAAGCACAATGCTTAACCTTATTACCAACAGAATCTTCTTAAGCGACGGAGAGGTATTAATTGATGGTGAAAGCGTAGAAAACAACGACCGAGCACTCGGTAAGGTTTTTATGCAAGGCGAACTGAACCTTTACCCCGACACTATGCGGGTCAAAAAAGCGTTCGAGCAAGCAAAATATTTCTATCCTGACTTTGACGAGAGCTACGCGAAAGGACTGGCTGAAAAATTTGGGCTTAACCTAAAAAAGAAGATAATATCACTGTCCACGGGCTATTCTTCGATTTTCCGGCTTATAATGGCGCTTTCGGTAAACGCGCCTTACATACTTCTTGACGAGCCGGTGCTTGGTCTTGACGCTATACACCGCGATTTATTCTACAAGACCCTCATAGAGAAGTATAGCGACAAGCCCTCCACAATAATTATCTCCACCCACCTTATTCAAGAGATAGCCAAGATAATTGAGTACGCGGTAATTATTAAGGACGGAAGAATTATTAAAGATATAGAAGCCGAGGCGCTTACAAGAGGCTGCTATTCGGTTTCGGGTCCCGCGGCGGCGGTAGACGAATATGCTCGCGGAAAGAGCGTAATATCCGAGGCGGGAATAGGCGGGCTTCGTACAGTCTGCATTGAGGGCGAGACGCCGAAAAAGACTCCGGCGGGACTTGAGATAGGCGCAGTGCCCCTTCAAGACTACTTTATCGCTCTTATGAACAAGGAGGATAAATAATTATGATTAGCAAATTAGGCTCCGTTATAAAAAGGGATATTAAAGCGAATTATTCTGGAATACTCGGCTTTTGCGTGGTAATGCTTGCAGTTGAGCTGCTCGCTTATCTATGCGCGTTCTTCTTCAATTCAGAGGTTGACGGAGATTTGGTAAACGTTTTTGTTGGGTTTTCAGGCTTTACCTTTTCCGCGATGATAGCGATGTTTGTATTGGGTATAGTGACAATAAGAGAGAACCTGAGACTTCTTATTCAAAACGGCGTTGGCAGGAAAACAGCCATACTTTCAGAGCTTATAACCAACCTTTTAATCTCCTTTATCTTCGCGGTGTTTGGCGAGGTTTCGATATACTTTTTTGCTGAAGTTTCAAAGGGAGTGAAGGGCGCGAACTTTACGGATTTATATGAGCTTATGTATGAAAACATTGACGTAGTGGGAATGCCTATCTTTGAACACCTTAAGGCAATTCTTTTCTCTATGCTTCTGTTCTTCCTTATGAGCTCGGTGGGAATGTTTATCTCGCTCGTGTTTTTGCGGCTTAGTAAGCCTATGAAGATAGCCGTCGCTGTGGGAGCTCCCGTGTTGTTTGTTATTCTAATACCCCTTTCGATTAACCTATTAGGGTGGTTTGACTGGCTCGGCTCCGCGCTTTCAGCGGTACTTCAGTTTGCAACAAAGCCTTTTGGCGCCGCGCTTGTGCTAACGGCACTCAGCGCCATAGCCGTGATAGTAAACTGGTGCATTGTTCAGCGAGCGGCGATAACAACAGGCACGGCAAAGTAAAATCGCTCATTAAGACCCGCCTTCGCGGGTCTTTTTTGTTGCAAATAAATACGTCTTGCTTTATTATATATTAATATAATAGATATTTTGGGATTCAGTAATGGAAAAGAAAAAGTTGAAGAAACTAAGCTGAGTGCTGATATGTGTTGCCGCTGTGATTCTTATTTTGGGCGCTCTCGGCGGTACGGTTTTCAACCCATATTTTCTTCAGAACAAGAGTGCAAGCGTTCCAACGCTTACATATAACGAAACGCTGACAAAAGCCGAGGCTATGAAGGACATTAACTATGTAAAGTTTCTCGTCGGCAAGGTGTATCCCGCCTGCGTAAAGGGAATGGCGGTCGAATTTCAGACGGCATACGAACGTGAAACAGCTCTCTTGAAGGACGAGGTAACGATAAACGAGCTTCACCAATTTTATATTTCCGTTAAGGATTTTACACGCGATGATACGAGCAAAACGGACGAGTTTATTCTGCCTGACATTGAATGAGAAAGCTCGGACGCGCTCGACAAGATTTACGAGCTAATCGGGTAAGCACAGTAAGGGAGAAAAAAGACGTGGAAAAGAAGACGAGAATCAAGCTTTTGCCCGCCGTAAGGTCGGTGCTTTTATCTGAACCGAATAGAAGACAATATATCTTGTTTGTGCTCGCGGCGGTGCTCATAAAGATATTTCTTGTCGGATTTCAGATGATTCAAATTTATCCCGCCGCCGCGCCGATAGACGACGAGCTTATGTTCGCCGCCGCAAACAGCATAAAGAACGGCGAATGGCTTGGCGCTTACAGCTGGTGCGCTATGGCGAAGCATATGTTTTTTGCGGTGTGGCTTTGGCTGTTGAATTTACTACACATACCATATCTTATCGGCGGTCAGCTGCTTTATCTTGCCGCTTGCGTGGTGATGACAAATGCGCTCTCGCCAAAGCTGAAAAACCGTCTTTACCGCTTTGCGGCGTTCCTTCTTTTATGGTTTTCACCGTACAGCGTCGCGACCTTCACCACGCGGGTGTACATTGATAATATATATCCCTCACTTTGCTTACTTTTCTTCGCGGGAGTTATCGGTGTTTGTTTAAGAATAGAATCTTCTGTGAAATCAACTATGCCATATTCCGTTGCGGCGGGTCTGGGGCTTGGGCTTTCGTGGATTACAAAGGACGACGCCGTGTGGATACTTCCCTTCGGAGTCTGCGCTACGCTTATTTACTTTATCTTTGCGGTCTGCAAAAAAGAGGGCGGAAGAAAAGCGCTTGCGCGAGTGGCGGTGCCGCTTATAGGTGTAGCGGTTTTCTTCGTTTGCACAAGCGCATATAAAGCAATGAACTATAAATATTATGGTCGCTTTATTATCAGCGACTATACATCAGCCGAGTTTAAGGAGGCTGTTGCGCTTATAGTGAGAGCGGATACCGACGTTCCCCATAAACATGTTTTGGTTTGTGACGAGACACTTGAAAAGCTGTACGCGTCGTCGCCGAGTTTTGCGAAGCTACAGCCGTATTTAGACAGCGCCGAATATCGCAGTGATTATGCAGTAGGAACAAAGAACGGCGATTTTAACAGCGCGGGGATAATATGGGCGGTGCGCCGCGCGGCTTTTGACAGCGGCGAAGCGGATACCGCGTTAAAGGCGCAGGAGTTTTACAAGAGGGTAACTCTTGAGCTTACCTTGGCCAAAGAAAGAGGAGAGCTTGAGCTTACAAGCGGAAATCCATTTTCAGGCTTAAGCGCGACGCTTATGCCTTATGACAACAGCTATTTAGGTGACACCCTAAAAGAGGTGTTTAACTCATTGAAAACCCTTGTTCTTTTTGAACAAACCTCGTCACTCGCGGAGCTTAGCTATGCCACGCCTGAGCAGGCAGGGGTTTATTCAAGCTTCACATATACCCGCGCGAGCTATTCAGCCAAGGCAGGCACAAGTGAAGCGGACTACTACCCATGGCATATAGCGGCGGAAGTGGCTTTTGTGCTAATCACGTGGCTTTATAGAATACTTGTTTGGTTCCTTGCCCTTTTTGGCTTCAAGCGGCTTTTCGGCGACATTAAAGCGACCGTCGCCGAGCTAAAGAAAAAACTCTTTACGAGCGGCGGTATGTTAACTGTGGTAATCCTTGGCGTACTGCTTTCGGCTCTTTTGCGAATAGTTATGATTTCCTATATCGAGGTAACAAGCTTCTGTATAGGCACCTATCTGCTTTACCTTGCGCCGGCGGGCGCGGTTTCACTGGTGTTTTTAGTATACACAAGCGAACCCTTCCTCGAATGGCTGACCAAGCTTACAAAGTCAGATAAAGCATAGTAAAAGCCCCCGCGTTTACGCGGGGGCTTAATTCTTTTCATTTATTTGCTGAAGATATCCTTATCGTCGCCGTACTCCACGCCGTTGTCGTACATGCTTACAAGTATCGTGTCCTCAAGATAGTTGAAGCTGTGCACGATATACTCGTTAACTAAGAACATATCGCCGCTTGAAAAGGTCCTCGCCTCTTTGACACCGTCCTTCTCCGCTTCAAGAAGGAAGGAACCCTCAACAACATAGAACGCTTCCTTAGTTAGCTTGTGGTAATGGCCGCCGCGAAAGGAGCCTTTTTTTGAGCGAACTACGTTCACCTGGCGATAACCCTCTCGCACAAGCTGAACGAGACTTCCGCGTTCGTCCTCAAAGCTGAAATCCGGCTCAAGTATCTCAATAAGTTTCATAAACTAAAGCTCCCCATAGTTAAATTTGAATTTGCCAGCTAAACAAACGCAAAGCGTTATCGAAAAAGTTTTCTGTAAGTCGCAAACTTTGTGGCGGTTTCGGTTTACCGAAATCGCGGTCAGTGACCGCGAAGACACAAATTTGCCAGCTAAACAAACGCACTTGTTTTTATTTGAAATAGTTTTCTGTAAGTCGCATACTTTGTGGCGGTTTCGGTTTACCGAAATCGCGGTCAGTGACCGCGAAGACACAAATTTGCCAGCTAAACAAACGCAAAGCGCTTGTTTAGCTTTTCCACCTCGACGCTTCCAGCATAGCGCATAACAGATGATACACGATAATATGCTTTTCCTGAATGTAATAAACTCTGCTTTCCGGCACACAGATACATATATCGCTAAGCATTTTTAGCTGTCCGCCGTCTTCTCCTGAAAGCCCAACGGTTTTAATCCCGAAGGCCTTTGCCGCGGTTACTGCGAGCATAATGTTCTCCGAGTTTCCGCTGGTGCTTATAGCGAGCAGCACATCACCTTCGTCGCCGAAAACAGAAAGCTGCTGCGCGTAGGCAATTTTAACATCGGTGTCGTTCGCCACCGCCGTCATAAGCGACTGGTGTGCGCCGAGATTTATTGCGCGAAGCGAGCCTTGAAGCTTTTCGCTTAGATATTCACCGGTTTCGCCCTGCGCCTTTAGTTTTGCTTTTACCTCGGCTGAAAGCGGACGGTCGACGCAAAACTTTTTTCCAAGCTCGCCAACAATGTGTTCTGCGTCCGCAAAGCTTCCGCCGTTGCCGCAAATAAGAAGCTTTCTGCCGGCGCTGTATGCGGAATCAACAGCGGCGTAGGCTTCGAGGAGTTCATCTCCAATCTTTGAGAGAAAGGGATACTTCTCAATATACTCGTTATATATGCTTTGAGCGTTTGGGTTAAGGGAATAAGCCATAGCCTCTCCTTATTACCGGTCGATGTAAACGCCGGTTGTTTTTATTCTTGCGCGCCAGTAATCCAAAAGGTCACCCATTGTTTTCTCGAACGGAATTTCGGGTTTCCAGCCGGTGTGCTCGGTGAATTTAGAGCAATCGGGCACCTGTAAATCTGCGTCAATCGGGCGAAGCCGCGCGGGGTCAACCTCAATTTTTATCTTATCCTTCGCCTTAGAGAAGGAGATTAGCTTGTTCAGCGTATCGCCGACCTTGCAGGTGTAGGTGCCGCCGATATTGTAATATTCGCCCTTAATCGGGTTTACTGTGAGAAGCATATAGTAGGCGCGAACGGCGTCGCGTACATCGGCGTAGGTGCGAAGGGATTCGAGATTTCCCACCTTGACAACGGGCGCGACAAGCCCCGCTTCAATCATTGCTATCTGCTTTGCGAAGGTGGATTCGTGGAAAACGTCACCTCGTCTTGGACCCGTATGGGTAAACATACGTGTGGTCATAACAGTCAGACCGTATGCCTCAGCGTAATAGCGCCCGACAAGGTCGGTGCCTACCTTTGAAATAGCGTAGGGCGAGGCGGGCTGAAAGCCGCATTCCTCGTTTATCGGAAGCTTGTCCGCCGAAACTCTGCCGAAAACCTCCGAGGAGGCGCAAACATGAATAATCGGGTTCATTCCGAGAAGATGAATCCCCTCTAAAAGACGACAGGTTCCGAGAATATTTGTGTTTAGGGTGTCTATGGGCGCGGTGAAGCTGGTCAATGGATAGCTTTGCGCCGCAAGGTGAAAGATGTAGTCGGGCTTGACCTCCTCAAGCACCTTGATGAGCGAGCCTTGGTCGTTAAGGTCGCCGTAATGGACAAAAACACGGTCATGGCTGTTAACCCTGTCCATTAGGTGCATAATGTTATCAAGCGGGCTTCTCCACCGCTGCATTCCGTGGATATCCCAATCAGTGTTCTCAAGCAGAAAATCCGCAAGGTGGGAGCCGACCATGCCGGTCATTCCCGTAATTAACGCTTTTTTTGACATTTATTCAGCCTCGCTTACAGTTTATAATAGATTACTTTCGTACCGCTGTTTTCAAATTCAAAGGGAATACACATAAGCTCGCTCAGCGCTTCTCTTACGCGGTCTTGCTTCTCAGGCTCAACGTAAAGCAGAATAAATCCGCCCGCACCCGCGCCCAAGAGCTTTCCGCCAATTGCGCCCGCCGCCTTCGCCTTATCATAAAGCGCGTCTATCGTGTCGTTTGTAACATTGCTCGCGAGCGAACGCTTAAGCTGCCAGCCGTAGTCGATAAGCCGCCCGAAATCGTTAAGGTCACCGTTTGAGGTGAGTATCCTTTCACCCTCGTCCACCATCTTGACCATCTCGGCGAGGTCTCGGGCGTTCTTCTTCGCCTTTTTTACCTGCTCACACATAACGTCGCCAGAGTAACGGACGAAGCCGGTAAAAAAGAGCATTAAGTTTTCGTTAAGCTGTTTCTTCCTTTGCGCTTTTATTACTACGGGGATAACCTCGAAGCCGTCGCCCGTAAAACACATCTTGTTAAGTCCGCCGAACGACGCCGCAAGCTGGTCCTGAACTCCGCCTTCCTCCTTGCAAAGGGTTCGCTCGACATATATCGCTTCCTTGGCAAGGGTCATCTTATCGACAAATTCTCCGCGAAGCGAGTGAAGCCCGTTAAGCAACCCTACCGTGAAGGAGGAGCTTGTCCCGAGTCCCGAGCGGGCAGGGAGGTCTGCGTCATAGGTAATTTGTATCTTGTCCATATCGAGATATTTCAGTATCTCACGAACAGCGGGATGTTCCACCTCGTCC
>CAZUOY010000038.1:0-16468 GCA_964622315.1 uncultured Oscillospiraceae bacterium | reverse complement strand
TATGGCGCCCAACCACCTTGACCACCACAAGGATATGGAGGAATACATAAACGCAAAACGGAACCTTCTTCTTTACCAGAACGAAAGCTCCGTCGCGGTGCTTAACGCAGAAAACGAAATAACGAAAAGCATGAAGGGCGACGTAAGAGGTGAGCTTCGCTGGTTCAGCAGATTTAACCCCGTGGAGAACGGCGCGTATATGGACGGGAAAAAGAACTTAATAACAGTGCGTGACGGCGAAGAAACGGTCGTTATGAACCTTAACAACATTCTTCTTCGCGGTGAACACAACAAGGAGAACGTAACTACTGCTGCTGCGGCGGTTATGAGCCTTGTGTCGAGTGAGATAATTAAAAAGACCGCCGAGAGCTTTACGGGTGTGGAGCACAGAATTGAGTTCGTCCGCGAAAAGAACGGCGTAAAGTGGTATAACGACTCTATCGGCACCTCTCCCACAAGAACAATCGCGGGACTTCGTTCCTTCGACGAAAAGCTTATTCTTATTGCGGGCGGCTACGATAAAAAGATTTCCTATGCACCGCTTGCGCCTGAAATTTTAAGAAGCGTAAAGATTCTTTTACTAAGCGGACCGACGGCGGAGATAATAAAGAGGGAAGTCGAGGCGCTTGAGGGCTTTAAGTCGAGCGGGATAGCAATAATTATGACAAAGAATCTCGCTGAGGCGACGGCTAAGGCGAACGAGCTTGCAAAAAGAGGCGACACGGTGCTTATGTCGCCGGCGTCTGCGTCCTTCGACGCCTACCCTAATTTTGAAGCAAGAGGAAATCATTTCAAGGAGATGGTAAACAGCTTATGAGCGATATCTACGAGATAATTGAAAAGCTCTGCGGAAGACAGGGCGTTTCGGGCAGAGAAGCGACGGTCGCCGCGGCGCTTACGGAGATTTTAAAAGACTATAAATGCGAAAAGGACTCGCTTGGGAATTTAATCGCGACGGTTCGTGAGGCGGACGAGAACGAAAAGACAGTGGTGCTTGAGGCCCATATGGACAGAATAGGGCTTATGGTAAGCCATATTACGGAGGACGGCTTCCTTCACGCGCTAAGCGTGGGCGGCACCGATACTCACACCCTTATGGGCAGTGAGGTCGTCATAAACACCGAAAGCGGCGAGATACCCGCTGTAGTCGGGCTTCCCTTCCCTTACCCTGCAAAGCCCCATAATTCCGCGAAGGACAGCGAATATAAAATTCCGAAGTCGGACGAGATGTTTATTGACACAGGTCTTGAAAAACCTGCGGATAAGGTTCGGCTCGGCAACGAGATAACGACAAAGGGCAAGGCTATAAGGCTTCTGGGCACCAGAGTAGCGGCACCCTGCCTTGACGACCGAGCCTGCGTCGCGTCGCTTATTTATGCTTCTCAGCTTGCGGCGAAGGACAAGCTTAGCTGTGGCTTAAAGCTTCTTTTCTCCACCCGCGAGGAGATAGGCGGAATGGGCGCCAAGACGGGCGTTTTTTCGCTCGGCGCCGATTATGCCGTAGCTGTGGACACAAACTCAGCCGTTTCCCCCGACGTGGAGGAGAAGGAGGGTACCGTTATCGGCAAGGGCGTTCAGATTGATATCGCCCCAATACTCGATAGCGAGCTGACCGAAAGGCTGATTGAAACCGCGAAGAAAGAAAAGATAGATTACCAGCTCTTTGTGAGCGGAAGAACAACGGGCACCGACGCAGACGAGCTTGCCACGGTCGGCGCGGGAATACGCACGGCGCTTTTGTCGCTTCCTATAAGATTTATGCACCACCCTCTTGAGGTTGCGGATATAGCGGATATAGAAAAAACGGCGCAGCTTCTCGCGGCGTTTGTCAAGGGGGTAAAATAGATGAAAGCTCTTTTTGAAACAACAAAAACACTAAGCGACCTTTATGGCGTGTCAGGTAGGGAAACGGCGGTTGCCGACAAAATAGAGGAGCTTATAAAGTCCGTTGCCGACGCGGTTTACCGCGACGCTATGGGAAACCTTATAGTCTTTAAAGAGGGAAAGACCTCTCCAAAGTCGCCCGTAATGCTCGCGGCGCATATGGACGAGGTGGGCTTTCTCGTAAGCTATATTACCGAAAAGGGATTAATTAAGCTAATCAACTCGGGCGGCGTTTACGGACAGTCGCTTGCGGGAAGAACTCTTTATTTTCCGCGAGCGGGGATAACTGGTGTGCTCGGCAAAGCACCAATACACGTAAGAAAAGACGAGGACAGGGAAAAGGTACCGAAGCTTGACGACCTTTACGTCGATATCGGTGCGCTTTCCAAAGAGGAAGCGGAGAAATATATCAAGCTCGGCGACGTCGCGGCGTTCGACACGGAGCTTCGCGAGTTCGGCGACGGAAACATTCTCGGCAAGGCGATAGACGACCGTTTAGGCTGCGCGATTTTAATTGAGCTACTAAAAACCGAGCTTCCGATTGACTGTCATTTTGCATTTACCGTTCAAGAGGAGCTTGGACTTCGCGGAGCGAAAACTGCGGCGTTCGCCGTTCGCCCAAGGACGGCGATAATCATTGACTGTTGCGGCGCGGCGGATAACGCGGGCTTTAAAGAGAACGACGTTATCGCGAGATGCGGCGCAGGCCCTGTAATTAGCTACGCCGACCATGCGACTCTTTACGATTACGAGCTTTTTAATGTCGCTTGTAAAGTAGCGGACGATAACGGCATTAAGTGGCAGACAAAAACGAGACTCTCGGGCGGCACCGACGCGGGAAGCGTTCATACCTCCGCGGACGGTGTAAGGGTAATGGGCATATCTGTCGCCTCTCGAAATATTCATTCCGCGGCTTCCACCGCGTGTATGAAGGACGCAGAGGACACGCTCGAACTTACAAAAAAGGTTTTGGAGTATTTGAGCAATGTTCAGTGAATACGGCATAAGCGAAAGACTTTGTGAACTCGATAAAGAGCTGATGAAAAGATGCGCGCCGTTTTTTGCGGCGATAGACGAGACGGCGGGTATTAACCAGCTTAAGGTGCTTACGGCGTTTACCAGGAACAAGGTCGGCGCACAGCACCTAATCGGTTCTACGGGCTACGGCTACGGAGATATAGCACGCGACACCCTTGACCGCGTTTTTGCTGACGCTGTCGGTGCCGAGGACGCGCTTTGCCGTGCTCAGTTTATGAGCGGTACCCACGCCCTAACAGTCGCGCTTTTCGGTATGCTCCGAACAGGCGACACACTTCTTGCCGCAACGGGTAAGCCCTACGACACGCTCAGCTCGGTTATCGGAAAAGAGGGCGAAGCACACGGCTCGCTAAAAGATTTCGGTATAAACTACGATGAGGTTCCGCTTGTTGAAGGCAGAGCAAATCTAAAGGAAATAGAGAAGCGCGCTAAGAAAGCGCGGCTCGTTCATATCCAGCGCTCGCGCGGTTATTCAGACAGAAGGGCGCTTTCGGTTTCTGAAATAGGCGAAATAGTCACCGCCGTAAAACGTGGAAACCCAAACGCAACAGTGATGGTAGATAACTGTTACGGTGAATTTACGGAAACAAGCGAGCCGCTTTCTGTCGGCGCGGATTTAATAGTCGGTTCGCTAATAAAAAACCCCGGCGGCGCGATAGCCGAAACGGGGGGATACATAGCGGGACGCGCAGACTGCGTGGAGAAATGTGCCCACCGCCTGAGCGCACCCGGCACAGGACGCGAGATAGGCTCCTTTCCGTCGGGCTTGCGCCAGCTTTATCTCGGGCTGTACCTTTCACCTATGATAACCGCCGAGGCATTAAAAACCAGCGTCTACGCGAGCGCGCTTTTTGAGGAATTGGGTTATAGCGTGTCACCGCGCTTTGACGAGAAGCGAAGCGACATAATTACAACAATAGAACTGAAAAACGCGTTAAATCTCACGAAATTCTGCGGAGCGATTCAAGCCGCCTCGCCTGTAGACAGCTTTGCTGCGCCCGAGGCTTGGGAGATGCCCGGCTATGACGACAAGGTAATTATGGCGGCCGGAGCGTTTACCTGCGGCTCGTCCATAGAGCTTTCCTGCGACGCGCCCATGAGGGAGCCGTTCAGGGTTTATCTCCAAGGCGGGATTAATCTCGCGGCTTCTCGCTATGCGTTATTAAGCGCGGCAGAGAGAATGAGTTGATTTTATGGGGGGGTTATTCTATGGCAAAACTTGAACTGACGCTTAACGATGATTTTAATTCTGTTCTTGAGAGAATAGAAAACGGCATACTGAAGGGAAGCGTTTCCGCAACCCTTGAGGATTCCAGCGATTTCGCCGACGGAAGCTCGCGGTGTAGCGTTCGCGTTTTTGAGCGTTACAGTATTCTGGGCGAGAACAGGGTAAGCTTGTCTGTAACGCTGTTTCAGGGCGCAAGCGGCGGGGTATACCTTTCCGCGATAACCTCGGGCGGAAGTCAGGCAATGTTCTTCAAACTCAACACCTTCGGCGAGGAAGCCTTCCTTGATAAGCTAAAAGAGATACTGTAGTCAAAACGGTGTAATACATAACAACAAAAGCCCTCGGCAGTGCCGAGGGCTTTTTAACTTAAGTTTTTAAAGCGCGTTTGCTTTTGCAAAAATTAACGAAACACGCCGTCGCTACTCGGCTGAAATCTCCGCTTGCACCTTCTTTGAAAATCCCGCGAGCAACAGCGCGTGAGCCTTCGTAATCAGCTCTTTTACCAGCTCGTTAGGAACGCTGCCTTCCACCTTTATTGAAATCCAATGGACTTTGTTCATATAGTAGCCCGGGATAATATCGCTGTACTGCGAGCGCAGAAACTCCGACTCGGTAGGCTCACACTTCAACGTGAGGTAAACAGGTTTTTCGCCGTCGAAGCAAAGAGCGCCGAACATCTTACCGCGAATTATATATCTCGTCCAGTTCCATTCTGCCTTGAAATCCTTTTCCACTCCTTTTAATGATAAGAAGTATTCGTCAGTCCAGTCGTACTTCATTGCTCCGCCTCACTTTTAATTAATCTAATATCCTCGCCGTAGAAGGGAAGAAGCGAGCAGCAACCGAGAAGACGCGAGGTAATCTTTTCGCCGTAGCGTGCGTTAAGAGCCTCCTGCCGCAAAAAATTAGTCGTAACGACAGTGGGCTTTTTCGCAATAATACGCGAATCGAGAAGGTCGTAGAGCGCCACTCTCACATAAGCGCTGTTAAACTCAGCGCCAAGGTCGTCAAAAATAAGAAGCGAGGCGTCCTTAAGGCTTTCAAGTGTCGATGTTTCACGGTGCTCCTCAAAATACTCGGTTTCGATTTTCCTAAGCGTCGATGCCGCCGCACAGTAGATAACGTCGTAGCCACGTTCGGTTACACGCTTCGCTATACTCAGCGCAAGGTGAGTTTTACCCAACCCCGCGTCGCCCAATAACAAAAGGCTTTTCGGACAGTCGGGAAAGCGCTCGGCAAATTCCTTGCAGACGGACAGATTTTTCGTCATTTCAGCGCGTGGTGAGTTGCCGAAGTTTTCGTCTTTTTTTGTGGAATAGTAGTCGAGCGAAAAGCTGTCAAAGCTGGAAAGCTCAAGAGGCGAAACCTTTTTAATCTCTGAAAACGAGTAGTCGCGCATTAGCTTTTCGGCGCAAGCGCAGAGCTTGCCGCCAGCGGTTCTTCCCGTGTCGCGGCAGATTTCGCAGGTATACCTTCTCTTTAGCGCGTCAGGAGAAAGACCACTTGACTTAAGCAGTTTCTCCTGCTGTTCCTTTATTTCGCTAAGCTGAGCGTCGAGCGCCTGCTTTGCGTCCTCTTTGCCGTTCGTCATCATTGCTTTGGCGGCACTTACGCTTATTTCCGACGCCTTTCGTTCGAGCAAAAGAAGCTCGGGAATTTTATTATATGCGTCCTCACGCGTCGCGGAGTATTCAATTGAGCCTTCCGTACGCCGCCGTTCGAGAATATCCGCAGCGTATCGCTTTGCCTGTTCGCTGTAAGCCATTACCTTCTCCTTAGACTGTTTCCTTTTCGCGCCGAATATTAACGGCACGCTTAATCAATGAGTCCTCTCCACGCGCTCTCGTCTTTGAAACAGGCGCGGAAGCGTTGCTTATCTCCTCACGGGTATCCTTTATCGTTTTATAGCCGCTGTTATACCAGCTTTTAAGGATTCCGCTTACGTATTTTACCGAGTTTTTATCTCCCGCGCGAAGCGAAGCCTCCTTAACAAAGCAGATGTCATAACCGTATTCCTCATACCAGCGGGCGATATTTGCCTTCTCTGAGCGGCTGAACGCTTTGTCGCGAAGCTCCAGCGCGGCGGCTACTTCATTCTCCCGCTTTTCTCGAAGCTCGAAAAGCTTAATCTTCTCGCAGACCGCCTCATAACTGACGACGCTCTCCTCAAAAAGCTCCTCGGACAGCCGTGAAACCATTGTAATTACCGCACGGCTGTTTTTTGCCCTCGGTGCACAGTAGCCAACGAGCAGTAAAATAATTTCGGCGGTCATTCCGTCGTATTCGAAGACCTCAAGCAGAAGTCTGCTTTCGTTTGACGCGAGCGGCCGTCCGAGAATAGTCTGGGCTTCCTGCATTAGGTTAGAAAGCTCTGGATTGCGAAGAAGTATACCGCTGATTTTTTCTTGTGAAAGCGGTTCTCTTGCGCTAATTGCCTTTGGCTCACTGTTTACCGTTGAAGCAGACACAGCCGAGTCCTTTTTGTCGGTTTCAAGAACAAGCCCCGCACCCTTCCAAAAATTGAGCGCGCGGATAACGGATTCGGTAGGTATGCCGAGAGCTTCGGAAATTTCCTTTTCCTCAGCGGCGCGGTTCAAAGAAAGCAAAAAGAGTGCGGTTTTTAGCGCAACGCCGTCAGCATCGCGAAGACGAGCCGTAAGCGCCGCGGGAAGACTGCTGTTTTGTTCTGCCTTAATTTTATACACCGCGTTCTCCGTTTCATAATTGAGTAGTTTAATAGTATTATTTTTCGCTCTCCGTGTCAATCGGCTTTCGCCGCTTTTTCCGTCTTTCGCGTTGACAAAAAACTTATCTCAGCAGTATAATAGTTCTTACACTTCGCGGGTGTAGTTCAATGGCAGAATCCCAGCTTCCCAAGCTGGCTACGCGGGTTCGATTCCCGTCACCCGCTCCACGGCGGCGCAAACGTCGCTCAAATCAAAAGCAGACCTTCAAAAGTGATGGTCTGCTTTTTCATATCGCTTTGTTGCGCCGCCTTTATCCGCGCAAGCCGTCGCTTCGCTGCGCCTGTTCAGTTGTAAACGCCCTCACGACGGCTCCGCTCGCTTTGGGCTTTCGCGGAGTAGCTTAGCGATTGCTCTTTTCTCTGAAAAGCCGTCGCTTCGCTTACTTATTTAAAAGGTTATTCTTTACTCATTTAAATCTTTGTGATATCCTTTTTCATATTGAACCGTAAATCGGTAATTATAATGAATAGAGCAGTGAACTAATGAAGCTAAAGGTAAAACACGAAAATAAAAACAGCCTTGTAAAAGCACTGATAGATTTTTTTGTAAGGAAAAAATCACTTCTTATAATTTCGGGGCTTCTCGTTATTGTCATTGCCGCCGCGGTGCTTCTGCTTTGTGGTGCTTTTGACGCGCCTGAAAAGCCGATTGAGCCGCCAGCACCGCAAACTGAGCCTGTCGTTTCGCCTGTAAAAGAGAGCTTTGAGCCCTTTACATCGGCTAAGCTTAAAGCCGCCTACGAAAAGAACAACGACGTGGTGGGGTGGCTTACGCTTCCCGCCTGCGAGATAGACAACCCCGTTTTTCATGCCGACGATAACGATTATTATCTTCGCAGGAACGAAGATGGCGAAAGCGACGTGTGGGGCTGTTACTTCCTCGACTACATAAACTTCAGCGACGGTGTACGGCTTTTTGACAGGGTGTCAATTATCTATGGTCATTCGCTTGACGATTACGCCGACAGTGAGCGTTTCTCGAAGCTTAAAAAGTATAAAGACCCCGAGTTTGCGCTGTCTAATCCTATAATCAAGCTTTCGCTTTTAAATGAGGAGCTTGAGTACGAGATTTTTGCGGCGACGAATATACCAATAACAATTGACTACATCGACCCAAACCCGGACGAAGCAAAGTTCAATGAAACACTTGAATATATGCTGAACAACAGCTTCGTCGATTTTGGCGTAAAGCCTTTGGCAAGCGATAAAATACTTGTGCTTTCCACCTGCACAAGCGATGAAAGTGTGCGTTTTGTTGTGGCGGCAAAGCTCATTGAGAAGTAGCGTTTAGCTGGGTATAATCGGCGAAGGCTGATTGTACCCGCTTTTTGTATATGCTATAATTAATAAAAACGAACGAAAGAAAAGGATAGAATGAAAGCCGATTTACACTGCCACACGAACGCATCAGACTCAATACTTTCACGGCGCGACGCGCTTGACCTCGCGTTTTCGCTTAATATGGATTACGTCGCGATAACCGACCACGACCTTATGGACAACAGCTTTGTGGGTGAGAGCGACCCCGTTCAGGTGATAACGGGCTGCGAGATGTCCACCGTTGAGCCGACAACCCGCAAGAAGTGTCATATACTTTGTTATCTGCCTAAGGATAAAAGCGCGCTTGAGCCGCTTTTTGCTCGGATGAACCATTCCCGCGCCGAGGCGGGCAGAGCCATGTTTGAAAAGGTAAGAAAGCTTTATCCCGTGCTTACCGAGGAAAGGCTGTCGCGCTACTGCCCAAGCGGAATTATTCACAAGCAGGATATGATGAATGTCCTTATTGATTTCGGCTACGAGCGTGAGACCTTCGGACCGCTTTACGACAAGCTTTTTTCCTCTCACACGGGAAGCTGCTTTGTGGAGCCAAGCTATAATGACGCATTAGAAACGGTGAAGGCTATGCGTGAGGCACGCGGCGTTATCGTTGTCGCTCACCCAAAGATTTACGGAAGTATGCCGTTCATTTACGAGCTGGCGAAAGCGGGGCTTATCGACGGTGTCGAGCATAACCACCCCTCGGCGGACGCGGAGCTAAAAAAGCAGATAGAAGCCGTTTGCGATGAGTTCGGACTTATTATGACGGGCGGCTCGGATTATCACGGCTCGAACAGCTCAAACTACGCAATGCTGGGCGATTACCTAACGAAGCAGAGCGAGCTTCAAAGGCTTTTTGAGCTCAGCGAAAGGAGGTAACAGATGATATACAAAAGAAGTAACGAGGGCACCTGTTCGCTCTCAACAACCGTCGAAATCGAGGGCGGAGTAATAAAAGGCGTCATGTTTGAGGGCGGCTGTAACGGAAACCAAAAGGGGTTAGCTAAGCTTTGTATTGGAAGGAAGCCCGAGGAGGTAATTGAGCTTCTAAAGGGTACTACCTGCGGCTATAGAAACACCTCCTGCCCCGACCAGCTTGCTATTGCTTTAGAAGAAGCTTTGGAAGAAATATAGCGATTGTTCGCTTTCATTAAGCAAACCGCCGTGCCTAATGGTGCGGCGGTTTGTTTAAACCTTCAAAAATCCGTCAATAATCAGTTTGCCGATAGGGTAATAAACACAGACGGAGAAGGATATGATAAAGGGCTTATCTAAACAGGCTAATAAGGCGGTGTCCGCGGCGCTGAAGCTTGCGGGGGAACTCGGCGCGCCCTCAGCCGAACCACTGCATCTGTTCGCGGCGTTCTGCGAAACCGCTGACTGCGACGCCGCCGCAATAATCAACAGAAACGCGAAGCGGGCGTTTAAGGTGCGCCAGCTTTTAAGCGAAAGCTTTTCGCATGGCGGAAGGATGAGGCTGTTCGCCTCTGACATGAGCGCGTCACTCGTTTCGGTGCTCGATTACGCCCGCGTCTGCGCCGAGCGGTTGGGTGACGGTTGTGTAGGTACCGAGCAACTGCTTTGCGCGCTTTTAATGGCGAAGGACGCCGAGCTTTCGCGGTTCTTACATCTTGCGAATATTGATGAGGACGGAATGCGGCGCGACTGCCGCGAATCACCGAACTCTATGAGAAGGGACGCAATGCTTGCCGAGCGCAGGGCGAAATCAAAGCCGCTTGAAAAGTATACCGCCGACCTTACCGAGCTTGCGCTCGACGGAAAGCTCGACCCGATAGTCGGGCGCGACGCAGAGATTGCCCGCGTCGTTACGGCGCTGACAAGGCGAAAGAAGAACAATGTCTGTCTTGTTGGCGAGCCGGGCGTGGGAAAAACCGCCGTGGCTGAGGGTTTAGCACAGCTGCTTGTCAGCGGTATGTGCCCGAAGGAGCTGCTCGAAAAGCGTCTTCTGTCGCTTGAGGTCGCCAATATGGTCGCGGGAACAAAGTATCGCGGTGACTTCGAGGAGCGATTTAAAAACACCCTTTCAGAGGTTATGAAGGCTGGAGACGTAATTCTCTTTATAGACGAGATGCACACGATAATGGGCGCGGGCGCGGCAGAGGGTGCGATAGACGCCTCCAATATTTTAAAGCCGCTTTTATCCGGCGGTGAGCTGAAAATAATCGGCGCAACCACCACGGCTGAGTTTAACAAAACGGTGGAAAAGGATAAGGCGTTCGCGCGGCGGTTCTTGCCTATTAAGGTAGAGGAGCCGAACGAGGAGCTGACGAAGAAGATAATTACCTGTCAGTGCGCACTATTGAGAGAACACCACGAGGTAGATATACTGCCCGAGGCGGTGGAAAGCGCCGTGCGGCTTTCAAAGAGGTATCTTACCGAGCGGCGTTTTCCGGATAAAGCGATAGACGTAATTGACGAGGCGTGTGCGCGGCGGCACCTTGTCATCTCTCCGAAAACGGAGAACACCATAAGCTCTGAGGATATTGCACGGGTGATAAGCGACTGGACGGGGGTGCCGCTGACGGCGATAGGCGAGCAGGAGAGCCGCCGCTTGCAGGCGCTTGAGGAAACGCTACGAGAAAGGATAATCGGGCAGGAGATGGCGGTTACGTCGGTCTCGGCGGCGCTCAGGCGCGCGCGCACGGGCTTAAAGGAAGCGAACAAGCCAAGCGGCTCGTTTATCTTCTGTGGCCCGTCGGGTGTCGGAAAAACCGAGGTTTGCCGTGTGCTTGCCGAGCGTGTGTTTGGGCGCGAGGACGCACTGATTAGAATTGACATGTCGGAGTATACCGAGCCGAGTTCTGTTTCAAGACTCATCGGTTCGCCGCCGGGCTATGTCGGTCACGGTGAGGGCGGACAGCTTACCGACGCGGTTAGAAAACGCCCCTACAGCGTTGTTCTCTTTGACGAGGCGGAAAAGGCCTGTGCGCCGATTTTCAATCTGCTGCTGCAGATTACCGAGGAGGGAAGCCTTACCGACTCCGACGGACGTGCGGTGGATTTCTCAAACAGTATAGTTGTTTTAACCACAAATATCGGCGCAAAGCTTATAGCGTCGGGTACTGCTCCTATCGGCTTTGGTGCGGGGGGCGACGACTATGATAAGCTGAAAACTCTTGTCGAGGAACAGCTGAAAACTGTTTTTTCCACCGAGCTTTTGAACCGCATTGACGAAACGGTCGTGTTTGACAGGCTGAAGAAGGAGGATATCCTAAAAATAACGGGACTGATACTGAAAAAGCTTCAGTTTCGCGCGGCGGAGCTTGGCGTGCGGCTTATGGTTACAAAGGAGGCTGCAAGATGCCTTGCGGAGGAGGCATATTCGCCCGTTTACGGCGCTCGTCCGATAAAGCGCGCCGTAGCGCGACGGCTGGAGAACAAGCTTGCCGATATGATAATTGAGGGTAGGCTCAAAAAGGGTGACAGGGTCGTCGCCGATTTTGACGGAAGCGAGCTTTCACTTTTGATAAACGAAACCGAGCGTGAAAGCACCCTTGCGGTTTGAGAACCGCTTACAATTAATTCAGTATAAATAAAAAGCGGCTCGGTGTAACCGAGCCGCTTTAATACTGTGTTTACTGTTTCTTTTGGTACTCTATCATATTTAAGGTAACCTCAAAATCCTGCCGCGTCTTTTTTGTTATTGTGTCGAGAGTAAGTCCGCAGGACAAGCAAAGAAGCCCCGCTATGGCAACAAATCCCGCGACAATAAGCGTGGGGTAACGAGGAACCAAACCTGTTTTTGCGTATTCGATAAAAACGGGTATAAAAAGAGCAAGGCTGGCAACAAAGAGTATAGCCGAGATAATTCCGAAGAACCGAAGCGGTTTATAATCCTTAAACAGTCTTACAATAGTGGACAAAACCTTGAAGCCGTCAGAAAAGGTGTTTAGCTTCGAGACGCTTCCCTCTGGTCTATCACGGTAGGTAACCGGAACGTTAACGATATTCATATTCTTATCAAGCGCGTGTATTGTCATCTCGGTTTCTATCTCAAAGCCTTTGGAAAGCACGGGAAAGCTTTTTACAAAGTTGTAGCTAAAGGCACGATAGCCTGTCATAATATCAACTACGTTGCCCTTGAAAAAGCTGTTGACAAGCTTTCTTACAAGAACGTTACCGCTGTTGTGGAAAGGGCGCTTGTTTTCGGTAAAGTAGGTGCTTGAGAGTCTGTCGCCTACAACCATATCCGCCTTTTCGTTTAAAACCGCGTTACACATCTCGCGAGCTGCTTCGGCGGGATAGGTGTCGTCGCCGTCGGTCATAAGGTAACACTCAGCGTCAATTTCGCGGAACATTGAACGAATAACGTTGCCCTTGCCCTGCCTCGGCTCACGGCAGACAATCGCGCCCGCCGCCTTTGCAAGCTCGGCTGTGCGGTCGGTTGAGTTGTTGTCATAAACGAAGATTTCCGCTTCTGGCAGAACAGCCTTAAAATCTTTTATGACCTTCTCGACGGTCCGCTCCTCGTTATAGCAGGGGATTAAAACCGCAATTTTCTTCATAATTCCTCCGCGAACAGTTAGTTTTCATAAAAAGTATAACATTATTCTCGCGCGTGTTCAATAAATGCTTTTATAAAAAGCCGATTATTGACAAAAACGCCGTATGCTTTATACTTGAAATGAAAACTTGCGAAGTAGAGGTGCGAAATGAAGACTACGGCATTAAGCTCACGAAGGGTGCGAGCACTTATCGGTGCGGCGATAGGCGCGGCGGCGTTTCTTCTGATTTTCGGCGTGCGGTCGCTCAACGTGACCGACGACCTGTGGATATTAAGCGGGTACGCCGACCGAGATATTGTTCAGCATTATGCCGGTTGGGTTTTCTATCGAAACTCGCCGATAGTTTTCCCCTTGTGCTTTACCACTTCCATTAATTATCCCTTTGGGGCGTCAATACTGTTTTCCGATTCTATACCCATAGCGTCGATGTTTTTTCGTCTGCTTTCGCCCATTCTGCCAACAACCTTTCAGTTTTTCGGCATTTGGGTAATGCTCAGCTTTATGCTTCAAGGCTTCTTCGCGTCAAAGATTCTTGACATCTTTTCTAAGAAGCTTCTTACGAATATAGTCGGTACGGTGCTTTTCGTGTTCAGTCCCATAATGATAGAGCGCTGTTTCCGCCATACCTCGCTTTCCTCGCACTTTCTAATTCTCGCGGCGCTGTATCTATATTTCAGAAACAAAAAGGAGAAGTACAGCTACAGCCCGTGGTATCTGGTCGTGTCGGCGCTTGCCGCGCTTATTCATCCGTACTTTCTTCCCATGGTGTTTGCTGTGCTGTTCGCTGACTTATTCGAGCACGCCGTCAAGACGAAGGAATACATAAAATCCGTCGGCTTTCTCTTAGCAAACCTTGCCGTTTCGGTTGTGGCTTTTTTCTGCATAGGATATTTCAAAAATACCTCAAGCGGAAATCACGGCGGATACGGTCTTTTCTGCTTCAATTTCAATTCTCTGTTTAACCCCGAAAGCATGGGCGGCTTTACATGGTCGCGTATTCTGCCCGCGTGGGACACGGTTTATATAAACGAAAATTTCCTGTTCCTCGGTCTCGGAATGTTCGTTGCGTTAATCGCGGTGGGGCTGTATCTTTTAATAACATTCAAAAGGTCAAAGCCCTTGCTGTATATAAAACGTTACCCCGTGCTATTTGCCTCGGCTTGCTGTTTAACACTTTTTGCCGTGAGCAACGTCGTTACGATTAACGACAGCCGTTACATTCTTTTTAACCTTAGCGGAATTTTGAGTGATTTCGCCAACATATTCCGTAGCAGTTCGAGAATGTTCTGGCCCGTGTATTACCTAATCTTCATATTCCTGATTATCTTTATAGATAAGCTTGACAGACAAATCACACTGAGAAAAGATAACACCGAAAAGAACATAAAGCGTGTCAGCGTTTCCTTGGGCGCGGTGCTTCTTCTTGCTGTTTGTGCCGTTCAGCTTTTCGATATGGCACCGACCTTGCGGTATAAACACGACGACTTCAAGAGCGGCTCAAATCACTTTTCCGTGCCTACCGATAATGCCTTCTTTGAGGATAACGGCGACGCTTTCGAAAGGGTAATCACGATAGGCGGCGACTCGAAGGAGGGACACCATATCGCCTTGTTCTGCGCAAAGAACAAAATTGTAACAAATGAACCCTTCTTCTCGATAACAAACGTCGAGCAGTATAATGAATACGCAGACGCTGAATACGAAAAGCTGTTGAGCGGCAGCATTGACGCAGACACCCTTTACTTCTTCAAGGACGCGGATAAATTCGCCGAGGCGGTTACAGCGACCGAGGATAGCGCCACCGCGGCAATAATCAACGAGGTTTACTACGTAATAATTCCGAACAGCGGTAAGGTAAAGCTTTCCGCAGATTCGGCTGATTTTGAAATTGTTTCTGCAAGCTAAATGTAATTAAAAGAGGCGGCGCCTTTGCGCCGCCTCTTTTCTTGTCAGCTTCGTTTAATTCCGTAGTCCTTTACCTTATCAATGACCAACACCGCAACCGCTGCACTTATGATTGCCTCAATGAGCATATACGAGCCGTTGTAAAGGAGCGAATAGACGGGCGGCGCGTAGCCGAACTCGTTGGGCCAAAGCGCGTCCCAAATGAACCAGCCGGTTATAAAGTGGCAGAGAAACCGCGCAAAGAAGGTAACGGCAATTCCGACGGAAATTTCCGTCTTCGAGTTTTTCAGCCTGCCGCGAAGCGCGCCCGCAAGACCAATAACCGTATAGGCTATGATGTAGTCAAGCAGAATTATCGCCGCCGCCATAGCGGCGCTTGAGGCGTAGCGCACGTTATCAAGCCCCAAAAACATCTGAAGCACCGAAAAGACGAAGGCGGCGAAAAGCCCAAGCTTCGTGCCGCGGCGAAAGGAAAAGATGACGAGCGGGAGCATAGCGCAAAGGGTCACGCCGCCGCCCATTGGCAGGTCTATCTTAATAAGGCTCAGTATTGTGCCGAGCGCAACCATAATCGCGCCCTCAGCGAGAGCCTTTGTCGGAAAAGCTTTCTTTTTTTCCATGGTAATCACTCCTTTTGTTTTGTAAAAAAACAAAACGCCCGTTATCCGAAAGGATAAGGACGTAAAAAGCAAAATAGTATTTACACTTCCTACGCCGGCATTATCCGGTTCAGGTTCAAAGGGACCTGACGAACATTCGTCAATCTCAGCCCGAAGGCGCCCCTGTGTTTTGTTTTTTTAAACTATACCGCGAAAGTGCGCGGTTGTCAAGGAAAGGTTAATCGCTCGTCGCGACAATCTCGTATTTATCTTTTATCTTGTCTATTTGCTTGCCAATCGTCGCGAAGTAGTAGACGGTGTATACCGCGAAGGCGAGCGCGGCAAGCGCGACGGCAACCTTGAATATCACGGTAAGTATCCGCTTTTTCTTATCCTTATCCATCTTCTTTATCTGTCCTCTTTTCACACAGAGCGCTTAAACAACACCCCTCGCAGCGAAAGCCGCGTGCCGTGCAGACCGCTCTGCCGTGAAGTACCATACGGTGACAGAAATCGTTGCTCTTTTCCGGGGGCAGAACCTCGCGCAGTTGTTTTTCGGCCTTCTCGGGAACGGTGCTGTTAGAAAGACCCAAGCGGTTGGTAATTCTTATGCAGTGGGTGTCGCAGACGACGGCAGGCTTGTGAAAAACGTCGCCAAGGATAAGATTTGCCGATTTTCTCCCCACGCCGGGGAGCAAGAGCAACCCCTCCATACTGTCGGGCACTATGCCGTACAGCTCATAAACAAGCCTTTTCATACAAGCCGAAATGTCCCGCGCCTTCGACGCGCCAAGCCCGCAGGGACGGACTATTTCCTCTATTTCGCTCACGTCCGCGTCGGCGAGCGCCTTTGGCGACGAAAACCGTTCAAATAGAACGGGTGTGATAAGGTTCACCCTTGCGTCGGTGCACTGCGCCGCGAGCCGCACGGACACAAGGAGCTGCCACGCGCTTTCGTAATCGAGCGTGCATTCGGCGAGCGGATATTCTTTTTCAAGCGCTTCAACAATAAGTAAGGCGCGTTCCTTCTTCGTCATAAAAATCACCAAGGCTATTCTAACAGAAATTGAATAAAAAAGAAACAAAACAGACGGCAAAAAACGGCGGGTAATAAGCAAAAAAGCAGAAATTGCGTTTACCGCCGCACATTCTATTGACGGTAGGGCGCAATATAGACTAATATATGTATAAAGAGAAAATGACGAAGTATGAAACGGAGAGGAAC
>CAZUOY010000037.1:0-17360 GCA_964622315.1 uncultured Oscillospiraceae bacterium | reverse complement strand
CGTTCGGTAAAGGTGTTATAATGCTGCCACGAAAGTATGGTGGTCGGCACAAGCACCGCGCACTGATAGCCGTCCGCCACACATTTAAACGCGGCGCGAAGCGCAACCTCGGTTTTCCCGACGCCCACGTCGCCGCAAAGCAGTCTGTCCATTGGTCTCTCGCGCTGCATATCGCCCTTAATTTCAACGCACGCCTTAAGCTGCTCGTCCGTTTCGTCATAAGGGAAGCGCGCCTCGAAATCCTGTTGCCACTCGCCGTCCTCGGAGAAAGCTACACCCTTCGACTGCTCGCGCTTTGCGTAAAGCTCAATAAGCTCGTGCGCCATCTCGCGCACCGAACGATAGACCGCCGCTTTAGTCTTGTTCCATTCGCCGGAGTTAAGCTTCGCGAGCTTTACGTTGTCGCTGTCCTTCGGCGAGATATACTGTGAAATCATATCAAGCTGGGTGACGGGAACATAAAGCACGTCTTCGCCGCGATAGTTAATTTTAATATAGTCGCGGACAAAGCCGTGATGGTCAATACGGTGAATTCCGTCAAACATACCGATTCCGTGAGCGGAGTGTACGACAAGGTCTCCCTTGCGTAAATCTTCAAGGCTTCCGAAGCCCTTTGCGTTTTCGTCCCGCTTTGCACGCTTGCGCTTGACCGTCTTTCCGTTCTGCCGCGAGGTTATAACGCAAAGCTTCATTGACGGTATCTCAAAGCCTTCCGAAAGCGTACCGACAGCCACGCCGACATTTCCTTTTTCGGGCGATGACTTAGTGACAACAGCCGCTGAGATATCACTGTCTGAAAGGTCGTCAGCCAAAGCCGCGGCGGCCTTCGACGTGCTTGTCAGCACAGTTACGCCGTAGCCGCTTTCGGTATAATTTCGAATATCCTCCGTTAGCGTCATAAAGTCGCCGTTCCACGCGGGGATAATATTGCCGTTAATGTTAGTCAGGCTATCAAGCACCGCACCGTCAAGACTGCGAGTAAAAACATCCGCAAGCACAGCTCCCCGCCGCGCCGGGCTAAGAGAAAAATCCTCGTAATAGTATTTACCGAGCGCCTTGTCGTAAAGACCGTTCCTGTTGAGAGCCGAAAGGTCCTCGGTATGAAGGGTAAGCAGCGCCTCTTGGCGTTTTAATAACGCCGTCGGCTCGCTGAACAGCACGGGCGCCTCGGGCAGATAGTCATACAGCGTTTCGGGCTTTTCATAAAAGAGGTTTAAATATCGGTCGGTGCAGGCGGGCACAATTCCGTTTTCAAGCTCCTCTGCGTCGCGCTCCAATATTGTCTTGAGGTCGCTTTCGGAAAGCCTGTTTGAAAGTGAACGCATACGCTCTAACGCCGTGTCTTTATCGGTGAGGGTTACCTCTCGCGCCGAGGTTATAAAGACCCTTTTCAGCCTTTCGGTGCGGCGTTGGGTTTGCTCGTCAAATGAGAAAACCGATTCTATGTCGTTCCCGAAAAGCTCTATTCTCACGGGGCTGTCCATATGCACGGGGAAAACGTCGATTATTCCGCCGCGCACAGCAAACTGACCCTTGCCCTCTACCCTTTCAAAGCGTGTGTAGCCCGCGGAAACAAGACGTCTTGAAAGGTCGTCGGAATCAAGTCTCTTTCCTGCCTCTATCTTCACAGACAACGCCTTGTAGCTTTCGCGAGGAATGGTGAAAAGACTGAACGCCTCCACCGAGCAGCAGATTACATCTGTTTTTCCCTCAATTATGTTTCCTAAAACAAAAAGTCTCTGCTGTTCGCTGTCGTGTGAAAGACCCGCGACATCGTTAAAAACAAGGTCTCTTGACGGAAACGCTACGGCGCGCTTTCCGAACGCTTCGATATCCGCGGCGGCGGCGACCGCTTCGCGGTCGGTCTCGGTTATGTAAATAACCGAGCTTTCGGACGCGTCCGAAAGCGCCGCCGCGAAAACACAGCGATGCACGGGATAAGCGCCGAACAGTGCCGCCGCTTTCTTCGCCGCCACCGTTTTTTCTATTCCCTGGAAGGCTCTGCTTTCTTTTATTGATTTTAATAGAAATTCACTCATACTTCACCGCAACGCGTAACGCCGGATGCGGTGAAACCCGCAACCGGTGATTTTCGTCTTCCTTAGCATATATATTTATCCGTTAAAACGGCTTTGCGCGAGGGTAAGCTCTCCCTTTACTATTAGTTCTGCCGCCGACATAACATCGTCGAGACGAGATTCGATAAGCTTTCTGTCTGAGGAGGACGGCATAGATAGCACCCAGTCGGCAAGGTCACTCTGTGCGTTCGGCTTTGCGCCGACGCCTATCTTTATTCTCGGAAACTCCTCGGTGCCAAGCTGTTCAATAATGCTCTTTATTCCGTTATGTCCACCCGCCGAGCCGTCCTTGCGAATCCTTATATGTCCGGGCATAAGAGAGATATCGTCAAAGATTATGACAATTCGCTCGGGCGGTATTCTGTAATACTTTGCCGCCGCTGATACCGCCGCCCCCGAAAGGTTCATAAAGGTGGTGGGCTTTAGAAAAACCACCTTTACGCCCGAAAGAAGCCCCGCTCCGGTGAGCGCTGTGAACCGCGCTCGGTTCACCTTCACGCCGCATCTTTCGGCGATATAATCGAGCGCTCGAAAGCCGCAGTTGTGGCGCGAAAGCTCATACTTTTTTCCGGGGTTGCCAAGTCCTACAAGCAGATATTCGTTTTTCGCACCAAAGCCAAACATTCTCTTTCTCCAGTCCGATAGAGTAAATTCATTATAACTCAAAAAAGAAAACATAACAACAGAAAAAGGCGCGTCCGTGCGGGCGCGCCTTCCTTTTAATACAGTCGGCTGTTTACTGAATGCTCATTGTGTCGGCGAATTCCTTATCTACCATGGAGATATAGGACTTACCGGTGTTAACCGTAATCTCCTCGCCGTTCGCGTCGAAGACCTTAAGCTGCGAACCAAAGTCGCCCTTCGTCCATGTTACCTTCTGGTAAGCGCCGTTTGTGATGTAGTAGCCCTCACCGCCGGCTGAGTAATCTATCTGAGCAAGGGAATCCTTGTCGTTACGTCCGTCGCCGGTAAAGCTCATGTTACAATAAAGAACAAACACGTTCTGGAAGCATATCTGCTTGTTAGCCGCCTCGTCCATGTGGGGCTTTCCTTCAGGGTAGCTCGCGGAGGCGTACTGAGATTTGTAATAGAGTCCGTCGCCGTCGTTGTAACTGAAATAGTTGTCTGTTGTGTCATTGAAATCATATGCTATAGTCGCGGCTGAACCGTCAGCGGGCGTTACCTTAGAGCCGTCGGTTACGAAGTTGAAAAGCGATGTAATAGCGGACTGAGATTCCGTCTCAAGACCAAGAGTGGAAATCGCCTCGTCTATCTGACCGCCGCTCGTGAACCATGTGTGCTCTGAAGCATAGCCGTTAGCAAGACGTGTCTTGTCCTGATTCTTAACGAAAGCATTGTCGCGGATATCCGCGTCGATTGTACGATAGTTGTTCTCAAGCATAGCCTTCTGGGCAAGTACCGAGGTTCCTATATGTACGATAATCGCGTCGAGCGGATAAAGGAACTCCATAAACGGGTCGCGCAGAGAACGTACAGAACCGATTTTACCTATCTCTCGTGTATCTCCGAAGATGCACATAAGACGTGTGATACCGCCCTCGGTTTCGATTTCAACAACTACGTCAGCGTCGGAAATGCCGCTCTGGGGCCAGCTTTGGGGAATGTTGTTAACCGAAATTGAGACAGGGCGCCAACCTACGCGGTCGTTCGCTAGGTTATTTTCGCCCGTGAGCATATTAAACGATTCCTTTGCCGCGGTAACCTCGACTACGCCGAGCTCGCCGCCTTGCTCCTCGTCCTCATCAAGGACGACCTTCTGTCCGCCCGTGCAGGCGATAAAGGTAAATGCCAAACAAAGGCATAGCAATAAACTGATTATTTTTTTCATTACCAATATTCTCTCCTTAAAAAGATTCGCATATTATTATACATTAAAGAAATTCGCTTGTAAACAGCGAGAACCACAAAGTTGCGGCTATAAATTCTTACTTTTTTGGGAAAAACCCCCTTTTTATGTTTCATTTGGGCCTAAGTTCTGCTATTATTATAAGTGCTTGAAAAAAATGATATTGTTGCGGGTAGTTATACATGAAAACAAAAACAATTAGTAAAAAGACAGTAATAATCATTCTTTGCGTTGTTCTTGCGGCGGCGGCTATTGTGGCGGCTTTGCTTTATTTTAAAGCAGCGGAACAGCGCGCTTTGAAGGAGCAAGAGGAGAAGGCGTTCGCCGCGCGCATAGACGACGAGCTTGCCGCGATGGTGAAAGCCGAGTTCGGCGGGCTGGATATCTCTGCGAGCGCGGGAAGCTTTACCGTAACAAGCCTTATCAGTGGCAATACCTATGACGTTAACATCGAACCCGCCGTAAATGCGCCCCTTGAGTTAACCGAGATGTTTAACTCCTTTCATTTCGGACGCACACCGAAGGAGGTAAGCATTTTGGTTACCCATAAGGGTGAACAGGTTTTTAACGGCTCATCCAAGGCCTTTAGAAAAAGCTTCTTTCCTCTTGACGGCGAAACCTACAGCTTCTCCGTTACCGCTGAAACAGAGAACGCCGCTTACGTCGGACAGGCGGTCTATATGTTCGACGCGGTATACAATATTGTTCCGCGTTTCTATCTTTCGAGCGAGTCTGTATACCAGGGCTCCACCCTTGTTGTGTGCGGCGAAAATCTGCCCGAGGGAATGGATATCTCTGTTTCTGTTCCCTTCTCCTTTACCCCGAAGGTTGTAAGAAACGACACGCTGATGTATTCGATTATACCCTTTAATTATAAGCGCGAGGCTGGTGAATACGCCGTCAGCATTAGCTACGGCGACGGGGAAACGCTGAGCCTTCCTTATACTGTTTTGGCAATGGAGTTTCCTGAGGAATATACTGAGCAGGAGATTACCGTGAGCGACGAGACCGCCGCCGCCACTATCAACAATTCGTCCGCCTACAGCGAATACAACAACATTATGGCAGACCTTTCCAAGGTGTCCGACGACGAGGTTTACTGGGACAGCTGGTTTGCCTTCCCATGTGAAGGCTCCGTTACCTCAGACTACGGCTTTACCCGCTATATTAACGGCAAGGCGGGAAGCACCCACGCGGGTATAGATTTTGCCTGCGACGAGGGTACGCCCGTTTACGCCTCAAACGACGGACGCGTCATCTTTGCGGGCGAGCTGAAGATGTCCGGCAACACCGTGGTAATCGAGCACGGTAACGGCGTTCAGTCAAAATATCTGCATATGTCCGCCATTAAGGTAAGTGAAGGCGACATGGTAAGCTTGGGTCAGGAGATAGGCGCCGTAGGCATGACAGGGCTTGCGACAGGTCCTCACCTTCATTTTGAAATAGACATAAGCGGCTTTTGCGTTTCGCCGTGGCCACTGCTTGACGGAACCGCTGACCTTTTCAAAATCGAAGATTTTCAGCCTTCATAAAAGAGATAACAGCCGCGTTTACCGCGGCTGTTTATTGTTTACTTATGTATAGAAAGATGACGACTTTTGTGATATAGTAAAGCAAAACTATATAGAGGTGTTTCACGTGAAAAAAGGCGTATTACGCTCCCTCGCGGAGATTTTTGCGCTAATGGTGGTTGTTCACCTTCTTCGCTTCGGCATTAAACAGCTTTTCTTCTTGTTCGCCCAAAGGACAGCCTTTAACGACAGAGTCGCGTCCTTTGTGGCTATGGCGCTGCTTTCAGCGGCATTTATTGTCGTCGCGAAGGCTAAAAAAATTGACCTTTCGGTTTTTCCAAAGCGTTTCGGCGTATGGTATATTGTCTTTTCGGCGTTAACGGCTGCATTCTTTGCTGTCAGTCTTATTCTCTTTAAAGCGTCGGATTTTGAGTCTATTCTTCTTTTTGTTTACGCAGGTGTTGTAACCCCCATATTCGAAGAACTGATTTTTCGAGGCTATATCTGGAACAAGCTAAACTCCGTCTTTAAAAGCGAATGGTATACGTATCTTGCGTCGGTCGTTCTCTTTTCGCTTTGGCATTTAGGATACATTGACTCCTTCGCCTTTCGCGCCGAGAGCGCCGCGGCTCTTATTAATATCCTTTTCTGGAAAGCGGTTATCGGCGTCTTCTTCGGCGCAGTTCTGGGACTTCTTCGCAAGAAGACAAAGAACTGCTATTCAACTATGCTTCTTCATGGTGTCATGAACATTCTGGCAAGGTGAGTGTATGGAAAACATCTGTCCTTGTAGGCGCACCGACTGCCCTCGACACGGCGATTGCGACGCCTGTCGCGCACACCACAATGAGAAAACAAGAAAGGCGCTGACCGCCTGCGACAAGCAGACGCTGCGCAAAAATAAGAAAGCGGCAAAACATGAAAGGAAAACAGATGGAAAACGAAATTAAAGGTATACTTATTAATGCCGGCGCAGACATCTGCGGAATAGCGGGCGAGGAAACCTTTTCAGCTTTCCCCGAGGACTTCTCACCGCTCGCCGTCTTTTCAGGTTGCCGTTCGCTAATATCCTTCGGTCTTTCACTTCCCAAGGGGCTTTATGAGGTTTCACCTCGGCTCATTTACAGCTCGTTTAACCATAACAACGCCGAAGAAACGGATAGAATCGCCCTTTTTGCCGCACACGAAATTGAAAAGCGCTTCAGCTGCCGCGCGGTACCCTTACCCTCAGACGGGCCGTATGAATACTGGGACGCCGAGCAAAAACACGGCAAGGGGATAGTCTCAGTCAAGGACGCCGCCGTGGTCGCGGGGCTCGGTCAGTTTGGAAAAAGCGGTCTTCTGCTTAATCCTCAATACGGAAACACCCTCGCGCTTGGGCTTATCCTCACCGACCTTCCGCTAAGTTCTGACGCGCCAAGCGAAAACATCTGTATTCCCTCTTGCCGAAAATGCATAGAGGGCTGCCCCGTCGGCGCAATTGAGGAAGGGCGGGTCAACCAGAAGAAATGCCGCGAGAACACCTACGGCAAGAACTCGCGCGGTTTTAATACCTGTGAGTGTAACCGTTGCCGAACGCTTTGCCCCGTAAGGTTCGGAATAAAGCAGAAATAACAAAGAGCCGCGAGCGCGGCTCTTTTATTATTCAGTTATATCGGTTCCGTTGTTTAGATTGCATTTAAACATTCTTAAAGCCGCTTAACAAAGAAGCTAAAAATCAGATAAACGGTTCAATATACTCACGAATAAGGTCTATTCTGTCGGCAGCGCGGGGAATAAAAGCGCCCGTTATAACAACTACTTCTCCGCGCTTCTCGTTTACGTAAATGGTGTTTCCGCCGTCGCCGAGCGCCGCGTACGCACGCTCGTCCTTATCTATTATCCACCACAAGTAGCCATAGCGCATATCGTCCCAGCGGCTTTTCTCGGTGGTGCTTTCGTTTATCCACTCCTTAGAGATTAGTCTTTTTCCGTTAACCTCGCCGCCCATACGGTATAGCTCACCTATTCGGGCAAGCTCTCTCGGCGTCAGGGTAAGCCCCCAGCTTGCCGTGTTTCTTCCCTGCTCGTCCGTCACCCAGCCGCTCTTGTGTTTTTTCGCGTAATAAAACGCGAACTGCTCCTCCTTGCTTTGAATTCCTATGTTCTCAAAGCTTATGCCGAGCGGCGTAAACAGGTTTCTCTTTGCAAACTCGTCGGTGGGCTCGCCCGAGGCGTTACGCAGTACGCCAGAAAGTATATGCGTTCCCATAATAGGCGAATACCTGAACGCTCCAAGCTCCTTGTTTCCGCCGAGATAATCAAGCGCCGTTTTCACCCAGTCGGGGCTTGAAAAATACTTGGTATTCGGCTCGCTTTTGCACTTATACGGTGCCGTCATTGTGAGAAGGTGCCTTAGCGTCACCTTTTGAATCGTCTTCTCGCGTTGCTTTATCGTATAATCGGGAAAGAAGTCAAGAACGGGCATATCCACACTTTCAATTACTCCCTTGTCTATCGCAATTCCGATTAAGGCTGAAAAAACGCTCTTAGTAACCGAAAAGACATGCGTCGCGTCCTTTTCACACAGTCCGGAAAAATATCTCTCATACACGGTTTCACCGTTCTTATTTACGAGAACCCCCGTCGTGTTTTTGTAGCCCTCGGCTATTTTCGCTTCAAGTCTTTCTACCACTTGTTTCTCCATAGCTTTCTCCTTTAAAAGGTTATTAAGAACGTTCTTGTTCTGAGAATAAGTCCTTTTAAAATCATTTTCAAGCCCTATTAAAAATAAAGTTTAAACTTTTTTTGAAGAAACAAGCTCGTTCTCACCGGACACGACCAGAACATCTCCGACCTTAAGCTCAGTGTCGCCCTTAGGAATTACCACGCGCTTTCCGCGCTTTATCAGCATAATAAACTCATCGCTCAGCTTTGCTTCAAAAACCCGTTTGCCTGCGAAGTCATCATCCTTTTTAACGACCCTTTCATAGAGCCGAACGCCGTCTGTTCTGTCCGCCGCGCTTCCGCTGAGCACAAGCATATCACCCGCTTCAATCACGGTGTTTCCGTTCGGAATTATCCTTTTCTCCTTGCGCGTCAGCAGAACCAGCAAGGACTCCGGCGGAAGGTCAATATCCTTCACCGCCCTTTTACTCCACAAATGACCTTCCGGTACGCTGAACTGTATAAGCTGAACGGGCACCTCGTCAATGTAATCGGTAAATGTTCGCATAACGTCTTCTCCAGAATCGGTAAGCCCAAGCTTTCTCGCAAAAACAGGGATAAGCGTGCCTTGAATAAGAATAGAGAAAAGAACAATAAAAAGGACTGTATGGAAGATATCATTGTCCGTTACCGCGGGGTTAATTACCGCCATTATTGCGAAAACTATCGACGCCGCGCCGCGCATACCCGCCCACGATACAAGAAGATTTTGTTTTATGTGCCCGCCTTTAAATGGCGCAAGGATAGCGAACACCGCAATCGGCCGCGCTATGAAGGTTAAGAAAAGCGCAACAAAAAGACCGGTCAGCGCTATGGCGGGAAGCTGTGAGGGGTAAGACAGTAGCCCCAGCAGGAAGAACAGCACCATCTGCATAAGTCCCGTTGTTGCGTCAAAGAAGTGGACAAGCTCCTGCTTGTTTTCCAACCTTCTGTTGCCCAGAATAATGCCTGTAATGTACGCGCTCAGATATCCGTTGCCGCCTATATAGGCGGGCGCAGCGTAGGAAACGAGCGCCACGGCGACAATAAAAATCGCACCGAATCCCGAAGACGACATTTTAAAGCGCTTTAAGATGAAAAGCGTGCCGAAGGCTATAGCAAAACCAAACGCCACGCCGTAAGCTATCTGTGCGAAAAGCATATAGCCAAAGCCCTTAGCCGAGCCGTTGTTCATAAGACCGAGCACCACTACCGTCAGCATATATGAAAAAGGGTCGTTGCTTCCGCTTTCAATTTCAAGCAGCGACGCGGTGTTATATTTTAAATTTAGCTTTTTTGAACGGAGAATCGAGAAAACCGAGGCGGCGTCGGTCGAGCTGATTACGGCGCCGATAAGAAAGCTTTCGAGAAGCGCTATCTTCAAAACGAGGTAGCAAAACAGCCCTACGAAGCCGGCGGTAAGCACCGTTCCGAGCGAGGATAGCACAAGCGCCTTTACCGCTACCGGGCGCGCCGCATGCCAGTTGGTTCCGAAGCCGCCGTAAAACATTATAAATATAAGCGCAACCGAACAGATTTGCTCTGCGACCGAATAGTTGTCAAAGGGAATTTTGAATGCACCGTCTGAGCCGAAAAGCATTCCGAGAAGGATAAAAGCAAGCAACATCGGCATTCCGATTCTGCTTGTTATCCTATTGCATATTACGCAGGCGATAATCACAACCGCCGCTAATAAAAGATATAAGTTCATCTGTAACCTGCCTCCTGTCGTTAGTGGCGGGGGTAAGTCCGCAAATACTGTTTTCTAATTATAGCATACGAAAACACTCTTTCCAAATTTTTCTCCGAACAGATATTCAAGATAATTCGTATTAGTTGTCGTACTATCGTGTGGCAATACAGTTAGCTCCGCGTTGACGCTACAGCGAAAATCAAAACAAAAGAGCGCCCGCAAAACGCGGGCGCTCTTGAAAGGTTGAATTAGAAAATCGAAAGTGTAAGGAACAGCGTAGACATAAGCGAGGAAACGAGCGATACAACTGTGATTTGAGTGTTAATCGAGGGTCCCGCCGTGTCCTTGAAGGGGTCGCCGACCGTGTCACCTACGACCGCCGCCTTGTGGGCTTCACTGCCCTTGCCGCCCTCGTGACCCGATTCAACATATTTCTTCGAGTTGTCCCAAAGCCCGCCGGAGTTACTCATAAAGAGCGCAAGAAGAAGTCCGCTCACTATGTTTCCGACAAGGAAGCCGCCGATAGCCTGAACACCGCCGACAAAGCCGACAACAAGCGTGGCGACTATAGCCACAAGACCCGCAGGGATAAGCTCTTTAATCGCGCCCGTGGTGGCTATTTCAATACATTTGTCATATTCGGGCGAAACGCCTTCCTTGCCCTCTTTAAGACCAATTATCTCTTTAAACTGTCTGTGAATTTCAGCTACCATGCGCTGTGCGTTGCGGTCAACGCCGAGCATAAGCATGGCTGAGAAAACCGCGGGGATAGCCGCGCCCACAAGCATACCGAAGAAGACAAGCGGGTTCATTACGTCGAAGCCGGTAATTCCCTCTACGCCAAGCTCTGCCGCCGCGACGTTAACCTCACTCATAAACGCGCCGAGAAGCGCTATTACAGTGAGTCCCGCCGCCGCGATAGCGAAGCCCTTTGTTACTGCCTTAACGGTGTTGCCTGCGGAATCGAGCTCGTCGGTTATTTCAAGCACGTCGTCGCCAAGCTCACCCATTTCGGCAAGCCCGCGAGCGTTATCAACGATGGGTCCGTAAGCGTCGTTCGACACAATCATGCCGACAATCGAAAGCATTCCGACAGCCGCCATAGAGATACCGAACAGCGCAAATTCAAGCGGGTGCTCGGGGTTAATCGGCTCGCACAACTTATAAGCCGCAAGCGCCGACACGCCAATACCAATCATTGCGGGAAGCACGCTGACAAAGCCGTAGGAAACGCCCGAAAGAATGGTGAACGCAGGACCGGAATTGCTCGCCTTCGCTACGTTATGCACAGGCTTTTTGCTGTCGTCGGTAAAGTAGTCGGTGGTAATTCCGATAACAACGCCGACAACAAGTCCGAACACGCAAGCCGCCCAAATGCGCCACTCAAAGCCGAACAGTGCCGTCGCACCGGCTGTAAGAGCTATATAAATTCCCGTTGTTACGTATGTGCTGGAGTTAAGTGCCTTTGTGGGGTTTCCGTTCTTTCCGATACGAGCGGTCATAACGCCGATGATTGAGGCGAGAAGACCAAGCGCCGCGAAGCAGAAGACCATCATTACGTTAATGCTTCCGCCGAGAAGGTTGTCAAGGCTTGCCGCCATAATAAGCGCCGCCGCCATAGACGCGACATTTGAGTCGAACAGGTCAGCGCCCATTCCCGCCACGTCGCCTACGTTGTCGCCGACGTTATCTGCTATAACCGCGGGGTTACGGGGGTCGTCCTCGGGTATTCCGAGCTCAACCTTGCCGACAAGGTCCGCACTGATGTCAGCGGTTTTAGTGAATATTCCGCCGCCCGCCTTAGCGAAAAGAGCGAGCGAGCTCGCGCCGAAGCTGAAGCCGAGAACGGTGGTAGCGTCACCGGTGAGCCAAAACACAAGGGTAACGCCGAGAAGGCTTGCGCCGACAACCGCCATGCCCATAACAGCGCCGCCGCGGAAGCCCGCCATGAAGGAGGGCTTAATTCCCTTCTTCGCCGCCTCCGCCGCCTTAACGTTGGCTATTGTCGAAACCTCAATGCCTATCTTTCCCGCTATCGCCGAAAAGACGGTTCCCGAAATGTAAGCCGCAAGCATTGTTATGTTTGCGAGAATATTGCCCTTCCAGATGGGTGAGGGCAAGAATACAAAGATAAGAATTGCCGCTACGCCTGCGAACTTCGCAAGCACGATATATTCTTTCTTTAAAAAGGTGCGCGCGCCGCTTTTGATAAGCCCGCCTGCCTTGGCTATCTTTTCGTTTTCGGACGGCTGACGCTTAACCCAAAGGAAAAGCCACGCCGCGAAAGCAAAGGCAATAAGGGATATCAAAATAGAGATAATCATTACAAGTGCTCCCATTAGCTGTACCTCCTAAAATAAAATCAAATTGCTACAAATATACCATATCTTAGAAGCAATTGCAATATTCGTGAGATAAGAATAAAGCGGCTGACCTTGTCAGCCGCCCTTTTAATTCACCCGCCGAGCTTTTCAAGCAAATCGCGCTCCGCGCTCTTGCAGTAAGCCTTTATCTCAATACTGTTCATGTAATTATCAAATACGTGCTCCCCATGCTCGTCAAAATATTTTTTGAACGGACAAAACAGCCTCACGACATTCGTCTGGTTGAAGAAGCATATCTGAATTGGACATTCCATAATCGAGCTTGCTCCCGAAATGGTAAGCACGCCGTTTTCCTCACCGGTGTCAGCGAAGGCTCGAAGGTTGTTGTTCGCCGCCGCAACGCCGTCCAGCTTTTCGGCGTCGGGCGCGCCCGCTATCTTCGCCACCGCTACGCGCTGTAGCTTGTCCTTGAAATCGGTATCTATTATCGTTTGAGCGGCGTCCAGCATAAAGTCATAGCCGTACTTCCACGTAGCCGTATAGTCTACAACTATCCAGCCGTTTTCTTCCGCGAAGTGGGTAAAAATCATATTGTCTTCCGCCTTTTCTGTAAACATCTTTTTGCCGTAAATTTAATAAGTATCAAAATAAATGCCGCGTTGGCAATACTCCGTTCTTAACGCCGATGACTCTCATTCTTGACATCAGCTGAGGGTACTCCTATAAATAGTACACAACGAAGGAGAAGCACTGCGACACGTCAAACCCTCTTTTTTCTTTCATGTTACTTGTCGGTTTTCAGTTCCACAAACCGTTCCACACGCATATGAAGCGAGTGTTTCTCGCGCAACGCCGCTATTCTTTTCATTAAATCTGATTTATGGTGCAAATCAAGCGCTTCCTCGTCCCTCCAGCGGTCGATTAAAAGCACCGTTTCAGAGTCGCTCATCGGAAAAAAGTATTCGTACCGCTCGTTTCCGTCCTCGGCACGCACCTCGTTTGCAAGCCCGCTTCCCTCCATCTCCTCTGCAAAGCGGCGTGCTTCGCCGTTCTTTCCTGAGTAATAGATATTGACCGTGAAACTCAAAACCTATACCTCCGTTATAAACTCTTTGTTGCCCTTTTGAACGCACCGGTGAAATGCCAAAAGCAGCAAAGCGAAGCCGAGCATAAGAAAATACATAACAATTAAAATCGCTACGGCAACAAAAGGAGTTACAACCTCGTACCCAACAAAGCCGTACACAAATTTTCCTGTAAAGCGGCTTAGCGTGTAATCAAAAATAAGGTAAGCCGTCATAAGCAACGGGATTAGAAACAGTCCTCTTTTGCTTTCGCCAAAGGGCCTAGTAAAAAACAGCCAGCAAAGCGCAAACGCTATAGGGTTGATAACGTGAAGAAAAAAGAATGCGCCTTTGAAATTAAACTTGAAGAAACCTGTAAGGCTTGCCGTGCAGATAAGAAACACCGACAGAATACATACGGCAACCATCAAATAAAGGATTCTGTTAATCTGCCGTTTCTTTGTTAAATTCATTGTTCCGTCAACAATCAGCAGCAAGCCGCTCAGAGTGTTTGATATACATGTCATCTCGACACAGTACTGCGGCATAGGATAATAGCCGATTACCACCGTAATAAGAATAATCAATCCAACCGCCACTTTGATATATCCGCCGTTTGCTTGTATGGCCTTCATCTATTTGTTCTCCTTTAGTATACTTTCCGTCAGCTCCCGAAACGCCCTTCCGCGTTCCTTCGGCGTACCGCTTATGCTTTCAGCCGACTGCATTATCTGTCTTAGCGTTTCAATGTTTTTTTGAATGAACAGCTCGCAAAGAAAACGCTTCATACGCCCGTCGTTGTAACGAGCGAGCGCCTCGGTAAGTAGATTTGCCCGCTCTGCGTATTCGCCGTACCACGCTTCAAGCCCCGTTTTTGCCACCGCGCCGCAGGTTCTCAGCTTCACGTTGTCGGTGTTGAGGTCGCGAAAATCGCTCATTTTGCCCAGCCGCACACATGGATATTCCGCGCAGCTTCCGCAGTGAGAGAGCGCTTTTCCCTTACAGCAGTCATGCACCTTGCATACGTCTGTGTAATATCCGCCCGCCGAACAGCCCTCACACCGGCTCTTGCCGTCAGTGCGATATCTTGAACAGAGCGCGCAGGGCATTCCGCAGTAGCCATAGGGATACTTCATTCCCGTTCTCCCCCTTAGCTGTTGCTTCGCTTTTTATTCTTCAGCATAACGATAATGCCCACCAGCTCCAGACCGCACGCCGCGCCCTTCAAAAAACAGGTCAGGTTGTTTTCAACCGAAAACAGGTGCTCGGCAAAGAGGGTCAGCGACATAATCAAAAGCCCGATATAAAACAGACTGTCTCGAAATCTTTCTCTCATAAGCGTTCTTTCCATATTTAAAATATTACAATATAAAGTAACTATTGTCTGCCGACTTCCCGAAAAAGCCGCCGTTTAGAAAACTTACACCGTTTTAAAGAGATTGGAAAAGGGCGACGGAACAAGCGCCGTTGAGCCGTGAAGCTTTGAAAGCGTAAGACACCAAAGCGCCTTTAGAGGGTTAATCGGCACAAAGACCATTGGGTTCACCTTCATAAGGTGGAACATTGCCGCCGCGGAGTCCGCAAGACTGTTGCACTTCGGGCTTATGTATACATTCTTCCTGCCCAGCCGCTTAATCAGCCGTTCGCTCGTCTCTTTTATGGCACAGCCGCCGACGATAAGCACCTTGCCCTCTATCGCGTCTATCTCCTTTTTGTCGTGACCCTTTCCCATTACCATGGTCCAGCCGCCCTTGCCGCCGTGGTCGTTGTAGAGTATCTGTAAAAGGGTAAGCGGGTTGTTTTGACAGCCCTGCTTGCAGCAGCGCTCCTTGCCCTTAATTATTATAACGTCTTTCGGGTAACAGTCAATTAAGTCGTAGCTGTACTTTGTTGTATAGCCTGATATGTCACCCTCAATATTTATATCCGAAAGCTTCTTTACGCCGTCGGAGTATCCGCGCTCCACCGCGTCCTTTAGGTGCGACACGTCTTCAAGCGTCAGCCCGAAGATACGCGCGCCGACCATATCAGTGGCGACGACGTTTTCGCCCGCCACAAGCACCCTTAGCGGTAAAACAGCCGTGTCGGCAAGCGCCGTTACGGGATAGTGACCATAAATCGTGCCCTCCACCCCCTCAAGTATAGTGAAATCGGGGCGGACATAGCTTAGCACGTCGGCAAGCTTGCTTGAAAGGTTATAGTTATGGTCGAAGCCGCGCGCGTCCTGACAGGGAAACGCCCACTGGTTCTTTACGCCGAGTGTAACCCCCGCCATAGAATGGGTTTTGAGCTTCGGAAGACTTATGTATAGGTTCTTATCCTTGTTTTCAATCAGGTTCTTTACTACAAAGCGCGGCATTCCGAAGGTGGTTTTCATATATCCGTTCGGGTCGTCCTTATCGCTGGGCTTACCCCGAAACTCGAATTCCACCGTCTTGTCCTCGTCAAGATAAACGGGAACTGCCCCAGTGCGTTTACATACTTTCTCATAGCCCGTCACAGCATAAACAAGCCGCGTGGCGTTGCTCTGGGTGGAGTTCTCGAAAAGAAAAACCTTCTTCGCTCCATGCTCGTTCCAGTATTCTATCGCCGCCTCTACAAGTTCTGGGCGTGTGTAGCAGTAAGGCTGTCCGTCTATTCCGTTCGGCTTAATGAAGACCTCTCGGCTTTCCTTCAAAAGCTTTTCGCCGCCCGCCTTGTCGAAAATTTCATAAACGGCTGTCCTTACCTCTGCTCTGAGCTTTTCGCTCAGCGGCAAAAAGTGAGTACGGCTTTCGGTTTGATATGGTGCGTCAAGGTGTCGCACATACACAGTAGTTTTCTTTTCCATAAAATCCCCCCTATTGTTTCATAATATCACATACAAAACCAAAAAAACATAAGCGCATATAACATTTTACATATATTTTTTGTGTTTTTTACTTCCGTACTTGTTAAAACTATTAAAATGTGCTATATTTGAGTATAACAGGCTTGCCTAACAGGCGGCCGCATAATTCAGCAAAAACAAGGGGGATTTCCACGTGAGCACAAATTCTAACGAGAACAAACCGCTGGTAACCAATATTTATACCGCTGACCCGTCAGCGCATGTTTTTGAGGGCAAGATTTATATCTATCCCTCCCATGACCTTTCGCACGACTGCCCCGACGACGACAACGGCGACCAGTACGCCATGGAGGATTATCATATCCTCTCTATGGACGACATTACCGCCGAGTGCAAGGACAACGGCGAAGCGCTTCATATGAAGGACGTTCCGTGGGTCGGCAAACAGATGTGGGCGCCTGACGCAATCTATAAAAACGGAAAGTATTATCTCATCTTCCCCGCGAAGGACAAGGACGGCGTTTTCCACCTCGGTATGGCGACTTCCGAGCGTCCCGAGGGACCCTTCAAGCCCGAGGCTAACTACATTGAGGGAAGTTACTCTATCGACCCCGCTATCTTCCCCGACGACGACGGCAAGGTTTACACCTACTTCGGTGGTCTTTGGGGCGGCCAGCTTGAATGCTGGGAAACGGGAACCTTCGACATTTCAAAGCACTCAAACGGCCCTAAGGGCGACGAGCCCGCTATCGGTCCGCGCGTCGCGGTTATGAGCGACGACCTTCTTTCCTTTGCCGAGGCACCCAAAGAGCTACAGATACTCGACGAGAACGGCAAGCCCATTACTGGCGGCGACGAGGACAGGCGCTATTTTGAAGGTCCGTGGATGCACAAGTATAACGGCGTGTACTACCTTTCCTACTCTACCGGCACGACCCATTATCTCGTTTACGCCACAAGCAAAAACCCCATGGGCCCCTTCACCTATCAAGGAAGAATACTTGAGCCCGTCATCGGCTGGACAACCCACCACTCTATCGTTGAATACAAGGGCAAGTGGTATCTGTTCTATCACGACAGCTCCCTTTCAGGCGGCGTGAATCACCAGCGCTGCGTAAAATACCGCGAGCTGAAGTACGACGCCGACGGCAAAATTATAACAATGGTTCCCTAAGCAAAAACATTAGTAAAACAAAAGCTCCGATTCTATCGGAGCTTTTTTGTTGCGTTAAATTTTTTTGATGAAGCAGATTATCCTGTTCGCTTCCTCAAAGCCCACCGCGAGGTGAAACGCAAGGCTGTCGGTGT
>CAZUOY010000036.1:0-18050 GCA_964622315.1 uncultured Oscillospiraceae bacterium | reverse complement strand
TTTAAGTAAAATATACTTGATTTTATACAATTTCGGACGATAATTATATTAAGGATAATTATTGTCTTTTGGCATTTTCAGCATTTAGGGAGGGAACGGTTTGTCGGACATTTTACGCGTTACGACCCCGATTATTCCGAATAACGCGCCGGTATCGCCGAACACCAACGCGGAAGCGGCGAACATGTTCAACATACTCGACCCAGCGCGGGTAATTCGCACCCACAACGAAAGCGAACTTTTGCAACAGAACAACGCCTATCTCGGAGGCGAAGCCCCCACGGTGCTGATGAACCTGCTCAAGGACCCCGCCGTGGCTATCTCATATTTAAGAAGCATTGATACCATGGAGGAAATATTCAAGCTTCTTCCCGCCAATAACAAGACGGTGACTCAGGAGATAGAGCAGATGTTTCACGCGCTGCTGCTCCCGTCCGAGGAGATAGCGGGCGAGCTTTCGGCACAGGAATCGGAATCCACGATGTTTAAAGGCGAGCTTTTCGATTTTTTGAGAAACGTCAGCGCCGAGAACAGCGGAAGGGCGAATGTTCAAGTAGCCATAGCCAACTTTCTTAAGGCGGTTAACGCCTATTCCAATAAGGGCGACATTATGGACGCCGTAGCGAACAGCTTGGAGTATCTCGGTGAGACGGTGTCCTCAAGCAAACAGCTTTTCACCCGAATAGAACAGCTTGCCCAAAGGTTTAGGCAAAGCGGCGCAGAAAACGAATTTGCTTTGCTAAAGGGCGAGGTGTTGAGCCTTGCTAAGGACCTTTCTGAGAGTGTGCTGCTCTCTCCGAAGATGAGCAAAATTCTCTCTATTACAATCTACAATCTTTCACGCTATAATGAAAGCGACGAGTTTTTGGGCGAATCGGTCTTCAGACTTCGTCAGTTTCTCCCCGAGCCCGAGCAGAAGGCCTTTACAGACCTATTGAGAAATTACATTGCAAAGCTTGCTACCGACGCTCGCGAAAGCGGCGAGCATTCAAAGGTTATGGAGAACCTTACGGGGCTTATTACGGAATCCGCAAAGAGCGAGAAGGGCTCGACAAGCGCAGAAAAGACCGACGCAATTCTGCACAGTCTTCTTTCCTCGCCGTGCAATTTTACGCCGCTGCTCCACTACATAGCGCCTATGCAGTATGAGGGGCAGAATGCCTTTTCGGAGATATGGATAAACCCCGAGGGGGAAAGCGGCGACTCAGCGCCCGACGGAACTAAGGGGACGCATATTCTAATGGTTATTGACGTGGAGGGCGCAGGGCGCTTCGAGGCGGAGTTTTTTGTGCATAAAAGCATTATAGACTTTTCGCTGTTCTGTCCGAACGGGCTGGAGGATAAGTATTCGGAGCTGAAGGAAACGGTTCCGAGAATAATCGCAAAAACGGAGTTTAAAACAGGAGCCGTCAGAGTGGAGCCGCTCGCAAGACCGCGCTCGCTCATGGAGGTTTTCCGTTCCCTTCCGTACAAAAGGGTGGGTGTAGATGTCAAGGTCTGACGAAAAGGCGGTAGCCTTAAAATATAATCTTGAACAGGACCTTGCGCCGGTAATAATCGCCTCGGGCTACGGTGAGGTTGCGAAAAGGATTATCGACGTTGCGGAGAAGCGGGGGATACCCGTCTACCGCGACGACAGCGCGGCGTCAATGCTCTGCATGCTCGATGTCGGTGCTTCAATACCGCGGGAGCTTTATGAGGTGGTGGCGGCTATCTACTGCCAGATACTCAACACCGCGACAAAGGCAGATATAAAAGAAGGCAAGGACGCCAACCGAAAATAAGATAATACAGAGGTGGCATTTTGGGCAAGAAGGCGGCTTTAGGCGACAATATGATATTTGCGCTTGACATCGGAACAAGGAGCGTAATAGGAATAATCGGGTATATGAAGGACGGGATATTCCGCGTGCTTTATACCGAACGCGAGGAATACAAAACCCGCGCCGTTGTAGACGGACAGATAGAGGATATATCCGAAACCGCCAAGATAGCCGTACAGGTTAAGGAACGTCTTGAAAAGAAGCTCGGAAAGAAGCTTGACAGTGTATATATCGCCGCCGCGGGGCGCGTGCTTCGCACTATAGACAGCGAAGGCGAGCTTGAGGTTCCCGAGGGCAAGGAGATAGACCAGAGCTTTGTCTCCTCGCTTGAGCGCATTGCAGTGCAAAGCGCCTACGAGGAGCTGGCGCTTGAGCAGGACAGTGACGATAACTATTTCAGCGTAGGCTACGCCGTGAAGAAATATTCACTCGACGGCTACGAGTTTTCAAGTCTTATTGGGCATAAGGGAACCTCCGCCGGAGTTTCGCTTATAGTAACTTTTCTTCCCAAGGAGGTTGTAGACAGCCTCTACGCCACAATGAATCTAATTAATCTTACCGTTTCGGGGCTGACCCTTGAGCCGATAGCCGCAATGAACGCGATAATTCCGCCCGACCTTCGAAAGCTGAACCTCGCGCTTTGCGATATCGGAGCGGGCACGTCGGATATCGCCGTCTGTGAGGGCGGAAGCGTTTGCGCATATACCGTTGCGACGGTCGCGGGCGACGAGATAACCGAGGCGGTTATGCAAGCGTGTCTTGTCGATTTTCCGACGGCTGAGCGGATAAAAAAAGAGGTAGCCGATTCCTTTGACAACGAGATTGAATACCAAAATATTATGGGTATGCCCTTTAAAACAAAGGGAAAGGAAATCTTCGAGAGAATAGAGCCGACGATAGAGCAGCTGGCGGAGATAGTCTGCGAGCGAATTGTTCAGGTGAACGGCAAGGTGCCCTCCGCGGTTTTCCTTGTCGGCGGCGGAAGTCAAACGCCGATGCTTCGCACCATGGTAGCCAAGATACTGAAGCTGAACGAAAACATGATTGCCGTGGGTGGAAATGTATATATTAAAAAGATGTTTGACTCCGAGGAGAATATACTCTGTCCCGATTTTGCCACGCCGCTGGGAATTGCCATAACCGCGGTAATGCAGAACGAGGCGGATACCTTCTCGGTCACTATAAACAACAAGCGGCTGCATCTGTTTAATATTTGGGACAACTCCGCGCTCGGCGTGCTGCAGATGGGCGGCTACCGATACGGTCAGATAATAGGCAGAAACGGAAAGAGCATAGTATACGAGCTTAACGGACAGCATAAGACCGTTTACGGCGGGCTTCCGACCCCGGCGGTTATTGAAATAAACGGCAAAATCGCGAATCTTTCCACGGTGGTAAAGCCGGGCGACGTAATTAACTTCACTCCGTCCGTCCACGGCAAAAACGCCGTTGTAAAGCTTTGCGATATAGTCGGACGCCCCGACAGCTTCGAGATTGTTTTAGACGATATGCCTATCATAATCGGCGAAACGGTGACGGTTAACGGCACGGAAAAGGATATGGATTATGAGCTCTCCGGCGGAGAGCGGATAACAATAGGAAACGTAAGAACGCTTAGCGACTTATGCGAGCACGCGAGCTATGACGCAAAGAAATACAATTTTTACGTTAACAACGAGCTTCAAGACCTCGACTATACCCTTCAAAGCGGAGACGAAGTGAAGGTTATTATTAAAAAAGAAGAAAAAAGTACTGTTCAAAAAGAGGAAAAAAGAGGTATAATAGAAAAAAAAGACAAAAATTCGGAGATTATACAAGAGAGTTTTGAGCAAATTTTATTAGAAAACGAGAAAAAAAGCGAAATTCGTGTTATACTTAACGGTAGAGATTTAGTTTTACCACCTCGCGAGGACGGCACGGATTATCAGTTTTTTGACCTTCTCGCTTATACGGATATCGACACAAAGAAAAAAAGCGGAACGCTGGTTCAGCTTTTGAACGGCAAGGCGGCTTCATATACCGAAATATTGAAGGACAGCGACAGCGCCGATATATACTGGGAAAAGACCAATTAGTTTTCAGACTAAAGTATCTTTACAGGGAGAAAAGATGGATACCTATATTGCACGGCAGCCGATTTTGAATCGTGACAACAAGGTTGAGGCCTACGAGCTGATTTATTATCAGGGCGGGCGCACCTATTATAACCAGAACGACTCGCGTGTCGCCAACACCATTATGTCGTTCTTCAATCAGGTAGACGGTTCGGGCTTCCTGAGCAACAAGGACTGCTTTTTGACATTTACGCCTAACCTGCTTATGCAGAACATTCCGCGCGTGTTCGACGAGAAGAAGCTTGTCATTCAGTTTGAGGACAACGTGCTTGTCAATCCCGCGGCGAAGATAATACTCGACCGCTACAAGAAGCAGGGCTACAGACTGGCGTTCTCCGGTTTCGATTTTAACAACCGACATCTTGATATTCTTCCAAACGTCGATATTATCAAGCTCGATTTTGCAAAGTTCGACAGCGACGAAACGGGTAAAATAATCAGCATAGGTAAGAAGCTTGGAAAGAAGCTTGCGGCGTTCAACGTTGATACAGACGAAGCGCGCGAGGCTGCTAAGGCATACGACCTCGATTACATACAGGGTCAGGCTATAGCAAAGCTTGAATCCTCAAAGATAAAGAAGATAGACCATCTGCAATCCACCTTCTTCCGCCTAATGGTTGCGGTAACGAAGGAGGAACCCGATTTTGACGAGATAGCGTCGCTGATTTCGCTTGACGTTTCGCTGACCTTCTCGCTAATCAAGATGGTCAACTCCGCATACTTCTCCATTCCGAACCGCATAAAGGACGTTAAGCAGGCGCTTACCGTTATAGGTCTCGGACAGCTAAAACAGTGGATATACCTGTTAGGCTTTGTTCCTAACGGCGGAATGACCGACGAGCTAATAAAAACCTCGTTTTTACGCGCGGTCTTCTGTCAGGAGCTTTCCAAATATATTAAGAGTTTTGACGCTACCGAGAGCGAGGCTTATCTCCTCGGTATGTTCTCAACGCTGGACGCGTTGCTCGGAGTTTCTCTTGAGGACGCAGTCCGCGAGCTACCCATCGCGGAAACAATTAAGAACGGTCTTACAAAGCGCGAGGGACCCTGCGGAGAACTTCTTAATATGTGCATTTTCTATGAAAACGGCGAATGGAGCAAGGCTGAACGGTGCGCGGTGGCGAACGATATTCCCGTAAGTGTAATCGCGCAGACCTACGTAAACGCAGTAAAGTATGTAAACGAAACTATGGAGGAGCTGATGAAGCCCTTCGTAGAGCAAGGCTGATAAACCCTTCCGGCGGGTCCGGTTCCGCCGCACAGTTCGGTTTTGCGTGCGGCAGGAAAGCGTATAATCGAAAACCGTATTTTAGTAGGTAGGAGAGTACTGAAATGAGCGAAGCAGAGAAGACCAAACTGGAGAATAAGGTGGCAGAGGAATTGAGCGAAAAGAAGGCGGAAATTAAACAGAAGGCCGTGGCGGTAAAAGCCGACGCGGACGCTATGAAGCAGAGCATGAAAAAAGGTGGCTTGCGCTTCAAGGTCGTGTTCTGGTTTGTTCTGCTCTTGTGGGTTGCGATGACTATAGTCATCACGGCGAGCCTTACCGCTTCGCGCCTTCAAGCTATGCAGAACGTAAGACAGAACATTACGACAATTACCGAGGCGGAAGCGCAGAGGTTTACAAACCAGCTTGAGTATTATAAGGGAATAGTGGGCGAGATAGGCACAAATCCTGACCTTGCGGACCCCCGCGTTTCTCTTGAGGACAAGCAGGCGATAATCGACCAGAAGGTAAAGGATTACGGCTTCCTTCGCGGACGTATTATCGGTACGGACGGATTAAGTATCTTTGACGGGACCGACTACAGCGACCGTGATTACTTTGTCGAGAGCATGAAGGGCAAGACGTGGATATCCGAGCCTGTAGTCAGCAAGGTAACGGGCGACCTTACTATAATTCTTTCCGCGCCGCTGTATGCCGACGGTATACAGGGAAGCGAGATAGTCGGCGTTGTGTCCTTTATCCCGAACGAGGCCTTCCTTAACGATATGGCGTCCTCTATAGTTATAAGCGAAAGCACAATTGTCTCCGTAATTAATAAGGACGGAAAGATAATTGCGAGCAAGATAGACAGCGAAGACGGCACGAGCAGCATGGTAATGGGCGGCGTTACAGTGCAAAGCCTTGACGCTAAGAATAAAGAGTATGCCGACTTTGTAAGCTCGTCACTTAAAACCTCCACAACCGACGGAAATGTTGCGGCGAGCAGCATAATGACAAAGGTTTCCGGCGTTCAGAGATTTATCTCCGCCGCCGATGTGGAAGGCTCTGACGGTTGGCGCTTAGTTTCGCTCACAAATTATAACGATTACAACGGTACTTATGTAACTCTCAGTTGGATAATTATTGCGATTTCCTTTGTGTTTGCTACACTTTGTTCCTTCGCGGTTTACGCGAGAACCACGGCTATCGTGAGGCCCATTGAGGAGAGCAGTAAGCGTCTGGTCGCGCTTGCGAAGGGCGACCTCAAAAGCGAGGTTAAGCACTTCAAAACGGGAGACGAGACAGAAACCCTTTGCGTAGCTACCAAGCAGATTTGCGATAGCATGCGCAAGATGATAGACGATATGGACTACTGCTTCGAGGGTATCTCGAACGGCGACCTTGATATCCACGTACAGCATAGAGAGCTTTACGTTGACGATTACAAGCCGCTTCTCAGTGGTCTTCGCAAGCTGAAGTTTAACCTTAATGACGTAATGCTTCAGATTAACACCGCGAGCGAACAGGTCAACAGCGGTGCTGAGCAGGTAAGCTCCGGCGCTCAGGCGCTAAGCCAGGGCGCAACGGAACAGGCGTCTTCGGTCGAGGAGCTTTCAGCCACTATCGCGCTTATAGCACAGCAGATTAAAGAAAACGACGTGAGCGCGCAGAAGGCGAAGGAACTTGCGAACCAGACAGGCGACGAGATGCAGTCAAGCTCCAAGCAGATGGAGAAGATGATTGCGGCAATGGGCGAGATTAACGATACCGCCTCACAGATTGAAAAGATAGTTAAGACGATAGACGACATCGCCTTCCAGACAAACATACTTGCGCTTAACGCGGCGGTTGAAGCGGCGCGCGCGGGTGCCGCGGGCAAGGGCTTCGCGGTTGTGGCCGACGAGGTCAGAAACCTTGCTCAGAAGTCATCTGAGGCGGCTAACAACACAACGAACCTTATTGAAAGAACCATTACCGCCGTAAAGAACGGCTCGGTAATCGCGGACGAGACGGCGAAATCAATATTCTCGGTTGTCGATTACACCCTTCAAGTCGCAGACTTGGTTGCTAACATCGCCACTGCTTCCGAGGAGCAGGCGACGGCTGTAGCGCAGGTCAACACAGGTATGGAGCAGGTCTCCGCGGTCGTTCAGACCAACTCCGCCACGGCGGAGGAGAGCGCGGCGGCTTCCGAGGAGCTCAGCGGACAGTCTCATCTGCTTAAGAACCTTGTCGACCATTTCGCACTTATTGACGCGGACATTGTTAACAAATGGCGCGCCGCCGATAAGTCGTTTACAACCGTATACAACGACGACGAGAAGAAGCCGAAGAACACAAGCAAGTATTAACAGAGCAGCAAAGCCGCGGACAGAATTGTCCGCGGCTTTTTTCTTTCTGCGACCTTTTTTTCTTGCGCTGTAAAGGCTTTAGAGTTAGTATATATATTATAGGCGAAGTAATTACTGCCTAATTTGCGTGAACCAAGAAGGGTGAGCGGCGCTTTAAGCACTGAGAAAGGATATAGATATGAGCGAATTTATTGAAGTAAAACCAAAGGAATTAAAGCTTAATCCATTTAAAACGATAGGTGAGGACTGGCTTCTTATCGCCGCGAAAAGCGGCGAAAGGGTAAACGCCATGACGGCCTCGTGGGGTGGGCTCGGCGTAATATGGGAAAAGAACGCGGCGTTTATATTTGTACGCGACAGCCGTTTCACAAAAACACTGATAGACAGTTCAAACGGCTTTTCGCTTAATGTCTTTGACCACAAGGCGAACGCTAAGCTGCTTGGATATATGGGTAGCGCCTCGGGTCGAAATGAGGACAAGATAGCGAAGGCGGGTCTAAACGTTCTCACGGACGGCGAAACACCCTATTTCAGTGAAGCGGAAACAGTGCTAATCTGCCGTAAGCTGAGCGTTCACCCAATAGAAAGGTCGGGCTTCGCAGATAGCTCGATTGACGGCGCATACTACGGCTCGCAAGACTATCATAAAATGTATATCGGCGAAATAGTCCGAGCACTTGTTAAGGAGTAATTAAGTAAGAAGCCCCCGCGTCGCTTATGCGACGCGGGGGCTTTGCATTAAATAATCTGTGTAATAAGACTAAAGCTTTATCTCCGAAAGAGGCTTGTCCGTTTGTCGGGCGATTTCAGCTCTGTCCTCAAACTCCGCTTTTTCACGTTTTATACCGAAGCCGCTTGAGCGCTTTACACGAACGGCACCGTTCTCTGTTTCAGCGGTATACTCTTTACGTTCAAGCTCATAACGTCGCTTTAGGCTTTCGCGAACACCGAGTGTGGTTGTATGCTTGAAGATAAGCGGAAGTATCTTTTCGCGGTCCGCGGGTTTACATAAGCAGGAAAGAAGCGTCCCCATACGGGATTTCTTCATAACTATCGGCGAGGTCCAGACATCCAGCGCGCCGCCTTCGAAAAGACGCTCGCAGGCGAAGGAGATATCCTCGGGAGTCATATCGTCAAGGTTGCAGGAAAGCTCGACAATTTCGCTTTGCTCGTCTGTCGTTTCGCCCCAAAAAGCGCGAAGACAGTTTGCCTTCAAAAAATCCTTATTTCCCATACCATAGCCAGTCTTCTCGACCTTTAAAGCAGGCCGCGCCCCGAATTTTGAAGCAAAACGCTTTATCAGCGCCGCGCCCGTCGGGGTACAAAGCTCACCCACCGTCCCGTCGCTATATGAGGGTATATCGCGAAGAAGAATCTCGGTAGCGGGCGCGGGTACTGGCAGAATACCGTGCGCACAGTGAACCTCGCCGCTCCCAGTGTTGACAGGCGAACAGATAATAATATCGGGGGAAAGCTCCTCAATCAGAAGGCATACGCTGATTATATCCGCCGCCGCGTCAAGGCTGCCCACCTCGTGCAGGTGAACCTCAGAAACGGGCTTGCCGTGAACAATGCTTTCCGCTTCGAGTATAGAGTTAAAGACAGCGAGTGCGTCAGACTTTACCGAAGCGGAGAGATTTAACCCACCGATTAGCGCTTCTATCTCGTGTGAGCTTGAATGGTGGTGATGGTGCTCGTGGTGGCTATGTTCGTCGTGGTGATGCTCGCACTCCTCCTCGCCCATTATTGTGATTGAGGCGTGAGTACCGCATATACCGCATTTCTCGGACGGCTCGAACGATAGTTTAACTTTAGGAATGCCGAGAGAGTTTATTCTTTCGGCAAAAGCCTTTTTATCGGGAATAAGCTCGGCGAGCGCGGCTGTTAGCATATCTCCAGCGGCACCCATATTACATTCAAGGTAAAGCGTTTTCATGGTTTATCCTCTCAGATGATTAATAATACTTGCCTGATACCCCGCGCCGAAGCCGTTGTCAATATTCACTACGCTGACGCCGCTTGCGCAGGAGTTTAACATGGAAAGAAGCGCCGAAAGCCCCTCGAAGGAAGCACCGTAGCCGACGCTTGTGGGAACAGCGATTACCGGACAATCGACAAGTCCGCCGATAACACTCGCAAGAGCCCCCTCCATGCCCGCTATCGCAATTATCACCCGAGCGGACTGAAGCTCATTAGAGTGCGAAAGAAGTCTGTGAAGCCCCGCTACGCCGACGTCGTAAAGCCGCGTGACCTCGTTTCCGAGCGCGAGCGCGGTAATTGCCGCCTCCTCCGCAACAGGCATATCGCTTGTGCCGCCTGTTGCTATCACTATTTTCCCAACGCCGTCGGGCTTGGGAAGTGAGCCGACAATACCTATTTTCGCCGTTTCGTAATAATCGAGCGGTATATCGTTTTTAACCTGTTCGGCGCTTTGCTTTGACAGGCGCGTGATTAACACGGTTTTCTGACCGCGTTCAGCGAGTGCCGAGGCAATAGCGGATATCTGTTCGGGCGTTTTACCCGCGCCGTAGATTACCTCCGCGACACCCTGTCTAAGAGCACGGTGAAGGTCAAGCTTAGCGAAGCCGAGGTCAGCAAAGGGCGCCGCTTTCAGTACGTCAAGCGCGTCCTCAACGCTTACCTTGCCGTCGCGCACCGACCGCAAAAGCTCGGCGGTTTCCTTCTTATCCATAGCCTTACCTTCCTTTCAAATCAAGCAAAACGGTGTCAAAATAGGGCGACAGAGCGTCGCACAGCTTCCTTGCCTCCTTCGCCGCACGAGGCAGGTCCGCCTCTTTGAGCTGAAGCTTTGCCGCTGCGCCCGCAACCCTTACGCGGATATCCTGGTAGCCTAAGGCATAAAGCTCGTTCTCGGCGTACTCTACTCGCCGTAAAAGGTCTGCGGTTATCTTCGTACCCTCGGGTATGCGGGTAGCAAGACAAGCATATGCGGGCTTGTTCCAGGTAAATAGACCAGCGTCTTTGGAGAGGCGTCTTACATCGTCCTTTGCCAAACCACATTCAAGTAGCGGTGAACGCACGCAAAGCTCCCTCAGCGCCCTTGTGCCGGGTCTGTCCGAAAGGTCGTCAGAGGCGTTGGTGCCGTCGATTAACAGCGGTATTTTAAGCTTTTTTGCTTCCTTTTTCAACGCGCCGAAGATAGCGCTCTTACAGTGGTAACAGCGTTCGCCGGTATTTGACAAAATCGTGTCGTCGGAAAGAAGGTTAAGCTCAATTACGTTTAGCCTTACCTTTAGCTCCTTTGAAAGGCGAAGCGCGTCACACAGCTCAAATTGCGGTTGAAACGGTGTCTTAACGAAAAATGGGTAAATGTCCGCACCCGCCTTCAAGCCGGCATAAAGCAGATAGGCGGAATCTGTTCCGCCTGAAAGCCCGAGCGCGACGCGGGGATTATCTTTAAAAAAATCATCTAACGTCATAAAATCGCCTTTAAAACAAAAAGCGGCTTTCCGCAAGCCTTTACGGTAAACCGCCTGTTCGTTGTTATTTCTTTTTAAATAGCGCCGCTTCTACCGCGCCCTTCGGGTCGCTTATGAGAAGCACCGTTACCCAGATTACAAGTCCGAGCGCCACGGCTGAAAGCCCAAGAAAAAGGTCATTGAGCATATCGGCTGGGGCTGGGGTAAAATATTCTGCGCGAAGCTCGGCGTATTCAAAGATTGCGTCTGCAAGCCACATTAGCGACGCTCCCCAAAAGATGAAGCAGGGAACGCCAAGCCGTAGGCTGTTATCAGGCGCGTTTTTATACCAAAGCAGAGTGAAGATAACTGCCGCAAAAACAGTGACAAGTAAGGTCATAGACTTATTCCGTAATGCTTGCGGGCTTAAGAGCCTTCTTTTCAAGCGAAGCGGTAAGCGCAACGACAGCCGCCCACGCGAGGGTAACAAGCACCGACATTGTAACGCCGACAGTGCCCATTTCGCCGAGCATAGCCGCCGCGTCTGCGGGATTGCCCGCCGCAGTGAGGAAGGGGAACCACGCCGTCACCTCGCCGTGCCAAACGTGCTCAAAGGCAAGAAGCGCGGAGCCACCCCAAAGTAGCTTTGAAAGCCAACCGAGCTTTCTTGAGAAAGAGACTTTTTCGGCGGTCTCTGTTACGGTGTCAGAAGCGAGCAGCTTAACGTTAATCTTATTTTCCTTGTTTTGCACAAGCTTAGCCGCGACAGTAACAACAATCGCCTCAGCGGTCGGAACAATAAAGCATGCCATAATTCATTTCCTCCGATAATAATAGCACTGGTAGGTTACAGAGAAGGATTCCTCGCCGTTCGGCGGGGTTGTCCGAGAACTGTTTATATAACGATAATATTATAGCATAGCGTTTAAATCATAACAAGCAAAAACAGTATTAAAAGTTCACTTGATTATATTACCTTTTTTCGGTATAATTACCGAGAATAGTAATATTAACGGCTCAGCCGTTTGAGAGGATATTTGATGAACGTAAGCCTATCTGCTTTTATCTCGCAGGCGCTGGGTAACCCGTTGCTTGCGGTAACAGTGCTTCTGACGCTCGGCGTAATACTCGTAAACGGCTGGACCGACGCGCCGAACGCGATAGCAACCTGCGTTTCCACTCGCGCTATGAAAGCGAACAACGCGATAGTAATGGCGGCTGTCTGTAACTTTGCGGGCGTTTTGGTTATGACGGCGCTGAACTCTAAGGTTGCCATGACAATATACAATATGGTAGATTTCGGTACCGACTCGCATGAGGCGACAATAGCGCTTTGCGCGGCGCTTCTTGCAATTGTTGTTTGGGCGACGCTCGCGTGGCGGTTCGGAATACCGACAAGCGAGAGCCACGCCTTAATAGCGGGGCTTTCAGGTGCGGCGATAGCGCTTCACGGTGGTTTTGAGGGAATTAACCCCGCAGAGTGGGCTAAGGTATTAATCGGGCTTGTTCTTTCAGCGGTTTTGGGCTTCGCTATGGGCTTTGTCTCTGCGCGAGGCGTGGAGGGCGTTTTCCGTCACGCCGATAGAAAGAAGTCAACGGGCTTCTTTCGCGGAGCACAGATTTTCGGCGGCGCGTCTATGGCTTTTATGCACGGCGCACAGGACGGACAGAAGTTTATGAGTGTGTTTATGCTCGGCATTGCGCTTGCGAGCGGAAACGGCGGCGTGACCGATTTCGCCATTCCGCTTTGGCTTATGGTGCTGTGTTCGCTTGTTATGTCGCTTGGAACCTCAATCGGAGGATACAGAATTATTAAATCTGTTGGTCTTGACATGGTTCACCTTGAGCCGTATCAGGGCTTCGCGGCTGACCTCAGCGGCGCGGTTTGTCTCCTGCTTTCCTCGGTCGCCGGTATCCCCGTAAGCACCACCCACACGAAAACCACCGCGATAATGGGTGTCGGCGCGTCAAAAAGACTTTCGGCGATAAATTGGAAGATAGTTAAAGAGATGGCACTTGCTTGGGTGCTCACCTTTCCCGGCTGTGGGCTTATGGGCTACCTTGTTGCAAAGCTGTTTATGTTGATATTTTAGCGGAGGGATATAATGGGTATATTTAAGCATAAGGAAGAATTTGATTATTTTAAAAGATTTGAGGATTGCGCCGCGGTGGCGAGCGAGGAAGCGAACTATCTTCGCCGCTGCTTTGATAAGTTTGACAAGGCGAAGATGCCCGTACACGTAAAGACCATGCAGAAGCTGGAGAACCGTGCCGACGGGCTTAAGCACGAGCTTACCAACCGCCTTGCGCATGAGTTTATGACCCCTATTGAGCTTGAGGACATCTCTGCGCTCGCACAGGCTATCGACGATATAGTTGACGCCGTGGAGGAGGTTATCCGTCGCATTTATATGTATGACGTTTCTTCCTTGCGCCCCGAGGCGCTGGAGCTTTCTAAATTGGTCGTAGAGGCGTGTGAGCTTTTTGAAAACGTTGCGAAGGAGTTTCGTAATTTCAAAAGGTCAGAGACTATCGGGAAGTCTATTATTGGGGTCAACACAATTGAAAGCCGCGGCGACGAAATCTATGCGGCGGCGGTGAGAAGACTCTTTACCGAAAAGAACTCGGTAGACGAAAAGATAATTTGGCTCAGTATTTTCGAGTCGTTGGAGAATTGTCTTGATACCTGCGAGAAGGCGGCAAATATTGTTGAGAACACTATAATGAAAAACACGTAAAGGAGTCGGAAATGGAAGAAAAAGTACAAACAAAGAGAAAAAAGGGAAGGACGGCACTGATTGTGACTGTAGCGGTTATTTTAGTGGCGGCTGCGGCGGCCGCGCTCTATTTCTTTGGCGATTCGTCCAGCGTGAGTCTTACATTCATTGGTCACGCGAGCGTGAAGCTTGTATCAAAAGAGGGTAAGGTAATATACATTGACCCGTATTATCCATTAGGCGACTATTCGCAACCAGCTGACTATATTCTGATTACACATGAGCACAGCGACCACAACGACCCGTCAATTTGCACCCAAAACGAGGGCTGCGAAATTATTAAGTGGAGCGATGCGTTGGTTGACGGCGAGTATAAGTCTTATGACTTCGGCAACATCAAAGTTGAGACTGTGCCCTCAGGCGGCAACATAAACCATTCGGTAACAAACTGCGTAGGCTACATAGTCACAGTGGACGGCGTGAGCGTTTACCACGCGGGCGACACCTCAATGAGCGAGGGACTAAAAGCGATAGTAGGCAAGCACATTGACTACGCTATGTACCCCGTGGACGGTGAATACAATATGGGACCAGAGGAAGCGAGTGAGGTTGCGAATATGATTGGCGCAACAAACAACATTCCAATACACGGTAATTATAGGTTGTTTGCCAAACAGTGCGAGGAGTTCTATGCCGATGGAAAGCTCGTGCTCACAGACGGTCAAACGATAGAACTAAAGGCAAGTAAGTAACAAAATATAAACAGGTTTTGAAGCCGCCATATGGCGGCTTCTTTTTTTGCCTAAAAAATAAAAGCCAAACCAAGCTTTAAAACAGGTAATAACGCAGGAAAAATAGAAATACTAACAGTATGTCTCAAAATAAACGATATAGTCTTGAAAAGTATAGGTGAAGAAATGACGGTTACAACGCAACAATTCAGCATACTCATATTGTTGAGAATTACTAAAAACTCAACAAAACCATTGTGAAACTGTACAAGGATACAAAATATTGATAATAATTTCACAAATTAGAAAATATGTGTTATAATTTTAACAATGAAGAAACGAAAGGAAAGGTGACGCATAATGAAGGACAAAATTTACCCGATAACCGACAGCGTCAAGGGGCTTGAAAATCTTCTTGCGGTGGTGCGAAGGGCGCAAACGGAGTACGCGCGCTTTTCGCAGGAAAAGGTGGACGCCATATTTAAGGCGGCGGCAATAGCGGCAAATATGGCGCGGCTTCCGCTCGCGAAGCAAGCGGTGGCGGAAACGGGAATGGGCGTGGTAGAGGACAAGGTAATTAAGAACAACTACGCCGCGGAATATATTTATAACGCCTACAAAGACACGAAAACCTGCGGAGTTATTGAAGAGAACAAAGCGTTCGGAACGCAAAGAATAGCCGAGCCTATCGGTGTTGTTGCGGCGGTAATACCGACAACAAACCCGACTTCCACAGCTATATTCAAGACACTGCTCGCGCTGAAAACGAGAAACGGTATAGTTATCAGTCCACATCCCCGTGCGAAGGAATGCACGGTGGCGGCGGCCAAAATTGTGCTTGAAGCGGCGGTGAAGGCCGGCGCACCCGAGGGAATAATCGGCTGGATAGACCTGCCGAGCCTTGATATGACGAACCTTCTTATGCGTGAGGCAGATATAATTCTTGCGACAGGCGGACCGGGCATGGTCAAGGCGGCTTATTCAAGCGGAAAGCCCGCTGTCGGCGTGGGTTCAGGCAACACTCCCGCGATAATTGACGAGAGCGCTGACGTGGTGCTTGCGGTAAACTCGATAATTCATTCAAAAACCTTTGATAACGGAATGATTTGCGCGTCCGAACAGTCTGTTATTGTTCACAAGAACGTCTATGACGCTGTTAAAGAGGAATTTGCGGCTCGCGGCTGTTATTTCCTAAGCCCAACCGAAACGGAAAAGGTGAGGAAAACAATTTTAATCAACGGAGCGCTAAACGCGAGGATAGTAGGTCAGCGTGCTTCTGTGATAGCTCAGCTCGCGGGCGTTGAGGTTCCAGCCACGACGAAGATTCTTATCGGCGAGGTTTCAAGTGTTGAGCTTGACGAGGAGTTTGCGCATGAGAAGCTTTCACCCGTGCTTGCCATGTATAAAGCGACCGATATGGACGACGCTTTCTCTAAGGCAAAAAGGCTTATTGCGGACGGCGGATATGGACACACCTCCTCTATCTTCCTTGACGCCGTGAAAAACCGTGAGCTTATCGACCGCTTTGCCGCGGAAATGAAAACCTGCCGAATTATTGTCAACACCCCCGCCTCGCACGGCGGAATCGGCGATATCTACAACTTCGACCTTACCCCCTCGCTCACCCTCGGTTGCGGAAGCTGGGGCGGAAACAGCGTTTCCGAAAACGTTGGAGTTAAACACCTTTTGAATATCAAAACGGTTGCCGAGAGGAGAGAGAATATGCTTTGGTTCAGAGCACCCGAAAAGGTATATATCAAGAAGGGGTGTCTTCCTGTTGCGCTCGATGAGCTTGGCGCGGTAATGGGCAAGAAAAAGGCTTTTATCGTAACCGACAGCTTTCTCTATGAGAACGGCTACACAAGAAGCATAGAAAAGAAGCTTGACGAAATGGGCATTGTCCACGCGACCTTCTCCGACGTTGCGCCTGACCCGACCCTCGGCTGTGCCCGCGACGGTGCAAAGCAGATGGCGGCGTTTGCTCCTGATGTAATTATTGCCGTGGGCGGCGGCTCCGCTATGGACGCGGCGAAAATTATGTGGGTTATGTACGAGCACCCCGACGTTGATTTCCTTGATATGGCAATGCGGTTTATGGATATAAGAAAGCGTGTTTACACCTTCCCAAAGATGGGCGAAAAGGCGTATTTCATAGCCGTTCCGACCTCAGCGGGAACAGGAAGCGAGGTCACCCCCTTCGCGGTTATTACAGACGAGAACACAGGCGTTAAGTATCCCCTTGCAGACTATGAGCTTCTTCCAAAAATGGCAATAGTGGACGCTGATATGATGATGAACGCGCCGAAGGGCTTGACGAGCGCGTCGGGCATTGACGCGGTGAGCCACGCTGTAGAGGCGTATGCCTCCGTAATGGCGACCGACTATACCGACGGTCTGGCGCTTCAGGCGTTGAAGGTAATATTTGAATATCTGCCACGCGCCTACGATAACGGCGCGAATGACCCCGTCGCCCGCGAAAAGATGGCTAATGCCGCGACTATGGCGGGTATGGCGTTCGCGAACGCTTTTCTCGGTATCAACCACTCGCTTGCACATAAGCTCGGCGCTTTCCACCACCTGCCCCACGGCGTCGCTAACGCGCTTGTGCTTGACGAGGTAATGCGCTTTAACGCCGCGGAGGCTCCCACAAAAATGGGCACCTTCCCGCAGTACGACCACCCGCACACCCTCGCGCGGTACGCAGAGATAGCCGACGCGCTCGGCGTTAAGGGCAAGACGGACGACGATAAGCTGGAGGGCTTAATTAAGAAAATAGACGAGCTAAAGGAGCATATCGGCATTAAGCCGACAGTACGTGATTACGGCGTTGACGAGAAAGACTTTCTTGCGCGGCTCGACGAGATGACCGAGCAGGCGTTCGACGACCAGTGTACGGGTGCTAACCCCCGTTACCCGCTAATGAGCGAGCTTAAGGAAATATATCTCAAGGCGTACTACGGCAAGAATATGCCGAAGGCCGCCAAGAAGGCTTAAGGGAGGTGCAGGAAATGAACAAGGAAATGAAGATAATAGCAAAACGTGCGCGCAAGACGATATACCGTGACGGTGACACAGTGCTAAAGGTTTTTGACGAGGATTTTTCTAAATCCGACGTTCTAAACGAGGCGCTGAATCAGTCGCGTGTCGAGGAGACTGGGCTTGAGATACCAAAGGTGCTTGAGGTAATGAAGAAGGACGGCAAATGGGCTATTCGCACCGACTTTATTCCCGGTAAAACCCTTCAGGAGATTATGGACTCTGAGCCGAAAAGAAGCGAGGAGCTTCTTGAAATGTTTGTTGCCCTTCAAATGAAGGTACATTCCAAGCAAGCTCCGCAGTTAAACAGGCTTACCGAAAAGATGGACAGGAAGATTAGCGAAAGCGACCTTAACGCCACGGCGCGGTACGAGCTGCACACACGTCTCGCCGCTATGCCCGTTCACAGAAAGGTCTGCCACGGTGACTTTAACCCGACGAATATTATCATTACCCCAGACGGCATTCCGTATATTCTCGACTGGTCTCACGCGACGCAGGGCAACGCCTCGGCGGACGTGGCGCGCACCTACTTGCTCTTTAAGCTTGAGGGAAAGGACGCGCTCGCGGAAAGATACCTTGCGCTTTTCTGTGACAAGAGCGACACGGCGAAGCAGTATGTTCAAAAGTGGATGCCGATAGTCGCGGCGTC
>CAZUOY010000035.1:0-18077 GCA_964622315.1 uncultured Oscillospiraceae bacterium | reverse complement strand
TAATCTGGTTTATCGTTTGCAACAACGGTCTTGTAACCCTTCGCAACATGGTTCTTGAGGCATTCTCAACCATGGACGTTTATATGAAAAAGAGATTTGACCTTATCCCTAACCTTATTGAGTCGGTTAAGGGCTATATGGCACACGAAAAGAGCACGCTTGACGAAATTGTTAAGCTAAGAGGTGAGGCGAGCGACGCGGCTGAAACCGACATCAACAAGAAGGTTCAAACAGACGCAAAGCTTTCAGGAGCCATTACAAACCTGTTCGCGCTCGCGGAAGCATATCCCAACCTAAAGGCAGACACACAGTTCACGGCGCTTCAGCAGCAGCTCGGCGCTATTGAAAACGAAATCGCCGAATCAAGAAAGTACTATAACGCTGTAGTACGTAAATATAACACAAAGATTCAGACTATACCTTCTAATATCGTTGCGGCTATTACGGGCCACAAGGAATATGCTTACTATGAGCTTCCCGATAACGCTCAAAGAGAAAACGTAAAGGTAAGCTTCTAAATAAAAACAAAGCAGGCTTTAAACGAAGCCTGCTTTTTTTGTGTCGGCGACTACTGTTTTTCAAAAAGAAAAGAGTGTGTTTATACGCAGGTTTTGCTTATCGGCGAGGCTTTCATTTTGCGAAGGTTTCAAGAAACCGATAAAGAGTAATTGAAAAACAGAATGAAGACTATTTTAAATAGTCTTTGCGTAGAATAGCTTTGTATGGTAAAATATCAATAACGTAAGCGGCAAAGGGGGCGTCAAGGTGGCTGAGGTAATTGCATATTTAAGAGAGGTTAACCTTGTTTCTATTCTTCTTCGATTTATTCTTGCCTGCGTAACGGGCGGCTTAATTGGCGTTGAGCGCGAATCCAAGAGGCGGCCTGCGGGCTTTCGCACCCATATTCTTGTCTGTCTCGGCGCGGCGCTTGTTATGTGCACCAACCAGTACCTGACGGGACTGTACGACACAGACCCCACAAGACTCGGCGCGCAGGTTATCAGCGGCATAGGCTTTCTCGGCGCCGGCACAATACTCGTTACCCGTCAACAGGTAAAGGGGCTTACCACGGCGGCTTCGTTGTGGGCGTCGGCATGTATGGGGCTTGCGATAGGCTGTGGCTTCTACGAGGCGGCGATAATAGGTTTTGTGCTGATAATTATCACCAACACTCAGCTTTACGGTATTGGCAAGAAGATTCAAGAGCGCTCTACAAGAATGGACTTTTTGGTGGAGTTTGAAAACGCGGGAAGGCTCGGCAACTTCGTAGAACAGATGAGGGTGCTTGAGTATAAGGTGGACAACGTCGAGATATTAAAAGACGAGGAACGCCAAAGCAACAATTTTTCAGTGATTATCTCCCTTGTTGCAAGCGATAAGTTTTCTCACAACCAAACGCGAGAGATAATTATGAATGTGGACGGCGTGGTAAGAGCCGAGGAGCTTTAAAAATAAGACAAAAAAAGCACTTCCTGTTGGAAGTGCTTTTAATTATATCCGTTAGGGTTATTGCTCTGCCAGCGCCAGCTGTCGCGGCACATATCGTCGAGCGAAAGCTTCGCTTGCCAGTGAAGCTCGTTCTTTGCCTTCGTCGGGTCGGCGAAGCAACAGTCTATGTCCCCCGCACGACGGGGCAAAATTTTATACGGAAGCTCGCGCCCGCAAGCCCTTGAGAAGGCGGCGATAACCTCAAGCACGGAATATCCCTTTCCGGTGCCGAGATTGTAGACAACAAGCCCGCAGTTTTCCGAAAGCTTTTGAAGCGCGGCAATATGTCCCTTCGCAAGGTCAACGACATGAATATAATCGCGCACACCCGTGCCGTCGCAGGTCTCGTAATCGTTTCCGAAGACGCCGACAAATTCTCGTATTCCCACCGCAACTTGTGCAACATATGGCACGAGGTTATTAGGAATGCCGTTCGGGTCTTCGCCGATTCTGCCGCTTTCATGCGCGCCGATAGGGTTGAAGTAGCGAAGAACGGCTATATTAAAGGAATTGTCAGATTTATAAAAGTCGCTCAGTATTTCTTCAATGAAGCGTTTTGTGCGACCATAGGGGTTAGTTAACGAATATGGGCAGTCCTCCTTTATCGCCGTCTTGTGCGGCCCGCCGTAAACGGTGGCGCTTGACGAAAAAACGAAGTTTTTGACTCCGTGGCGTTTCATAGCGTGAAGGACGTTCAAAGCGGAGGTCAGGTTAACCGAGTAGTAATTGAGCGGCTTCTCAACCGATTCACCCACCGCCTTAAGACCGGCGAAATGGATAACCGAATCAATCTCGTAATTTGAAAATATTTTTTCGACCTCGTCCTCGTTACAAAGCTCCGCCTTAATAAAAGGAATGTCGTTCCTGCCCGAAAGCTCCTTTAATCGTTCAAAAACCTCGGGCTTGCTGTTGGAAAGGTTATCGGCAATAACAACGTCGTAGCCCGCCGCGGTCAGTTCAAGCACCGTGTGCGAGCCGATATATCCCAGTCCGCCTGTTATGAGAACAGCCATATCTACCTCCGAAAAACCAGTTTTACCGTAATATAATATCACAGTAAAGAAAAAATAACAAATAAGCGGCGTGCGGGTATATCCGCACGCCGCTTGTAATATTTAAGAAAGATTTTAAGCCTCGGGTCCCTTTTCCATGAGCTCTATTTCAAGAATGACGGTTTTACTTTCGCGTATTACCTGCATCTCGATGACGTCACCCACCTCAAGAGAGTTTAGAATGGCTGTGACCTCACTCGTCGTGGTTATTGCCGTGCCGTTAATGCTGACGATATAGTCACCCGCCTGCGCTCCCGCCTTTTCCGCGCCGTAACCCGGGGTTATCTCGGTAATATAGACACCGAGTCTTGAAACACCCGACTGCATAGCCGCTTGCTCACTGCCTATTTCAAGCACCGTTACGCCCATTACAGGTCTGCCGATAACATAACCGTTTTCCATAAGGCTTGTCGCCACCTTCATAGCCGTGTTGATTGGCACGGCAAAGCCCAAGCCCTCGATATAGGTGTCCGAGCCTGTAGAAGCGGATTTTGCGTTAACCACGCCGACAAGCTCGCCGTAGGCGTTAAACAGTCCGCCGCCTGAGTTCCCGGGGTTAACCGCCGCACTTATCTGCAAAAGGTTCATATTCTGCCCGTTTATTGTTATGTCGCGGTTAAGTGCGCTGACAATGCCCTCGGTAACGGTGCCGCCGAGCGAACCTAAGGGGTTGCCTATGGCTATAATTGCGTCACCGACCTTGAGCGCGTCCGAGTCGCCTATCTTTGCGACGGTAAGGTCGCTCGCCTCAATGCTTACAACGGCGATATCGGTGGTGCTGTCGGTGCCGACAATCGCCGCGGGGTACTTTGTGCCGTCCGAAGTTGTTACGAAAATTGAATTTGTGCCCGACACGACATGGTTATTAGTGAGAATATAGTATTTGCCGCCCTCGTTCGCGATAATTATTCCGCTGCCTGCGCCCTCGGTGATATACTGACCAACAAAGGCGCTCGTAGCCGTTGACTCGGTCGTTATCTCAACAACGCTGTCCTTGGTTTCGGAAACCACCGCAGAAAGCGAGCTGTTAAGGTCGCCCGTAAGCTCATTATCGTGCGTAACCTCGTTTACGACAATCCCGCTCGGCGAGTTTTTGCCGATAAACTCGTAAGCAAGGTATGAGCCGCCAAAGCCACATAATAGAGAAAGTATAATGCAGACGGCAATTACTCCGAGACCGTACCTTTTCTTTTCACGCGGTGCCTTTGGCATTGAGTACGGACCTTGAACATAGCTGTAGTCTGCGTAGCTCTGCTGCGGAGTGACAGGCGTTTCCTCGTTTGTTTTATTTGTATATTCTTCGTTCATGATAAAACCTCCTTCGATAAACGAAACAAATTTAATTACTAAATATATAAACACGGGTGAACGAGCGCCCGATGTTTTCAATAGTGCCGAAAATACGCGTCTCTTTTTGTGCCTTAGGTGTATATAATAACATATTTTCTAATGATATAATATATATCAAAGCAATTGAAAAGAGGAAGACTATGCAGAATGAAATCTTAACCGCCGCGCCGCTTTTTGACGATAAAGGGCGGCTCGCACAGAGAGGCTATTCAAAAAAGATGCTTCTTGAATATAACCGTGCCGCGATAAAGGCAAACAAGCTGCGCATAAAAGAATGGGACTACTATCTTATAATGAATGACGATTTCGCCGTGACTATGACCGTGGCGGATAACTCCTATATGGGTCTTGTCGGCTCGTCACTGCTTGATTTTAACGATGCAAGCCAGATTAACGCAAGCGTAATGACCTTTATGCCAAAAGGAAAAACGAATATGCCGTCTTCGACCAAAACAGGCGACGTTTATTTCAAAAACGACCGCGCAGAGTATTCCTTTAAATTTGAAGGAGAGAAGCGGCATCTTAAATGCACTCTAAAAAACTTCAAGGACAAGAAGGATTTAAACTGCGATATTACGCTTCTTTCAGAACCAGAGGAATCAATAACAATCGCGACACCGTATAAAGAGGACGAGCTTGCCTTTTACTACAACCAGAAGATTAACTGTATGCCCGCGAGCGGCACGGTGGAGTTTGACGGAAAAACATATGAATTTAAGCCGGAAAACTCCTTCGGACTTCTCGATTGGGGACGCGGAGTTTGGCTTTATAACGGTACGTGGTATTGGAGCTCAGCTTCGGGTGTTGTTAACGGAAAGAAGCTTGGCTTCAATCTCGGCTACGGCTTCGGAGACACAAGCGCCGCAACGGAGAATATGATTATCTACGACGGGAAAGCACACAAGCTTGCCGACGTTACCTTCAATATACCGATGAAGGACGGTAAAGAGGACTATATGAAGCCGTGGACCTTCACCTCCAGCGACGGACGCTTTGAGTGTGATTTCGTTCCCGTACTCGACAGGGTGGACCACACCGACCTTTTTGTGATTAGGAATATCGCAAATCAGGTATTCGGAAAATTCACGGGTACACTTATCCTCGACAAAGGGGAAAAGATAGAGATAAAGGACTTTATGGGCTTTGCCGAAAAGGTCGTAAACCGCTGGTAGCTCTTTTCACTCTACAAGGGTGATTATAAGCGTAAAATCTTAAAATATGCTTAAAAATAATTAAAAATTCGGAGGAATAAAAAATGATTGGCTGGATTATTCTCGGCGTCGTACTGTTGTTTATTGCCGTTATCCTTGTTCGCACGGCAATGTTCAAGCCGAAAAACGAGGAGCGCGCTGCCGCAGACGAGGTAACGGTGGACGAAAAACGCGCGGTAGAATCGCTTCAGGCGATGATACGCTGCAAAACCGTCAGCTCGCGCGACAAAGAAACGGTGGACGAGAAGGAATTTGATAAGTTCCGAGAGCTGCTAAAAAAGCGCTATCCGAACATTCACAAAACCTGCAAGCTTGAGCGTATAGGCGAAACGGGGCTGCTTTATTATTGGAAGGGAAAGAGCGACAAGGCACCCACAGTGCTAATGGCGCACTACGACGTTGTTCCCGCCGACGAGAAGGCGTGGGATAAGCCTGCGTTCGAGGGCATTATTGAGGACGGCATTTTGTGGGGACGCGGAACGCTTGACACAAAGGGCACACTTAATGGTGTGGTGGAAGCCGCGGAAAAGCTGATAGGCGAGGGCTTTGTACCCGAAAATGACATCTACCTTTCCTTCTCCGGCAACGAGGAGATAGCGGGAGAGGGCGCGCCGGACATAGTAGCCGAGCTGCAAAAACGCGGCGTTAGACCCGAACTCGTCGTAGACGAGGGCGGCGCGGTGGTCGAAAACGTCTTCCCCGGCGTAAAGGAGAAGTGTGCGCTTATCGGCATAGGCGAAAAGGGCATGATGGACCTTGAATTCTATTATAAGAGCACGGGTGGTCACGCCTCGGCTCCGCCTCCTCACGGACCTGTCGGTAAGCTTGCGCAAGCTGTTGTGGACGTTGAAGCGCACCCATTCAAATGCACATTATCAAAGCCCGTCGCCGAGATGTTCGATACTCTCGGAAGACGCTCCTCCTTCGTATACAGAATGATATTCGCGAACCTTTGGCTATTCTTACCCGTACTTGACGCGCTGTGTAAAAAGACGGGCGGCGAGCTTAACGCCATGATGAGGACGACCTGTGCGTTTACTATGATGGAAGCGAGCAAGGCGAGTAACGTGCTTCCTCCCGACGCGCGCGTAGTCGCGAACTTCCGCCTAATCGCCGGCGACACCCCCGAGAGCGCTATGGAATATATGAAAAAGCGCATTAACAATGATGAGATAGAGCTTAAAATGTGGTACGGAATGGCTCCATCACCGTCAAGCGACACCTCCTCTGCGGGCTACGCAAAGCTAAAGAGCGCCATTGAAAGAACATGGACCGAAGCGCTTGTTTCGCCCTACCTTATGGTGGCTTGCTCCGATTCCCGTCATTTCTGCAAAATTTCCGACAAGGTAATGCGCTTCTCAGCAATGGAGCTAACGAAAGAGGAACGCTCGCTTATCCATGGCAATAATGAGCGAATACCCCTCGATAAGATTGTCACTACAGTGAAGTTCTATGTGAGACTCATTAAGCAGTGCTAAGTATTTAAACTAAAAATTGCCCCGCAGGCTTCTGCGGGGCAATTATTTTGCGCTGTGTAAACTTGTATTGTCGAGAAGTTATATAAATTATCAAGTTGTATTGTTATTGCATACAAATTTATCACTGTCTTATTGACAGGTGCTACTGTCGGGAGTACAATTCTTTTGAAAGTAAAATTAATAGTTATATTTTCATACAGAATTGAGAGGATATTCAGAATGGATATGAAACAGTACGAGTTTTGGTTTGTGGTGGGAAGCCAATTTCTTTACGGCGAGGAAACACTCGCAAAGGTGGAAGATGACGCGAAGATAATCGCCGAGGGGTTAAATAAAAGCGGTAAGCTTCCCTTTGAAGTGATATTTAAAGATATTGTTAAAACGAACGACGGGGCGACGAAGATAGTAAAGCAAGCGAACTTTGACGAGAGCTGTGCGGGCATTATCACCTTCTGCCACACCTTTTCGCCTTCGAAAATGTGGATAAACGCGCTTTCTGTTCTTCAGAAGCCGTGGCTTCATTTCCACACCCAATTTAACGAAGAAATCCCCAATGAGGAGATTGATATGGATTATATGAATCTCCATCAGGGTGCGCACGGCGACCGTGAGCATGGCTTTATCGGTGCGCGTATGAGGTCACCGCGTAAGGTTATTATGGGCTACTGGAAAGATGCCGAAATACAAAAGCGAATTGGTAATTGGATGAGAGCGGCGGTCGGCGCGGCAGTCAGTAAGACGATGAAGGTTATGCGCTTTGGCGACAATATGCGCGAAGTAGCGGTTACCGAGGGCGATAAGGTCGAGACTCAAATCAAGCTCGGCTGGCAGGTCAACACATGGCCAGTCGGAACGCTGGTAGAGGTTATGGACGCCGTTTCGGAAGCAGAAATAGACGCTCAGATTGAGGAGTATAAGGCGAAATACGATTTTGCCACGGACGATATGAAGACGGTGCGCTATCAAGCGCGCGAGGAGATAGCCATAAAGAAGATGATGGACGAGGAGGGCTGTCTGGCGTTCTCCAACACATTCCAAGACCTTTACGGTATGGAACAGCTTCCCGGACTTGCGAGCCAGAACCTTATGGCTAAGGGCTATGGCTACGGCGGAGAGGGCGACTGGAAGGTCAGCGCAATGACCGCAATAATGAAGGCTATGGGCGCGGGGCTCGGCGGCGGAAGCGCCTTTATGGAAGATTACACCTACGACCTAAAGAACGGCATTTCTCTTGGAGCTCACATGCTGGAGGTTTGCCCCTCATTAGCCGCTGGCAAGCCGAAAATAGAGATTCACCCGCTCGGTATAGGCGACAGACAGCCGCCCGCGCGTCTTGTTTTTGAAGGCAAGGCAGGCAAGGCGATTGTCGCGAGCCTCATCGACATCGGCGGAAGACTTCGCCTTATAGTACAGGATATTGAATGCGTAAAGCCGACTCAGACTATGCCGAATCTTCCTGTAGCGAGAGTTATGTGGAAGCCTATGCCCAACCTCGCGGTTGGTGCTGAGTGTTGGATTATTGCAGGCGGCGCGCACCACACGGTGTTAAGCTACGACTGTGACGCTGAGATGATGCGTGACTGGGCACGAATGATGGAAATTGAGTTTGTACATATAAACAAGGACACGAAGCCTGAGGAGCTTGAAAAGGAGCTTTTCCTTTCGGACCTCGCGTGGAAGTTAAAATAGCGTAAACAGATAAAAAGAACAGGGCGGGTAAGCGTTGCCAAAGCTTATCCCGTCCTGTATTTTTATTTCAGTTTTTTCTTGCCGCGTATTACGGTTATCGCCTTAGGAACATTTTCTATCGTCACGTCATCGTGTATACCGCCGCCCTCGCCGTCCAACGTCCATTTTATCGGTTGCTCAGTGGTTATGCGAAAGCGCCTTGAGCGTACCGATTGAACGAACTCGCCCTCCGCGTCGTCAAGGTGCTCGATAGACAAAAGCACGTTAATTATACTTTGAACGTCGAGCAGGGTGGTCGGCTCTTTTATAAGCACCGCCTCCAGAAGACCGTCGTCAAGCTCGGTGCCCGTAAAAGCGGTGCGAAGCCCGCCGAGCGAAATTGAGTTTGAAAAGAGTCCGAAGATGAAGCTGCCCTCTATAACGCCGCCGTCATATTCCACCCGAGCGTGGTAGGATTTGATTGCGGAAATTCGCTTTGCGCCCTCAAGTATGTAAGCGAGATAGCCAAAGATGTTTTTTGAGTCCTGCGGCGTTTCGTAGGTGACCTCCGTAAGGGTGCCGAAGGCGGCTATATATGTGAAGTACTTGTCGATAAACCTGCCCACGTCCATAAGAAAAGGATTATCAGCACCGACTATTTTTGCCGCCGCGGGAATACTCGCGGGTATGTTGAGGTTAAAAGCATAGTCGTTTGTCGTGCCCGTAGGGATAACGGCAAATTCAGGCTTGTTATCAAGCCTCATTATTCCGTTCAAAACCTCGTCAGCCGTGCCGTCGCCGCCACAACAGACAATGCGCGAAAAGCTTCCTCCGTCGCTTACGACCTTGTTGTAGGCGTCGTTCTTGCCCTGAGTTATAAAAACGGTAACCTCAAAGCCGCACCTTTGCAAAGTCTCAATCGCCTCAAGCGCGTATGAACGAATCTCTGTCCTTCCCGCCTTCGGGTTAATTATAAATAGCAGTTTTTTCTCCATATTTCCTCCGAAGAAAAAGCGGTTGTCGCCCAACCTTTTATCTGTTATAATTACAAAACAATGATATAGAATAATTATGACTAAAATAATAACAAATGTAAAGGTGTTTGAAGTGGATAACGAAAATAACAATATTTTTAACTATGAAAACGAAGACGACAACGGTCTCAGAGATACGAATGTCTATAGGAAACGTAAGAAAAAAAGCGTCGCGCCAAAGGTAATTATCGTTATTGCCGCGGTGCTTGTTGCCCTTACGGCACTCGCGCTCTTTTTGCCCTTCGGCGTTTTGAGCACCCCGCTCGACCGCGACGGAATGGTTATGAAGATAGGCGATTATGAGGTTATGGCGGACGAGTACCGCTATGCGGCGTTACCTGTGCGCGATTATTTCCTGCAAAGCTACCCACAGTATTTTGAGGAGATGGGCGAACAGCAATTCTTCAGCGTTCTTGAAAAGAGCTTGAAGCAAGAAATAGCCGTTTACAATTGGGCTATTGAGGAGGGCTTCGGCTTGACTGAGGAAGAAGAAGCAAGCGTTGACGCCTACATGAACGATGAGAAAAGCTATTACGGCTCCGAGGAGGAATACCAAAGCGCGCTGTCCTCATACTATCTTAACGAAGCGCTTTACCGAAAGCATCTTGTAAGGCAGACAGTTACAGGCAAATTCAACGAATATCTCTATTCAAAGAGCGAATATGCCACCGTGAACGAGGCGGACATTGCCTCGTTTGCGTCTGAAAACGAGGTTGTTCATTACGAGATATTGGGAATACTCACGAGCGAAGACGAGGCTGTGAACGCCCAAAAGAAACAGCTTGCCGAGAAGATAGCGGCTGCTCTCGCCGAGGACCCCTCAAGGTTTCACGAGCTTCAGGAGCAGTATAACGAAGACCCGATGGCTGACAGCTATCCGAACGGAATGACCTCAATCAACGGAAGCAACATTTTAGGCTACCAGATGGACGCGACACTGGTGGAGACAATTAATTCGCTCGCTATTGGTCAGGTGAGCGAGGCTATGCAGTTTTCCGACGGATTTTACTTCTTCTACAGAAGCGACATGGTGCCCGAGGACCTGCGTGACTATATCGTGCAGGGCAAGGTGAATGAGGCTATTGCGTTGCGCGCAGAAAATGAAAAGATAGAATACGGCTACGGCTACGATAGAATAACAATCGAAAACCTTACGCCGAAGAAATAGGGTAACGCTTATGAGCGATTTTTTACTGAGACTTTACGAAAAGAGAACGCGTGACAATTCCCGCGAGGGTTACGGAATGTTTGCGGGCGCGGTGGGGCTGGTTTTAAACCTCGTTCTTTTCGGCTTCAAAATTGCGGTGGGTGTGCTTTCCTCAAGCATTTCGGTTATCGCGGACGCGGTCAACAACCTTTCTGACGCCGCATCCTCCGCGGTAACGCTTTTTGGCTTCAAAATGTCAAAGAAGCCCGCCGACAAGGAGCACCCTTTCGGGCATGCGCGGGTTGAGTATATGTCCAGCGCAGTAATCGCGATAGCTATACTTATTATCGGCGCAGAGCTTTTAAAAAGCTCGGTAGAGAATATTGTTACTCCCGAGGCGGTGTTGATTTCACCCGTTACGCTTATTGTTCTCGGCGCGGCGATATTGGTTAAGCTGTTTATGGCGAGCTTTTATCGAAAAGTCGGAAAGCGGATTAACTCGGTTTCACTTTTCGCTTCCGCCGCTGACAGTCGAAATGATGTGTTTATGACCGCGGGCGTCTTAATCGGCGCGGCGGTTCAGTATATTTTCAAGGTTGAGATAGACGGCTATATCGGCGCGGTTGTTGCGCTGTTTATCCTCATTTCTGGTTACTCGATATTGAAGGATTCGCTCAGCCCATTGCTCGGCGAGGCGCCCTCTGAGGAGCTGATAGATTCCATCTGCGGCGAGATAGTGGGCTTTGAGGGTGTGCTTGGCATACATGACCTTGTCGTACACTCCTATGGTCCCGCCAGAATTTTTGCTACTGTTCACGTGGAGATGTCGGCGAAGGAGGATTCGCTTTACTGCCACGGGGTGCTTGACAATATCGAGCGCAACGTAAAGAAAAAGCTCGGCGTAGACCTCGTTATCCATCTTGACCCCGTGTCTGAGCGCGACGAGGAATACAACCGTATACTTGACGAGGTAAAAGCGGCAATTACGTCGATTGATTCACGCCTCGCGATACATGACTTCAGAATATCAAAAACACACGACCATATTAACCTTATCTACGACGTTGAGGTGCCCTGCGACCTAAAAACAAGCGACGAGGCGCTTGAGGAAGCAATTATAAAATGCGTGAAGGAGAAAAGCTCGCATTACTACTCGGTTTTAAACGTAGACAGAAACTACCGAGCGCCGGAAAACACAAAATAAAAAAGCCGCTCCCGAATTTCGGGAGCGGTTGTTTTATTTATCTGTGCCGTAAAACATATATAAAGCATTTTTAAAGGAGGGTTTATATACGTGGTTATGGTCAAAGCCTTCAATGATTTCATACTTTAGAGTAAGACCGTTGTAATCGCGTTCTTGAAGCTTGTCTATAAACCAGTTTATTGTTTGAATAAAATCCTGCGGTTCGAGGGAGCCAACCGAAACGTATACGTTTTTACTGAGTTCCTTGTGGCGCTCATAATATGACGCTTCAAAATCGTCGATTTGCTCGCCGTCCGTAATGGCAAAAAGCGAGGGGCTTCCAATAAAGTAGTTAGTGAAGATATCCTTACCTTTCTCGTCACAATGAAACAGTGAATAAAATCCCCAAAACCCGCCGTAGGAATGACCGACAAGGGTCATGTCCTCCTCGCTTGCGGGATAATTCTCCAAAATATAAGGAACGAGGTCATCAACAATAAAGTTAAGGAAGTTTTCGGGTTGATGAACAAGGTCGCGCTCGCGTATCTCGGTGTATTCATAACCGTTTGGATAGCCCACACTCGCGAAGATTACCGGCTCGATTTCTCCGTTTTCCATAAGAACGCGAAATTCAGGGTGGTCGCTGAGCCGCCATACGCCGTCTGTCATTACCACAAGCGGATATTTTTCACCTTCTTTGTAGTTCGGCGGAAGGCTCAGATGTATAACGAAATAATCGTCAATCTGCTCGTCGTACATATGTATTTCGGTAATGTAGTCCTTGCAGTCGGGGTCAAACTCGACAACCTCATTATAAAACTCGTGTTGGGGGGAAAGCTTGCCTACGCTTATGCTCTCTTTTTCTGAGGGCTTCTGAAGTTGCTCAGAAGCAGAATTGCAGCAAGCGAGGGTGAAAAGCACTGTTAGAATGAGAAGGACAGATAATACTTTTTTCATGTAAACCTCCGAATTGTACGAAGACTTTGCGGCTATTTTGCTTCGTCGGTTTTCCTTATCGCCTTGCGGATAATTTTGCCCGACGTCGTTTTGGGAAGGCTTTCAACATAGTCGATTATTCGCGGATACTTATACGGCGCGGTAAGCTTTTTCACATAGTCTTGAAGCTCCTTCGTCAGCTCATCGCTGGGCGTGTAGCCGGGCTTTAAAACTATCGTTGCCTTTACCACCTGTCCGCGTATTTCGTCAGGCGCGCCCGTAATGGCACACTCCATAATGGCGGGGTGGGTGAGAAGCACGCTTTCTATCTCGAAGGGGCCAATGCGGTAGGCGGAGCATTTGATTATGTCGTCATTTCTGCCGACGAACCAGAAGTATCCGTCCTCGTCGCGGTAGGCAAGGTCGCCCGTGTGGTAGACAAAGGTGTCGCCGTAGGCGTTATGCACCTTACCCTCGCGGAAGTAACCCTGTATGAGCCCCTCAGGCAGTCCGTATTGAAGGCTTCTTACAACTATTTCACCCTCCATGCCGGGAGGGCACAGTCTTCCGTTCGCGTCCTCAAGCACGATGTTATATAGCGGCGACGGCTTTCCCATAGAGCCTGCGCGGGGCTTAAACCACGGAAAGTTTGCTATAAGCACTGAGCTTTCCGACTGGCCGTAGCCCTCGTGTATATCAAGACCCGTTATCCGCTTAAAGTCATCAATTATCGCGGGGGTCAGCGGTTCTCCCGCCGTACAGCAGTGAGTAACAGAGGAAAAATCCTCGCCCGTCAGCCCCTCGTGCATCATAAAGCGATAGATAGTGCCGGGAACGCAAAGGGTTGTCGGTTTATACTTTTTTATAACGTCAATCAGGTGGCGCGGGCTGAACTTTCCCTCCTGGTCATAGCCAAGAACGGCGCTTCCGCAAAGCCACTGACCGTAGATAAGCCCCCACCCGAACTTTGCCCAGCCGGAATCCACACCTGTGAAATGAAGACCACCGTCGGTGACGCATTGCCAGTAGCCCGCCGTGGTTATATGACCGAGAGGGTAGGTGTAGGAATGGACGACCATTTTGGGGTAGCCGTCGGTGCCGGAGGTAAAGTAGATGAGCATATGGTCGTCGAAACGAAGGCTCTCGTCTACGGTGAACTCATCCTTAGTGTTGTCTACTCCGCGGGAAAACTCCACCCAGCCGTCTCGGCGCTTTCTTATGAGCGCGATTTTTTCGAGCGAGGGGCAGTCGGGCTTGGCAATCTCCACCTGATTAATAATGAAGTCGTCGTCTGCGGCGATTATAAGCTTAACATTTGCGGCGTTTACACGGTATGAGATATCCTTGGCTTTCAGCTGAAAGGAGGCGGGAATAGCAATAGCGCCTATGCGATGAAGCGCCACAACGGTGGGCCAGTATTCCCAGCGCCGCTTCAAAAGAAGCATTACACGCTCGCCCTTTTTGATACCGAGCTTCTTAAGATACGCCGCCGTGCGCTTGCTGATGTCAGAGATATCCTTAAAGGTAAAGATGCGCTCCGCCCCGTTGTCGTCGCACCAAACGAGTGCGCGGCGCTCGGGCTCCTTTTGAGCGTAGGCGTCCACCACGTCGGTGGCAAAGTTAAAATTATCGGGATACTGCAGATAGTAATTCCGCAGAAAATCCTCGTATGAATCAAATTTTGTTTTTGTAAGAAACTTGCTTGCTATCATACTCTGCCCCTTTAAAAGAACAAATAAAAAACGCCCCGTTGATATTTCAACAGGACGCAATAAACAATTGCGCGGTACCACCCGAATTCGCGCCGAAGCGCGCGCTTAGCCGGAACAACAATTCCGCTTGCCTTGTAACGTGTGCAAACCACGGCGAAGTCTACTCGGAAAAATCCTTTCGGTTCGCGACTCAAAGGCTACTTCCGCGGGACTCAAACACGGCTCTTTCAGCTAACGGCCGCTCTCTTGGGATTGAGTTTATCCGCCTACTACTCCTCGTCACAGTCTTTACTTTATAACGATTGTAACGTATTTTAGCATATAAGACGAAATATGTCAATTAAGTTTGTATATTTTTTTTAGTCTATCTGTTATAATCGATATAACGACTGAGGTGATATTTATGAATTTAGAAACCAAGCTTATTATTATCTTCGCGGCGGTGCTTATTCTGCCCGCGCTCATTTCGTCATTCATCCAGTTAAGACGGGATAAAAAGGCGGGCTGTCCGAGGAACTGCAATGGCTGCGAGCATTACGGAGATGACGGAAGCTGTGGGCTCGGAATTGAGCCAAAGGGCTTTGCCGCGGTATATCATAAGGATAAAAACAAGTACGAATAGGGGGAAGACGCATTGTATTCAAGAAAGACGACTGTCGTTAACAGCTCGGGGCTGCACGCGCGTCCCGCGTCCGACTTCGTTCAAAGAGCCAAAGAGTTCGAGGCGAAGATAACGATTAAAAATACTGCGGGCGGTGAGGCGGTTAACGCTAAGTCCATCGTCAGAATACTTACGGCGGGGCTTTCAAAAGGCGTAGAGGTCGAGCTTTCCGCCGAGGGTTCCGACGAAAGAGAGGCGGTAGACTCACTGATAAATCTGATTGAAAGCGGAATTAACGAATGAGCAGACGGTTAATAGCGTTTGATATAGACGGCACGGTTTTCTATAAGGGACGTCCGCTGAGCGAAAGACTTATTGCCGCCTTCAAGGCGCGGCATGAAGCAGGCGACATTATTACTGTTTCCACGGGACGGTGCGAGGCGATTATTCCCGCCTGCGTCAGGGCTGTGCCCTATATTGACTATATGATACTCTCCAACGGCGCAAGGATAATAAACGCTAAAACAGGCGAGTCGCTTTTTGAAGCTCTTATTTCCAACGAGCAGGCGATAAAGACGTTTTCCATGATGCGAGAGGAGATAGGCGGCTATATTTATTACAGCGGCGGCGTGGTGCTTAATTTTGCGGGCGACAGCTTTTCCCTTCCGCCCAAAGGCGCTGACGAGGCGGAAACGGAGATGTTCGCCGAGATAAGTCGAAAAACTACGCTTGTATCGAGCGTAGGCGAGTGGCTTTTGAGCAGCAGCACCGACGTCGAAAAGATTGCGTTTTTCTTTAAGGATAAAAACGAGGGCCAAAGCGCAAACGAGCTTATCAAAAGAGAGACCGACCTTACCTCGGCGTTTATCTTCGGCGAAATGGAACTGACGGCGAAGGGTATAAGCAAGGGAACGGGGATAAAAAGGCTGTCTGATAAACTGTCAATTGATAAAAAGGACGTAATTGCTTTCGGAGACAGCGGAAACGACCTGTCTATGAAGGAATACTCGGGCTGTTTTGCCGCGATGGGAAACGCCGAGGATTTTGTAAAGGAAGAAGCGGATATTGTGGTTGCTCCCGTCTGGGAGGACGGAGTCGCGGCGGCGCTGGAAGCTTTGCGCTAACGGAGGTGGATAGGTGAAAACGCTTAAAGGTCTCGGAGTATCGCGGGGTTTTGTTAGCGGGTCGGCTCATATCTTTTGCGCTGAAACGTCTGAGCCTAATAGGGTCTTGTTTCCTCGCGCCGAAAAGGACAGGAGACTCATAGAGTGGCGCAATGCAAGACAGGCGGCGGCGGACGAAATCGACGCGGCGGTTTCCTTATTTGCTGATAAAAAGGACGAACGCGAAGCGGTTTTTCTTGCTCAAAAGGAGATACTCTTTGACGAGGAGATAGAGACGATTGTCGAAGCCGCGATAGAGAAGCTGATTATGCCCGATTACGCGGTAAGCTCCGCTTTTAACGAGTTTATCGCGCTTGTGGAGGGAACAAACGACGAGCTTATCGCTGAGCGCGCGGACGACCTTCGCGACGTTAAGCGAAGACTTCTTCGTTGTCTTTCAAGGACAGAGAACAACTGTGTCTCTGCGCTTGAAACGCCTTGCATTATTGTGGCGCGAGAGCTGTTCGCAAGCGACACGGCTGAATTTGACCGAAATACAGTCCTCGGAATTATCACCGAGCGCGGAGGAGCCTCGTCACATACAGCTATCATTGCGCGGGCGCTCGGTATCCCAGCGGCGGTGGGCGTTTTGGGTGCAACCGAGATTATCGGCGAGGGAGAAAGGGTACTGCTCGACGGCGAAACGGGCGAGATTGAAGCTTCTTTCGACTCGCAGACCCTCGAACGCTTTGAACTCAAAAAGCGTCGGTTTGGCGGCGAGCAGGCGGCTGAGCTTTCGGCTGAGAGCACTGAGGCGCGCTTGAAGGACGGCGAAAGGGTGTTAATAGGGCTTAACGCGGGCAAACTCGCAGATTTGGAGAGTCCGCCGCTCATTGATTTTGTGGGGTTACTTCGTACGGAGTTTATGTTTATGAACGTGCCGCAGGAGCCGAGCGAGGAGAAACAGTATGAGCTGTATTCCTCGGCGCTTGAAGGCGTTAACGGAAAACCGCTTACCCTTCGTGTGCTCGATATCGGCGGCGACAAAACCCCTGTTTATCTTGCCGTGAAGAGGGAGGATAACCCCTTTCTCGGAAAACGCGGGATACGTTTTTTACTGGACAACAAACGGCTTTTCAAAACTCAGCTTCGCGCGGCGCTCAGGGCGGGCAGGAAGGGAAAGCTTAAACTAATGCTCCCCATGGTTTCTACGCTTGAGGATATTCGCTCAGCACGGACGCTTCTTAATGAGGTTAAGGATGAGCTTACCTATGAGAAAGTTGAGTTTAGCGACAAAGTCGAGCTTGGCGTTATGATAGAAACGCCGTCCGCGGCGCTTAACGCCGAAAGCATTGCCGGCGAGGTTGATTTCGCAAGTATTGGCACAAACGACCTAACTCAATATCTTTTTGCGGCGGACAGGCTTAATTCAGCGGTAAGCGTTTATCAGCAGTCGCTTTCGCCTGTTATGCTGAGAACGATTTCGGGCGTAATCGCGGCGTTTGGAAAGGCCGAAAAGGAGTTGTCCGTCTGCGGTGAGCTTGCAAGCGAGCCTATGGGCGCACTGTTGCTCGTGGGCTTGGGGCTTAGAAGGCTCAGCATGAGCGCGGCGGGTATCGGAAGGATTAAGCTTGCGCTTTCAAAATTTACCCGCGACGAAGCTGAAGCCGCGGCAAAAAGGGCACTTTTGTTTTCAACCCAAAGCGAGGTTGAGGAAATGCTGAAAGAAGAATTTAGACTGTAAAAAAGCGCGGACAGCTTGTCCGCGCTTTCGCTTTAATTCTATTCTAACACTTAAACCGTCTCTGTGCCGCAGTCGGCGCAGAATTTGCCGCTTGTCATCTTCCGACATTTCGGGCAGAAGCGGTCACCTGTCTCGGCTGCCGCCGCGGGTACGGTGCTTGCGGGCGCTGTCGGTGTCGCGCCGAACTGCTGAGCCATCTGTATGCCCATAGCCATCTGCGCGCCCATAGCCGCCATATTGTTGCCATCGCCGCTTTCCATACCGTCCGCCATGGCGATTGTCGCGTACTTCGCCGTGTCCTGTACGAATGACTGGCCCGCGACCTTCTCCGCCATCTTCTGTATCTCCTCGGGGTAGTTGACGCTTATTA